>JBEDBL010000149.1:0-6817 GCA_041177245.1 Verrucomicrobiota bacterium
ATCGATCGCAACGGCGAAGTCTACACGCGGCTCTCCGGGGAAAACCGCCGCACTGTTCCTTTTGCCGCGGTCAGCCCCTACTTCGTCCGGGCCCTTGTCGCGCGCGAGGACTCCCGCTTTTTCGACCATTTCGGAATCGACCCCGTGGGCATTGCCCGTGCGGCATTCCGCAACCTCACAGCCGGCGGCGTTCGGCAAGGCGGCAGCACACTGACGCAGCAACTGGCCAGAAACAGTTTTCCGCTGGGCGGACAAACGATCCACCGTAAAATCCTTGAGGCCGCGCTTGCCATGCGCATGGAGGCTGTTTTCTCGAAAGAGGAAATTCTCACGCACTACATGAACCGGATTTATTTCGGTTCCGGATTGTTCGGCATCGAGACCGCAAGTCGCGCTTACTTCGACAAACCTGCGGCGGATCTGGACTTGGCGGAGGCGGCACTCCTCGCGGGATTGATTCGCAGCCCGAACAGGCTTTCCCCCTTCCGCGATGCCAAAGGCGCGCTCGCGCAAAGGAATATCGTGCTCACCCAGATGGAATCTCAGGGGCTGATTCCGACGAAAGATGCGGAGCGCGCGCGCGCGGAACCGTTGCGTTTGGCAGCTGCCAAGCCGGCTGCGCCGCAGGAAGATTGGGCCATGGAGCTGCTGTGGAAGGAACTGGAGAAAGTTCTTCCGCAGGATGTCCTCGACGGCGCGGGGCTGAAAATTCACACGACCTTGGACGGGCGGATGCAGCGCGAGGCCGTTGTTGCCGTCGAATCGCAGTTGCAATCGGTGGAATCGCGTTCCGGATACCCGCACCCCAAGAAGAAGGACACTCCCTATGTCGATCCGCAAGGTCGCGGAGGAACTCCGTATCTGCAGGCCGCGGCCATGGCCATCGACAACACCAGCGGAGGAATCCGTGTGCTGCTGGGCGGACGCGATTTCGCCTCGAGCAAATACAACCGGGCCTGCTTCGCGGAGCGCCAGGTCGGATCCGCGGTCAAACCGTTCGTCTATGCGACTGCTTTCGCCGTCGGGTTGGATCCCGACACACCGGTGAGCGATGACCCAATCCAACGCGGGGAAATGCCGGCGGCATTCGCCAACTACAGGCCGGCGAACAGCGACGACACCTACCGCGGAACGCTTCCGGCGCGCGAAGGCCTCATCCTTTCGCGCAACACGATGAGCGTGAGGGTAGGCATGCGCGCGGGCATCGATCGCGTGAGGGAATGCATTATGGCTGCGGGTATCTCGGAAGATGTCCCCCGCTCTCCCGTGGCCTGTCTGGGGTCGTTCAGCGGGACACTGCGTTCGCTCACGTCGTCCTACGCCGCACTTGCCAACGAGGGAATCTCGCCGTCACCTCACATCCTCGACCATGTCGAGGATCCGCAAGGCCGCGTGCTTTACCGCTACCGCGGAGCATCCCAGAGGATTCTGCCGGCCGGCGCGGCACGGACGACCTCCATCGTGCTGCGCGAGACGATGACGCGCGGCACCGGCGCGGTGGCCAAAGCTTTTGGCTACAAAGGCAAAGCGGCCGGCAAAACCGGGACGACGAACGACTACCGCGACGCATGGTTCATCGGCTTCGATGCGCGGACAACATGTGGAGTGTGGGTCGGGTTCGATCAACCCCGCCAGATTGTCGACCGCGGCTACGGTGCCACATTGGCTTTGCCCATCTGGGTAAAAATCATGAACGCGCAACGCGCGGAGGGCGGTTAAGCCGAAAGACGGCGCATCTCGGCGAGAACCCGGGCGGCTGCTCCCGAGTCGATTGATTCGCGGGCTTCATCGATGGCCGCCTCCCATCCCGCGGCAACTCCCGCGGCCTGCAAAGCGCCCGCAGCATTGAGCACGACGATATCGCGGGCGGGGCCGCGCTTTTCCCCCGAGAGGATGGAGACCAGCATCCGTGCATTCTGGACCGCGTCGCCTCCGCGCAATTCGTCGAGTGCGGTGGGACGGGGAAAAAATTTCGAAGCATCAAATTCGGTCGCACTCCGATTGTCTGCCGAAGCGTCGGCGATCGTTGTCGGACCAAGCGTGGAGATTTCATCCATCACGCCGCCCTCCGATGTCCGGCCGTGCACCACCCAGGCGCGGGTGCGCCCGAGCCCGGGAAGTATCTCGGCATACAGCGGGATAAGTTGCTGCGAGAAGACACCCGCGAGCTGGTACGGCGGGCGAGCCGAATTGAGGAGCGGACCGAGCATGTTGAAGACAGACGCTTTGCCGCGGCCCGCGAGGATTTTCCGCGCCGGAGCGATGGCTTTGAATGCCGGATGAAACCGTGGCGCAAAAAGGAACGTCGCGCCGGCGCCTTCGAGCATCGCGGAGAGTTTTTCGACGGGGAGCTCCACCGGGATCCCGAGAGCCTCGAGCACGTCGGCTCCGCCGCTGCGGGAAGTAATGCCACGGTTGCCGTGCTTGACCACCCGCACGCCGGCGCCCGCGACTACGAACATCACTGCGGTCGAGATGTTGAAAAGACCAAGTTTGTCGCCGCCCGTGCCGCAGACATCGATGAAGCCACCCGGTTCGGCGGGAACATGAAACGGCTCGGCTTTTTCGAGAAAAGCCGAAGCCAGCGCCGTGATCTCGCGCGCGTTCTCGCCGCGGACATGGAATGCCTCGAGAAAGTCAGCCTTCTCCTCGTCGCTTGCATCGGCGGAAAGAAGTTCTTCCGCCAGCGCGCGGATTTGCTCCGCTTCGAAAAAAACGCCGGCCTGCAGTTGTGCTATCCAGTCTTTCATGAGGACAACTCCGCCAAACGCGCGGCAAGGACATCAGCGGGCCACTGTCCTTCCACCTGGGGACGGTCGAGGTATCCGTAAACCAGCCTCGCGCCGGCTAACGGCAAGACCAACCGCGACACCTTGCCCAAATCTCCCATGCCCATGGTGGCAAGCTGGTCCGATGACGATTGGAGGGCAAGCAACGAAACCAGATCGCTCGGTCCGCGCAGGGTCGTCGCGATTTTCACAATAGAGGCTCCGACTCGAAGTGCTTGGCGCACTTTCGCGCGCAACCGCGTTGGCGAAGGTGTCCTCGAAAAATCGTGGAAGGAAAGAATCAGATCGACGCGCTGCTGCTTGGCCTCCGCAACAACGTCGCGCAGGCTTTGCGCGCTTCGCAATTCGATGTCGACCATCGAGGCCAGCGGCAAAAACGCCTTGAGCAGTTGCGCGCGCTGCCGGCTGCCTAGGGCACCGGCTCCGCCCTCACGCGGGTGGCGCGCGGTGAGAATCAACGGGACTCGGATTTTTTCGACCGATGAGCGAAGCCTGTTGATGTTGCCGTCCAGGCAGTCGAGACGGACTTCGACGAAATCGATCCCGTTGCCGGGCCGCAACACCGCCGCCTCGCGCAGGCCGCCTGCGCTGTGTGCGGTGGCCACAACAGCTTCGTGGGACGGTGTTCGCTTTTTGCGCTTTTTCATGCCAGTGTGCTATTTAGATAAAAGAAGGATGCTCACTCCGCCAAGAAGAACTGCAACCGGTCCGCGCCTATGATTTCACGGCGTCAAGAACTGTCACTCCAGATCAACCAGATTCTCGACGGGCTGATCCTCGTTGCTGCGCTGTATATTGGCTACGCGTTTCGACGCTTCCAGATCATCAATCTGGATTTTCTGCCGGAGATCCCGCCGCTCGAATCGTTCGTCTGGCTGTTTGTTGTTATCGGTCTCTTCGGTCCCCTGCTCCTCGAAATGCAGGGCTTCTACCAATACCCATTGGAAAAATCCGTAAGCCGCTCGCTGCGGCAGATAGCTTATGCGGGCGTTTGGCTCGGTCTGATTCTCGGCGGGTGCGTCGTTTTCTTCAGGCTGGGCATTCCGAGTCGGTCGGCTTTTCTTTTGTTCATCGTGCTCGCGCCGGCGGGTTTGCTGGCGCGCGAGGCGATTTACCGGGATTTCCGGTTGCGCCGGCTGCGCAGCGGCAGCCCGGGCGAGAGCGTCATTCTGGCAGGAACCTCCGAGAGTATGGATGCGGTGCTCGGGTCTTTGACGCCTTTGCAGCGGCAGGAACTCAATGTCGTCGAGAAGATCGATCTCGCGCGCTTCGACACCGACTCTTTGGTCCACGCCTTGCACAAGCACGGCGTGGGCCGCGTCATCTTCGCTTTCGGAGCGGTGGCTCCGGCAGCCCTGCAAGACTGTGTTGCCGCCTGCGAGACGGAGGGTGTCGAGGCGTGGATCGCGGCCAACTACGTGAGAACCTCGATCGCCCGCCCCGCTTACGAAAACCTCGGGCCGATCCCGATGCTGGTGCTTCGCGTCACGCCCGAGCTCTCGTGGGCTTTGATGATCAAGGCGGCTGTCGATCGCGTCGGAGCTTTTTTCGGACTATTGCTTCTTTCTCCGCTGTTTTTGTTGATCGCCGTATTCGTCAAGATGTCGTCTCCGGGACCGGTGATCTTCAGGCAAACCCGCGCCGGGCGACACGGCGCGCCTTTCACCATGTACAAATTTCGCTCCATGCGTATCGGCGCCGAAGCGGAGCGAGATTCTCTGAAAGCGAAAAACCAAATGTCGGGGCCGGTGTTCAAAATCGAGGGCGACCCGCGCATCACGCCCGTGGGCCGATGGCTGCGCCGCACCAGCTTGGATGAGTTTCCGCAGTTGTTGAATGTCCTGCTGGGCCAGATGAGCCTTGTCGGCCCCCGCCCCCTTCCGATCTACGAAGTGGATAACTTCGAGATGACGGCGCATCGGCGGCGCCTGAGCATGAAGCCAGGCCTCACTTGCCTCTGGCAAGTCGGTGGGCGCAATGTCGTCAGGGATTTCGCCGAGTGGGTTCGGCTCGATGTCGAATACATCGACAACTGGTCGCTATGGCTGGACTTGAAAATCCTCCTGCGGACGATCCCGGTGGTGCTCCTCGGCAAGGGAGCGCACTAAATTCGGAAGTTCTGGCACACGCGCGGCGGGAGTGGTAATCTCACCGTTCCATGAAAAAAGCCCTCCTCGCACTTTTGCTCGTAAGTTCGACGGCGCATGTTCAAGCGCAGCAGCAGAACACGGAGTTTCAAATCGTAAGCATAACGCCGGATCTCGTCACAACACCGGAGTATTCGATCAGCTACGGACCCAAAAACAAGAAAGTCGCCAAAAACAAAGACTTCGTCGAACTGGAGGTCTCTTTCGATTGGCAACCGAGAGCAAAGGAACCGAAGTTCCTCGACGATCTCACGGTCAACTACTACGTCCTCCTTAGCAACAAGAGCAAAGAGTATCCCAAGGGCGCACTGCTGACCGGTTCCGTTACTCACACTGCGATCCCCCAAGCGAAGGGACTACACTCTGTGATGTATATCAGCCCCCGCACTCTCGAGCGCTTTTTCGACGGGAAAGCCCCGACAACGGTGAGTTCGGCCATTGTCGATGTGGGAGTGACAATCACCAAGCAGGGGCAGTTGGTCGCGGAAAAGAGCTGGAAGGGGAAGGGCCAGTGGTGGTCCAGTTTGCAGCAGGTTAACGGTTACGTGTTGAACAAGAGCGAGTCTCCCTTTGCTTCCCTTGCATGGGATTACTACGAAGCCATCAAGGCCCGCCCAGCCGGCCTTTGATTTTTGATATAAGGAAAAACCCCATGGCCGCCACCAAACGCGTCGCCGCCCTGAACCTCGGGATGCAAACCGCCACCATGGCGGTCTTCGACGCCGCGCCCGGGAATGGACTCGTCCTGTCAGGAGTGGCCCGAGCGGGACTCCAACCCGATCCCGCTGCCGACTCCAGCAGGCCCGGACAACTCCGAATTGCGCTGGGCGAGCTTCGCTCGAAGCTGAAATGGACCGGCGGAACTGCTGTTCTCGCGCTGCCCTCGCAAGGTGTGTTCGCTCGCTTTGTCAAAATTCCGAAAGTCGAGCCAGAAAAAGTGGGGCAGATGCTGCTTTTTGAAGCGCAGCAAAACGTCCCCTTCCCGATTGAAGAAGTCTCTTGGGGTTACCAAGTTCTCCCGGAATCGGAGCCCGACAAATTGGGCGCGCTCATTCTTGCCACCAAACTGGATGGGTTGGAAGCAACCGTGGAGGCTGTCCAGTCGGCTGGCTTCGCTGCCGACTTCATCGAGACTTCTCCAGTCGCGCTCTACAACGCACTGCGCTACAATTACCCTGAATTGACCGGCTGCACGCTGCTCATCGACATTGGAGCGAGGGCCACCAACCTGATTTTTGCCGAGGGCGACCGACTTTTCTTCCGAACGCTCCCGGTGGGTGGAAGTTCAATCACTGCCGCCATGCAGAAGAAGCTTGAAGGTCGTCCGTTCGCGGAAATCGAAGACTTCAAGACAAAGCAGGCTCTCATTCCCCCACCCGGCAGTCACGAGGAGACAGGGGATGCTGCGGAATTAGGGAAAGTCGCACGGACCGTCATGACGCGAGTGCACAATGAGATCACACGCTCCATCACCCACTACCGCACCAACCAGCAGGGCTCGGCGCCTGTGCGCGTTTTTCTTGCCGGCGGCGGTGCTTCATTGCCCTTCTCAATCGAATTCTTCAACGAAAAGCTGTCGTTGCCCGTTGAGTTCTTCAATCCTCTGCACCGACTATCGATCGCGCCGTCCGCCGCTACTGAGGAAATCGGGCGATACGCGCACACGCTTGGGGAGTGCGTTGGTTTGGCTGCAAGCGCTTTGGTCGGCGACTGTCCCCTGAATCTCAACCTCCAGTCCCCACGGCTTGAAACTGCCCGTCGCGAAAGACAGCGCCCCCCTTTCCTGGCGGCGGCTGTTCTTCTTCTTGCCGCTGCTCTTGGCGCCGCCTTCCTTCACTTCCAACGCGCTGCGAATCATTTGGTCGAGGAAGGGCAAAAGCT
>JBEDBL010000150.1:0-6761 GCA_041177245.1 Verrucomicrobiota bacterium
GTGGAAACTTTGTCGGTATCGAGAGTGAACAACGCGTCGCCGGCGCGCACGTAATCACCCTCCTGGCGGTGCCAGAGCGAAATGATTCCCGAAGAAATCGACTCCCCGACGGCGGGGACTTTGATGTCCGTGCTGCTCATGCGAAGACCCTGTCTACACCTCGAAAGCTCGGCTGACGAGTTCCGCTTGCTGCAGGCGGTGGACGGCCAGTGATCCGACGGCCGGGCTCGGGCTTTCCGGACGGCCGGCATACGAGATGTTGCGGCCGAGCAACTCGCGCAGTCGCGGCTGCATAAAGAACCACGCTCCCATGTTCTGCGGTTCCTCTTGGCACCAGACGACACGCTTGAGGTTCGGGCACAACTGCGCGATGCGTTTGATCTTCTCGACATGCAGCGGGTAAAGCTGCTCGACGCGCAGGATGGTGGCATCGGTCGCCCCGCGTTTTTCCTGCTCGGCCTTGAGGTCGTAATAGACCTTGCCGGAACAGAGGATCATCCGCGTGACCGGCGCGGTGTCGTCGGGGAGCGGGTCGGCCATGATGGCGTAAAAACGGCCGTCGGTGAAATCGGAGGCTTTGGAAACGGCGAGCGGATGGCGCAGCAGGCTCTTCGGCGTCATGATAGCGAGCGGCTTGCGGTAATCGCGGTGGATCTGCCGCCGCAGCGCGTGGAAATACTGCGCGGGCGTGGTCAAGTTGCAGATCTGCATGTTGTTGTCCGCGCACAACTGCAGGAAGCGCTCGAGACGCGCGCTGGAATGTTCGGGACCCTGGCCTTCGTAGCCGTGGGGCAGAAGCATGACGAGCGAACTGGGGCGCTGCCATTTCGATTCGGCCGAAGAAATGAACTGGTCGATGATGACCTGCGCGCCGTTGGCGAAATCGCCGAACTGCGCTTCCCACAGGCAGAGCATCGAAGGGTAATCGAGCGAGTAGCCGTAGTCGAAACCGAGCACGGCGACCTCGCTGAGCAGACTGTTGTAGACGCAGAGCTTGGCCTGCCCATCCTTGAGATGGTTGAGCGGCACGAAATCTTCTTTCTCTTCCGCGTCGTAGAAAACCGCGTGGCGCTGGCTGAACGTGCCGCGGCGGCAATCCTGACCCGAGAGGCGCACCGGCGTGCCTTCGAGGAGCAAAGAACCGAAGGCAAGCGCCTCGGAAAACGCCCAATCGTAAGGACCGCCGTCGCGCAGGATTTCGAGACGCCGGTCGACGAGCATGCGGCGGACTTTGGGCAGCAGATGGAAGTCGGGCGGCACGCGGCAGAGTCCCTCGACGATTTCTTGGAGCATGGCGGACGAAATTTCGGTGTGCACCGGTTCGTAGGAATACGGCGGCTGGAAAACCGCGGTGGATCCGGCGAAACGGCCGCCTTCCTGCCGTTCGCTCTCGCTTTTCTTAACGATGTCGAATGCTTCCTCGAGATCGCGGGAAGCCTCGGCCTTGATCTGCGCGGCTTCCGCCTCGGAAAGCGTGCCGAGCGCGGCAAGTTCCTTCACGAAAGTCTCGCTGGCCAGCGGGTGCTTCTGGATTCGGTTGTAAAGGTGCGGTTGCGTGAAGGTCGGTTCGTCGCCCTCGTTGTGTCCGTGGCGCCGGTAGCAATAAAGGTCGATGACCACGTCGCGCCCGAATTCCTGACGGAAATCGAGGGCGATCTGCGCGACGGTGACCACGGCGAGCGGGTCCTCGCCGTTGACGTGGAAAATCGGCGCCTCGATCGTCTTGGCTACGTCGGTCGAATACAGGCTGGAACGCGCGTCGGCCGGCAGCGTGGTGAAACCGATCTGGTTGTTGACCACGATGTGCAGCGTGCCGCCGGTGCGGTAGCCGGGAAGTTGCGACATCTGGAAAACCTCCGCCACGATCCCCTGCCCCGCGAAGGCCGCGTCGCCATGGATGAGAAGCGGAAGGACGGCGCCCCGCTTTTCCATGTCGCCGAGAATGCGCTGGCGCGCGCGCGCCATTCCCTCGACCACGGGATCGACGGCTTCGAGATGGCTCGGGTTCGGCGCGAGGCGCACGCCGATTTTGTAGCCCGTGGAAGTCTGGCGTTCGGCGAGATAGCCGAGGTGGTATTTCACGTCGCCGTTGCCGCCGACGATGTCGGGGATGTAGTTCTCGGAGAATTCGTTGAAAATGAGGGTGAGCGGCTTGTTGAGGAAATTGGCCAGCACGTTGAGGCGGCCGCGGTGGGCCATGCCCATGGCGATTTCCTTCACGCCGCACGGTTCGCAGCGCTGCAAAACGGTGTCGAGAATGACGAGCAAAGATTCCGCGCCCTCGAGGGAAAAACGCTTCTGCCCCACATAGCGAGTGTGCAGGAAGTGCTCGAAAGTCTCCGCTTCGTAAAGTTGGCGCAGCACCGCGCGGTGGAGAGAGGCGTCCTTGAGGTTGCCGTTGCCGCGGTTCTCCACGCGCTCGCGGATCCAGTTGCGCACCCGCGGATCCTGGATGTGCATGAACTCGGCTCCAATCGTTCCGCTGTAGATCTCGCGCAACTCCGCGAGCATTTCGCGCAGCAACATGGGTTTGCCGTCGCGGAAATACTTGGAAGAGACGGTCCGCTCCAAGTCGCTGTCGGTGAAACCGATCGCCTTGAGCGAGAGAAGTGGGTTTTCCGGCGGATGCGGCGCGAGCGGGTCGAGGCTGGCGATGGTGTGTCCGAGCGTGCGGTAATTGTAGGCCAGTGAATCGGCGCGGCGCTCGAGCGCGGCATCTTCGGGCACGGAGGCGCGGGCGCCCTCGGCGAGTTCCTCAGATTGCGTGAGGCCGAGTTCGAAGCCCTCGAAAAAAGCGTTCCACTCCGGAGAGACCGATTCCGTGTCCTCCTTCCAGCGCGCGTAGTTTTGCTCGAGCAGCTCCGAGTTCCAGTTTCCCGACACAGATTGGCTCATTGAATTCGTGAACCCGTAGAATCCAACGAATCGGGTCTTCTGGCAATACACAGACGAAAAGTCGGCGGGTTTTTTTCTGTTGCCGAGCCTCCGGTTAACTTGCCAGCCGCGGGATGTCGCGGCATAAATTCCGGCTCCCGCCGGTCCGAAGCCGGGATCCGGGGCAGTTTGCATGATCAAGGTAGAGGGACTCACCAAAAAATACGCCGGCATGACGGCCATCAAGGATCTGGATTTCACCGTGGAAAAGGGGGAAATCGTCGGGTTCCTCGGCCCCAACGGCGCGGGCAAGAGCACCACCATGCGTATCCTTTCGTGCTTTCTCCCGGCGACGAGCGGGAGAGCCAGCGTGGCCGGTTTCGATGTAGCCACCCAATCGCGCGAAGTCCGCTCGCGCGTGGGCTACATGCCTGAGAACGTCGCCCTCTATCCGGAAATGCGGGTGCAGGAATACCTCGAATACCGCGCTTCGCTCAAAGGCATCCGGGGCCGCACCAACCGCCAGCGCGTCAACGCCGTGAAGGAGCTCTGCAGCCTGCGCGATGTGGAAAGCAAACTCATCGGGGCCCTCTCCAAAGGCTACCGCCAACGCGTGGGCTTGGCTGATGCGCTGCTGCATGATCCCGACCTTCTCATCCTCGACGAGCCGACCATCGGGCTGGATCCCAACCAGATCCGCCAAGTGCGCCAACTCATCAAGGATCTGGGCAAACGGCACACCATCCTTCTCTCCACCCACATCCTGCCGGAAGTGGAAATGACCTGCAGCCGCGTGCTCATCATCAACCGCGGCCGCATCGCCGCGTCGGACACTCCGGAAAATCTGGCGGCGCGCGTGCGCACGGCCGGAGGAGTGCGCGCCGAAATTCGCGCGGAGCCGTCCGCCCTGGAAAAAGCGCTTCCCGCTGTGGCCGGCGTGCGCAAGACCGAGATCGAGGCGCTCGAGGACGGCTGGTGCGCCTGCACCCTCCGCACCGACGCCGAACACGACCCGCGCGAGGCCGTGGCGCGTCTGGCCTCCGAGCGAAAATGGCCGCTGCGCGAACTCGGCCGCGAACAGGTGAACCTCGAGCGCGTTTTCGCCGAGATCACGCAGGCGGGGGAACATTGACATGACATTCCTCACATTGCTCAACCGCGAAATACGCGCCTATTTCCTCTCCCCCGTGGCGTGGATCGTGCTGTTTTTCTTCCTGCTACTCACCGGTTTCAATTTCTACGCCGGTGTGGCTGCGCTGAACCGCGGGCCGAGCGAGGTCACCGTGGTCGAGGCATTTTTCAACACCGTGTTTTTCTGGTTCGGATTTGTGCTCGTTTTCCCGCTGATCACCATGCGGCTGTTTTCCGAGGAATACAAAATGGGGACGATCGAGCCGTTGATGACCGCGCCGGTGCGCGACAGTCAGGTTGTGCTGGCCAAGTATTGCGGGGCGCTCTTTTTCTACATCGTGCTCTGGCTGCCCAGCCTGCTCTACTTTCTCGTGTTCACTTGGGTGACCAGCCTGCAGGCGGCGGGTGCGGCCGGCCCGTTCATCGGCGCCTACGCCATGCTGCTGCTCATCGGAATGTTTTACCTCTCCGTCGGTTGTCTCGCTTCCGCGCTGACCCGCAACCAGATTGTCGCCGCGGTGATGTCGTTCAGCGCGATCACGCTGCTTTTTTTCCTCGGCCTGCTCACGTTTTTCATCCTCAACATCACGCCGGCGTTGCGCGAAATGACGGCTTACTTTTCGGCCCTGGAGCACATGAGCGAAGCATCGCGCGGGTTTTTCGACACGCGTCCGGTCGTGTTTTACCTCTCGCTGACGGCGTTCGTGCTCTTCCTCACATTCCACGTCTTCCAATCGCGCCGCTGGAGAAGCTGACATGAAGGAGTTGCAGGATTCATCGCGCCGGCGGGCCGGCGCACGTTTCGGGGTGAGCGTGCAGATCCTGCTGGCCTGCGTGCTGCTCGCGACGGCGAACTACATCGGTTACCGCTATTATTACCGCGGCGACTGGTCGCCGGCGCAGAAATACCGTCCGGGCGAAGTGACCAAAAGCGTGCTGAAAAAGCTACCCTCCACGGCCAAGGTCTACGTTTTCTTTTCCCCGACCACGGCGGCGCCCGGCTACGAGATCTACGGGGACGTGGTCAACCTCCTGAAGGAATACCAGTTTCAGGCGGGCGACAAGCTGACCGTCGAATACATCGATCCCATGCGCAACCTCGGACGCGCGCGCGAGTTGCAGGCGAAATTCCAGTTCGGCCCCGAAGAAAATCTCGTCATCGTCGAGATGGACGGACGTTCCAAGCAGGTCAGCGCCGCAGACATGGCGGAATACGACTACCTCACGCAGATCTCGGGCGAACCCCCGCGTCTGCGCGCGTTCAAAGGGGAGCAAGAGTTGACCGGTGCTCTGATCGAGGTTTCCGAGCCGCGCCAACGCACGGTTTATTTCCTGCAGGGCCAAGGCGAAGCAGTGCCGGGCGACAGTTCGCCTATTTCTTTGCTCGTCGAATACATCGAAAAACAGGGAGTGAAGACCGCGCCGCTCTCGCTCACCGCCACGCCGGCTATTCCCGAAGACGCAAGCGCCGTGGTCATCGCGGGCGCCCGGTATGACCTGCCTCCGGAGACGGCGAAGATCCTGCGCGACTACTGGGACAAAAATGGGCGCCTGCTCGTTCTCCTCGACCCGGATGCATCGACGCCGCTGCTCAAGGAACTTCTCGTTTCCGCGGGCATCACTCCGCGGGACGATCGTGTGCTGCGCACCGTGAAACTCGGTTTCGCCACCGGCATCCTGCGCGATGTCACGGGAAAATTTTCCACGGCCAACCGGGTGACGCGCCGTTTGCAGGGCGTGGACGCCATGCTGCCCGCCGCCACCTGCTCGCTCGCTTTGGACGAACGGAAGAAGGGAGTGACGCTCATGCCCATGATCACGGCGGAGGATCCTTTCTGGGGTGAAACCGAATACGTGACCGACGAGCAGAAGGGGGTGCACTTCGAGACGGACAAGGACACCGCCGCGCCGCTGGTGGTCGCCGCCATGGCCGAACGCGGAGGCGTGGCGGACGAGAAACTCGATTTGAGTTCGGCGCGCATGGTTGTCGCGGGCAACAGCGAATTCGTGGTCGACGGTTCCATAACCGAGCCCGACCTCGACTTCGTGCTCAGCTCGCTCAACTGGATGCTCGACCGCGGACACCTCGCGCGCATCGCGCCGAAATCCGTCAGGGCCTTCAACCTCAACCTGACCGATGCGGAAACCGGCCGCCTCGCGTTGTACACGCTCGTGGTGATCCCGGCCCTTGCGGCGGTCGCCGGACTCGCGGTGTGGTGGCGCAGACGGCGCTAATTCGTGAACCCGCGCGCGACGATTTTTCTCCTCGTTCTCACGCTCGCCGCGGTGGGCTTCGTGTTCTATCTCAACCGGTCAGTGCTGCCCACGCGCGAAGCCGAGGAAAATCGGCGCTATGCCGCGGTGTTCGAGCCCGAAAGGGTCTCCGAGATCGATATCACTCGCGCCGGGGGAAAGATGAGCCTGCGCAAAGAAACCGGTGGATGGCGGATCAGCGAACCGTTCGAAGACCGCGCCTCGCCGGAATCGGTCGACCGGTTGATCATGGCGGCTCGGTTGATGGAAGTGCGCGACCGTCAACCGGGGCGCGATCCCGAAAAATTCCCCGAAGCCGCGCTGGTGCCTCCGCGCCTCCGCATCGAACTGCGCGGCGGGGAAACAGCCGCCGCCATCGACATCGGCGCGGGCACCGCGCTGCCGGGAGAAGTTTTCGCGCGGGTGGATGGCAAACCGGGCGTGCTGCGCGTGGCCGACACCATCGTCGAGTTGGCCGGCGCCGCTCCGGAAACTTTCCGCGA
>JBEDBL010000151.1:0-6755 GCA_041177245.1 Verrucomicrobiota bacterium
GCGCGGGGGACGCCAGCATATTCGACGCTCACCTGCTGGTGGTCGAGGACCGCACCCTGATCGACGAGGCCTTGCGCGGTCTCGAGCGCGACAAGCACAACATTGAATTTGTCTTCCACAAGGTTGCGGAAAAATACTGCAAGACCCTCGCGGCCATCGACGATCCCTACCTGCAGGAACGCGTCGTCGACATCGAAGACGTGACGCGCCGCGTCCTGCGGCACCTCCTCGGCAAAGGCCAGCGCGACCTGCACAAACTCGACCGGCCCCACATCATCGTCGCAGCGAACCTCACCCCGTCCGATACCGCCCTCATCAACCGCGAACTGGTTCAGGGCTTCGTCACGGAGCAAGGCAGCCGCACATCGCACAGTGCGATCATGGCCCGGTCCCTCGGCATCCCCGCCATCGTGGCCCTGAGCGGCATCTGCTCGAAGCTGAGCACCGGCGACCGCGTTCTCCTCGACGGCTACAGCGGCAAGCTCGTCGTCGATCCCTCGGAGCAAACGCGCTTCGAATACGGCCAGATCGCGCAGCACAAAGTCGAGGTCGAGCACCAACTCGAGGCCATCCGCGAGACGTCGTCGACCACGCGAGACGGGCGCCACGTCATCCTTTCGGCAAACATCGAGTTACCTTCGGAAATCGACTCCGTGGCCTCCTCCGGAGCCGAAGGTATAGGGCTTTTCCGCACCGAGTTTCTCTTTCTCAACAAGCAGGCGCCGCCCGACGAGGACGAACAATACGAGGCCTACAAAATCGCCGCGGAGAAATGCGCGCCGCACGGCGTGATCATCCGCACGCTGGACATCGGCGGCGACAAACTGATGCACCTTCCGCATGTGACCGAGGAGCCGAACCCGTTTCTCGGCCGGCGCGCCATCCGCCTCTGCCTCGACGAGCCGGCGCTGTTCAAGACGCAGTTGCGGGCCGTCCTCCGCGCCTCGGCGCATGGAAACATCCGCATTATGTATCCAATGGTCACGCAGCTGGACGAGGTGAAGTGGGCCAACGCCTTTCTCGAAGAGTGCAAGCGCGAGCTCTCCTCGGAGGGCAAAGCCTTCAAGGACGACATCGAGGTCGGTTGCATGATCGAGGTTCCTTCGGCCGCGCTCATCGCCGACCAACTAGCCGCGGAAGTGAAATTTTTCAGCGTGGGAACAAACGACCTTGTGCAATACACCATGGCGGTCGACCGCGGGAACGACCGCGTGGCGCACCTCTACCAACCGACCCATCCGTCCGTGCTCCGCCTGCTCGCCATGTCCTGCCAAGCCGCGCACAAACGCGGCATCTGGATCGGCGTCTGCGGGGAAATGGCCTCCGAACTCCATCTCACTCCCCTGCTCATCGGATTGGGAATGGACGAACTCAGCGTGGTCACGGCCGCCGTCCCGCGGGTCAAAAAAGCCGTGCAGAGCCTCGACTTCAAAGAGTGCAGCGAGCTGGCCTGTCACGCCGCGGGCATGACCGACCCGGGCGAGATAGAAACAATGTGCCGCGACCACGCCAAAAAGCACTACAGCGAATTGTTCGATTTCTAGTCGGCGGTGGCGAAGTCGACGCCGCTACGGCAATCCCCTCAACTCTCATCTTTCAGCCCTGAACTTGTTCGAATGCGCCTCACCGACATCCGCGCCGCGCTGCAAGAACTGGAACTGCGCCCGACGAAAAGCCTCGGACAGAATTTCCTCCACGACCAAAACCTCGCCCGCGCCATCGCCGCGGCTGCTGTCCCGAAACGCGCAGCATTTGCCGTGGAAATCGGGCCGGGACTCGGTTCGCTAACTGCACCGCTGCTTGAACGCTGCGACAAACTGCTGCTGGTCGAGAAGGACGCGCGCTTGGCGGAATGGTTGCGGGGCAAATACCCAGCAGACCGTATCGAGGTTGTTCATGCCGATGCCATCGAGTTCGATTGGCGTCCGCTCATGAAACACGGGCCATTTCCGCTCGCGGGCAACCTGCCTTATTACGCAACCTCGCCGATCCTCCGGCACTGGCTCGGGCCCTGCTCCCCCGTGAACCGCGCCGTATTTGCCGTGCAGGACGAGTTTGCGGCGCGCCTGGCCGCCGGTCCGGACACCGCGGACTACAGCGCGCTGACCGTCAGGACGCAACGGTTGTGGAAAGTCCGCCGCGAGCGCGCGCTGCCTCCATCCGTCTTTTTTCCCGAACCGGGCGTCGACTCGGCGCTGGTCGTTTTGGAACGCCGAGGCGCAAAGGAGTTTCCTCCGGTCCGCACCACGTTTTTCGACGACCTCGTGCAGCGCGGCTTCAGCCAAAGGCGCAAGCAATTGAAGTCGCTCCTCAAACCCGGCGCGGATATGTGGCCCGCATGGTGCGGCAGACGAAACCTCCCCCCGACCTGCCGCGCGGAAAATTTATCCGTTGCGCATTGGGTCGATCTCGCCCGCACGCTCGATCCGGCCGCGGCCCATCCGCCGCAGCACGACGGGGAGAGATTCGATGTGGTCGACGAGAATGACAGAATAACCGGCACCGAACTTCGTTCGGTGGTCCACGAAAAAAACCTTCTTCACCGCGCCGTGCATATTCAGGTTTTCAACGAAGCCGGGGATTTACTGCTGCAGAAACGTTCGGCGTGGAAAGATCGCGAGCCATCCAAGTGGGACTCAAGCGCAGCCGGACACCTCGAACCCGGCGAAGGTTATGCCGCCGGCGCGGCACGCGAGACGGAAGAGGAACTCGGGATCCGCGGTGATTTGACACCCATTGGGAAGATCCGCGCCTGTTCCAACACCGGACAGGAATTCGTCGAAGTCTTCACCGCTCGGCATGAGGGCCCTTTTATTTTACCACCTTCGGAAATTGAGGACGCGGCGTTTTTCCCTACCTCCATGATTAAAGACTGGCTGGGCTCGAGGCCTCAGGACTTTGCGCCAGGCTTTCAGGAAGTTTGGAAACTCGTATCGTCGCGGTGAGACTGGCCGGCCTCAACGACGGGCCGAAAGACAAAACTTGTTCAGGCGGTTGCTCCGCCTATCACACGGAAACCTTCCCGCCGCGCCGCCAGCGCAAGCGCGTCGTCCAAGGTGACAAACTCCAACTCCGCAACCTCACTCGCGCCCAAGACAACAGCCGCGGCGAGCTGGAGCGCATCGGCCGCGCGCAGAGAGTGCGTGAAGAGCAAGCGTCGGGAGCACGCACGCACCGCTCTGGTTGGCAGCACCTCATGCGCCCGCGCAACCAACTTTTGCAAGTTGGCCAGCACTTCCTCCGTCATCGATGGCGGCCAGCTTCCCTCCCTTTCCCGGCGCGCAACAGCCGACCAGCATTCCGTCGGCGTTCCCCACCACAAAGCTATCTCGCTGTCCGCGGCAAACAGGCGGTTCATCGCGGCACTCCCGGCTTCCTCGATCACCAGAGGCAGCAAAGCCGAACTATCCCAGAATCTCATCGCCCCTGACGTCGCTCTTCGAGGAGAGCGGCAACCACCTTCGCCCCGCCCTTCGGCGCGCGAGCCGGTTTCAATTCGAAAGGCTCATCGAGGTCCCCCGCCAGCCGAACCTCGCCCCGCCGCGCCAACTCCGCCAACCGCGCGGTCCACCCACTGCCCCCGATTTTGCCTGGTCGATAGGGCACCAATTTCGCCACCGGCCGGTTCCGATCGGCAATCACCACCTCCTCTCCACCTTTGACGCGTTCCAAGTAGCTGCTCAGATTGCTCTTCGCGTTTGAAATATTGGTCTGAATCATATGACCAAGTTAGTCAGATTTGCGGCGTTGTCAAAGTACAGCGTCATGGCCCTCTCTGAGAACCTCCTGCTGAGCCGAGGCTTGGGGAGACGGCCCTCCGGCAAAACCGCCAACTCGGCTTCCCAGCCTTTCACTCAAGCCTCAAAATCAAGTCTCAGCCCTTTTGTTACCCCCCTCACTCAAGTCTCCAACTCAAGTTTCACCCCTTCCCCACCACCTCGAACCCCGCCTGACGGAAATGCCGGTTGGTGGTCAATGCTTCGCGGATTTTTTCCAGCCGCATGAACGCGAAGCTTGTGCAGTCCGTGAAGGAAAACTCTTTGTCCTCGTAGCGAAAAAACCACTCCAAGGCGTGCTCGCGCAAATCTGCATCGACGTCTGCGAAGGTAACCCGCGGACTTTGCGAAACGCGGTCCCACCATTCACGCGCGGCACCCAGACCAAGACGCAAGCGAAGCAACGTCAGCGTCTCGTCCAAAACATACTCCGTGGCGATGAGCAAAAAGCCGGCCCGAAGCTGGGCGTCGCGCGCGGCGACACATTTCGCATGGGCTGGATCGTTGCGGTCGGCACACGCCATCCAGCCGGCCGTGTCGACAAAAAGACTCCTTTTCACGCTCCGTAGAGCACGCGGTCATGGTCCGCCGCCCTTAGTCCGTCCGCGGACGCGCCGACGCCATTCCACCCAAACACCGGATCCTCCTCCAACGGCGGCAAAGGACGCGACACCGACTCCGGCGGCGCCAGCTCGAAAGCCGGACGGCTTCGGTGCAGCACCAAGAAACGCTTGCCCTTCCGCACGCTGTTAACCACCCGCGGCATCTCCTCCCGCAACTGGCGCGTATTGATAATCTCCATCGGCGACTTCATGTTGATCTTAAGATAAACATTACTCGGCCGCGGTCAAGGCTCTCTCTGTAGGACTCCCGTCTATGTCCGCCGCGGCGGACTCCGGCTCAAATTGCCTTGGGCCCATCTCAGGGCCTAACGGCACCATCGGTTCAAGTTTCAGCCTTCGCCAATAGGCGCCTACGGCGCCTACAGGAAAACCCTATCGAAAAACACCAACTCCCTCAAATTGCCGCGGTTTTAATCCCGCCTTAACTTGGCCTCGTTATGAAAACACAAACCACCTCACTCAAAGCAAAGTTCAACTCGGCGTTCAGCTTGGTCGAACTTCTCGTTGTCATCGCGGTTATCGCCGTCATCGCGGCCATCGCGATTCCTAACATCACCGGCGCCCGTGAAGCGGCGGTAGCGTCCAAAGATGCGTACAACGAAGATTCTGCGGCCCGATTCATTACGCAAGTGAATGCAGTCGGCGCTACCAATGCCAACGGCGCAGCGAGCACCAACAACCTGAGCGGTGTTTTCAGCGCGACGGTTGGAACTAACATTGTTACGTTCACCTACACCCCATAGAGCGACCCTCACTCAAGAGGTTTAATGCACAGGCCCCGGGAGACCGGGGCCTGTTTCTTTTTTTTCGCGGCACGTCCCGGCGGCTTGGCAGACCGTCGGCGATGGTTGCCGAGGAGACAAAGCATGCTAGGTTTGTTAGGGATTGAATTCGTGATGAAAACCGGTGGGCAGGCAAGGCTAGGACTGCGACGCAGCCGACTAGGAAGGGCGGGCTTTTCGCTCATCGAGATCCTCCTCGTCGTTGCCGTGATTGCAGTCATCAGTGGTTTGGCCATGACCTACTTGGGCGGCGCCGCGGAAAATTCCCGCAACTTGGTCGCGCGACAGCAGCAGGTGCAATTGCAGACGGCTCTCGACGCGTGGATCACCGCCCAAGCATCGGGCACCGCGGGACTCAACTTCGTCCGTTCGAGCAAATACAGCACGGATCCCGGCGCCATGTTGACAAATCTGGCTCCTTATTTGCGCGACACCAACATCTTCAGCGTATCGGCCGGCGGCGTAAGCAGCAGCGCCCTTTCGGGCATCGGCAAAACACTGCAATTTTCCTCGTGGAGCAACGGCAGCTATCCGAAAGTCCTGATGCAATGAGTCCACTCCCTCGCATGACCGGCGACAATCGGCGGGCATTTTCCTTGGTCGAACTCCTTATTGTCCTTGTCATTCTCGGGATAATTCTCTTCCTCGCCATCCCCAATATCGTGCAGGTGCGGAGCGACAGCGAAGACAATCTGGCCCGCTCCCGCGCCGAGGCTCTCAACGTGGCGGCGGCGGCCTACTACCAGGCTGTGGGCAACCAATCAGCGAACTCAACCTGGAGCGCTGCAAACGATAACGCTCGCTATAGCCTTCTTTCCCGCTATCTGGCGTTTGCTCCCACCACTCTCTCCAACTATATGCCAAATGGCTACAGCGTAAGCTTCACTGCCGACCCGCTTCGCCAGAAAGTTGTCGTGAAACAAGGCAGCACCACGCTGACCTACTGAGGAGCCGGGCCGCTTCGGGGGACCAGGGCTTGCAGCCCATAGGCCGTTGGCGCAGATTGGTGGTCGAGCGTTTGGATCATGGCCCCGGCTGAAATTACCTCCCAGAACCTCATCTTGGAAAAAGGACTGAGCGCGCCGCTGCAGACGGCGGAGAACGCGGAAAACTTCCAAGAAGCTTTGGCTTTGGCCAATGGAATTCCTCCCGAGGAAGCGATGGAGTGGATGGCGGGAGTGTTTGCCCTCATTCCTCTGGCCAACCCGCGTTTGGTGCTCCCGGTGGCAGCGGAGGCAACTTTCCGGAGCCTTGCTTTCGAGGATGCCGCCAGCGAGGAGTTGCCTTGGGTCCCGGTGGGAAAACTTGGGCCTCTCCTTATCCTCGGTCATTTCAACCCTGCCGCATCGGGCACATGGCGGATTCCCGAGCAGTTTGTCGTCAGGACGCTCCTCACCCAACCCGCCTACACCGCTCTCCGCGAGGACCTCAAGACGAGACTCGAGACACGACCGCTTGCCCTCAAAGAGCCGCGCAAACCCACGCAATCGCTTGCAACCGGGTCTTCGCCGGAAACCGCCCTCAAATGGCTCTTGTCCGAATATCCGTTCCGCGAGGAGGAGCGTGTCCAGCTG
>JBEDBL010000152.1:0-6753 GCA_041177245.1 Verrucomicrobiota bacterium
GCATAGCGTATGGCCCTCATTCCGGAGTTGGTCGATTTGGCCGCGAGGCACGGAGCCGCGGATCGGGAAAAAATTTCCGGTGCCCTGCGCGAAGCCGCGCGCAACCAGTCGTCCTTGCTCCGGGCCCTTCTCGATCATACGGAAATCGACGAGAACGGCTTTTACCGCGAGTTGACCGACAAATTTCATCTCGCCTGGGGCGGCGCCGACATCGCGCACGCCGCGCCCGAATTGCGCAACAAACTTCCCGCGCGCATCGCCCTCCGCTACCAACTGCTCCCGGTGGCGGCGGATGACGATAACATCACGCTGCTGACCTATGATCCGTTCGATATGCTCGCGCGCCAAGCGGTGGCCGAGTCCGTGCCGCAGCGCGTGCGCTACGAGATTTACACCCGCAAGGGAATCCTTCCCGCACTGCGTCAGGTCTACGGCATCGGTGCGGAAACATTCGAAGAACTGCTCGAGGGGCGCGCCACCGATGAGGAACTCGACCAGATCCGGACCGAGGAGGTGAACGTCCTCGATGAAAACGAATCTGAAGAAGCTTCGGTCAAAAAATTCATCAATCAGGTAATCCGCGAGGCGTTGCGCGAGCGAGCCACGGACATCCACGTCGAACCGCTGTCCGACGATCTGCGCGTTCGCTACCGCATCGACGGCGTGTTGCAGGAGGTTCCGGTTCCTGCACAGATGCGCAAGCTTCAACGTTCGGTCATCAACATTCTCAAACTAACCGCGGGTCTCGATCTCGGCGAAGACCGGCGCCCGCAAGACGGACGCATCAGCCTCGAACTCGGCGGACAGCCGATCGACGTTCGCGTCGCTTCGATCCCCACCATCAACGGGGAGAGCATCAGCCTGCGTCTTCTCGGCAAAGAAGTATTCAGCCTCGAGCGCATGGGTCTCGACGACGAATACGCGGGTAAAATCCGCGAGTTGCTCGCCATGCCCAACGGTATCGTGCTGGTCACCGGTCCCACCGGTTGCGGTAAATCCACCTCGCTCTACACTTTTCTTTCCAGTCTCAACACCCGCGAGCGGCGCATCCTCACCATCGAGGATCCGGTGGAGCATAAATTGCCGGGCGTCAACCAGAGCGCGGTGCAACCGGAGATCGGCAACACTTTCGCCAATCTGCTGCGCAGCTTTTTGCGCGGCGACCCGAACGTGATCATGGTCGGCGAAATGCGCGACTACGAGACGGCCGAGATCGCCATCCGCGCCGCGCTCACCGGCCACTTGGTTTTCAGCACGCTGCACACCAACGATGCGGTCGGCGGGATCACGCGTTTGCTCGACATGGGCGTCGAACCGTTCCTCGTCGCCAGCGCCGTGCGGGCCTTCATCGCGCAGCGCCTCGTGCGGCGCCTTTGCACCGTTTGCAAGGCGCCGGCCCGGACCGGCGATTATTCGCCCGAGTATTTGCGCAGCATCGGGTTTCCCCCGGAGAACGACGGAAAAATCCTGCGCGCGGTCGGCTGCGAAGCCTGCCGGATGACCGGCTACGAGGGACGGTTGGCCATCATGGAAATCTGCATGGTCACACCGAAGCTGCAGGAGATGATCACGCACCGGAAGACCGCCTCCGACCTGCGTCCCGCGGCGGAACGCGAGGGAATGCGTCCGCTCCGCAAATACGGTTTCGACAAAGTCGCGGCCGGCATCACCACGATCGAGGAAGTGATGCGTGTCACAACGAGTGACGTCAACGCGCAGGACGAATAAGCGGCCATGCCAGTTTTCGCCTACCAAGCCCTGCAGCCCGGCGGAGGCAAAACCTCCGGCGAAGTCGAGGCACTGAGCCGACAGGATGCCTTCAACCGCCTGCGCCGTCAGAATCTGCAACCTTTCCAACTGGCGGTGAAGGGTGCCGAAGCCGCTGCGGCGGCGGCCGCGGGATCTTCCGACAGCAAAGAAAACATCCTCTCGCGCCAGCAGGTTCTGCTTTTCACCGAGGAGCTTTGCGAATTGCTCGAAGCCGGCCTCAAGCTCGACCGCGCGCTCCAGATCATCGAGCAACGGGAAGACAAAAGCGTCTTGCGCAACGTGGCAGCCAGTGCGCGAATGTCCCTGCGCGAGGGTGCGACATTTTCCGCGGCTTTGAAAAAGGCCAGCCCGAGTTTTTCCGAGCTTTACTGCAACATGGTGAAGGCGGGCGAGGTGAGCGGCACGGTATCGAAGATCCTCAAACGCCAGGTCGAGTTCCTCACCATGATGGACGAATTGCAGCGCCGCGTGACCAGCGCGTTGATCTACCCGTCCGTCATTTTCGCGGCCGGTATCGGACTGCTTGTCATCTTCATGACGTTTCTGCTTCCGCAGTTGACCATGATGCTAACCAAAACCGGCAAAACGTTGCCCCTTGCCACGCGGGTCCTCATCGCGGTGAGCGAATTTTTCGGGAATTACTGGTGGGTTATCATCATCGCTCTCACCGCGGCTTTCCTCGGATTCCGACACTTCACCAGCAGCGGCGAGGGAAGGGCGTGGTGGGACAAGACGAAGTTGTTCCTCCCCGCCGTCGGCCCTCTGCTGCGGATGCGTTTCTATGCGCAGTTCACCCAGACGCTTTCCACGCTGCTCAACAACGGCGTCTCGCTCATGCAGGCGATGCAGCTCATCAAGAATGCCACGCCCAACGTCTATCTGCAGGGCCTGCTCGATGGCGTGGCGGGTCATGTGCAGGACGGTTCCCAGCTCTCCCGGGCCGTCGCGCGCGTGCAATTTTTCCCGCCGACACTCATCGACATCGTGCAAGTCGGCGAGACGACGGGCGATCTCGGGGCCGCGCTGGAAAGGAGCGCCAAAAACTACGACAAACAACTTTCCGTGGTCATCGAGCGCGTCACGGCGCTGATCCAGCCGATGGTCATTATCATGGTCGCCCTCTTCGTCGGACTTGTTGCCTATTCCATGATCACCGGTATCATGCAGACTGTTTCCGGATTGCCGGGTCACCGATGAAAACGCCCCCCGCCTTTTGTCGTCTCGCCGTATTTCTTCCGCTCCTTTCCGCCCTTTTTCTCCCGGGTTGCGCCACTTTGGTGCGGAAAGATCCTCAGGTCATCCGCGCCAAGGAGCAGCACGCCGCCTTCCGCGCACAACCCGGATGGCGTAATAAAATCTACCGCGACGAGAAGTTGATCGCCAAGGCGGCGGAGGGAAACACCGCAGTTGAAATCTCGCTTCGCGAACAACGGGGCCTACTTCTCGTCGGCAATGCCATCGCCATGGACTTTCCCGTGGCGACGGGGCGATCCACCCATCCCACGCCCAAGGGCGATTATAAAATCCTCGAAAAGAAAAAGGACTACTCCTCGAACATCTACGGACGGATCGTTTCGGGCGATGGCAGCACGATCGTCTCCGATGCGGATACGCGGGATCATGCTGTCCCGACCGGGGCGCAGTTCGTCGGCGCGCCGATGCCCTACTGGATGCGCATGACGACAACGGGTGTGGGCATGCATGTCGGCCATGTGCCCGGTCACCGGCCGGCTTCGCACGGATGCATCCGGCTCAAGCGCGAAACGGCGACGGAGTTGTTCACCCTGCTGGCGACGGGAACGCCTGTCACCGTTGCGTCTTTTGCGCCTTCCCTCGGAGGACCCGTCGGCGTCGATAGTGTCGTGATCGGAGAGGTCTCGGAAAAACCCCCGCGCCCGCGCCGCAAGGTTCCGCGCGATCCTGTTGCACCGTCATCGCCCACGCCCGCGCCATCACCCGCAACAGGGACCGCTCCTGCCGCCGACGTTCCCGGACAAGTTGTCACCCCCTCGCCGACACCGGTCGCCGAAATCATGCCTGTACCCGATGCGACTCCGGTGCTGAATCCAGTGCCGGCGCCCGCGTTCGTTCCCGCGACTCCGCTTCCCACGGTCGCGCCCGTGACTGCACCCGCAGCCACTCCCACACCGGGCTTTTAGAAATCGCCCGCGCGTAGCGACTCGAAAGCCCGGCCGAGATTGCCGAGAACATCGCTCGGCGCGAGTGATTCTTCCGAAGCGCCGCCATGGATCACGGCGATTTCCGCCGCGCGTCCGCAAACCCAGGCGCCGATCGACCCGGCGAGATACGCATCCGCATGTTGCCCGAGCAGCGCGGTGCAAACCCCGGTGAGCACATCGCCCATGCCCCCGGTTGCCATGCCCGGATGGCCCGTCGTGTTGTAGCGCAGCGCGCGGTCTTTTTCCGCAATGATGGTGCGCGCGCCTTTGAGCAGCAGGGTCACGGGATGACGCTCCACGAAGCCCGATGCGGCCTCGGCGCGGTCTTTGATTTTTTTCCCCGCCAAAAGACGCTGCATTTCTCCGGGATGCGGTGTGAGCAGGCGCGGCGCCACCGCCGCATCGATGTGCTGCAATCCGGCGTGCGCCACGACAGTCAGCGCATCCGCGTCGATCACCGCGGGACAGGCCGCCTCGCGCACGACACGGAGGGCATGCGCCTCGCGGCCGCCTCCCAAACCCGGACCGATGCCGATGGCATCCGCCTGCAGCGTGAACACATCGGTCAGCGCTTTGAAGGGGCGCACCATGACTTCGGGAAGTGCGCCGGCGGCGAGCAATTCGTAGCAATCGGGCGTTGCACCGACCGAGACAAGCCCCGCGCCGGCCCGCACGGCACCGGCCGCGCAAAGGTACGCGGCGCCGAGCGTGCCGCGCGAACCCGCGAGTAAAACCACGCGCCCGCATCCGCCTTTGTGCGTGTCGAAATCGCGCGGAGGCCAATGGGCGCGCAACATCGGTGCGGTGATGACCTGCGGCGTCTCCTCATTCGGTTCACCGAACTCGGGGATATCGAGCACGGCCAAGCGTCCGACAAAATTCGTCGCAGCATCCGCAACCAAGCCGCTTTTCGCGAAGCCGACCGTGCCCGTGATGTCGGCTTGGACGCACGGATCGCCGGGAAGACCTGTTTCAACATCGAGTCCGGAGGGAAAATCGACAGCCAGCGTTCTTGCTCCCGCTCGGCGTCGCAGTCCGTTCATTTCTGCTGCGAGGGCGGCCAGCGGCGGGCGCAAGCCTCCCGAGGCACCCAGACCGACCAAGGCATCGAGGAGCAACAGCGGTCCGTCGAGAGGCACCGAGGGTTCGAGCGGGCTGTCCAGGATACCGGCCCCGAGAAGATCGAGTTTGGCGCGCGCGAGCGGCGCGATTTCGTCCCTGCGGAACGGCGAACGCACGAGCACGCGCCAACCGCGGGCGCCCAGATGCCGCGCAGCGACGAAGGCGTCGCCCGCGTTGTGGCCCTTGCCCGCATAGCAGACTACCAGTCCGGGCCGAGGGAAGAACTGCTCGGCGCAGCGCGCGAGCTTGGCCCCGGCCGATTCCATGAGGAGATCGGCGGAAACGCCGCGCGCGATGGTTTGCCGCTCGATGAGCAGCATGCGTTCGCGCGAAAGGACCATGGGATCGGGCGGGTGAGGATCAGTCCGCCGGGATGGCTTCCTTGAAGCGTTCCGCCACGTAATCCCAGTTGACCACGTTCCACCATGCGTCGACGTAATCGGTGCGGCGGTTCTGGTGCTTGAGGTAGTAAGCATGCTCCCACACGTCGAGACCGAGCAGCGGTTTGGCGCCATTCATCAGCGGACTGTCCTGGTTGGGCGTTGATTCGATGGCCATCTCGCCGTCCGGCGTGATGATCAGCCAGGCCCAACCGCTGCCGAAAACCTTCATCGCCGCCGCGGTGAATTGTTCCTTGAATTCATCGAAACCGCCGAAGGCTTCGTCGATGGCGGTGGCGAGGTCGCCCGAAGGTTTGCCGCCGCCGCCGGGTTTCATCATCAGCCAGAAAAGCGAATGGTTCGCGTGTCCTCCCGCGTTGTTGCGCAAGGTGGCACGGATTTCATCGGGCACTTCATCGAGATGCGCGACGAGTTGGTAGACATCCATCTTGGCCAGATCCGGATGCGCGGCCAGCGCCTTGTTGGCGTTGTTGACGTAAGCCGCGTGGTGCTTGTCGTGGTGGATTTTCATCGTTTCGGCGTCGATGTGCGGCTCGAGGGCTTCGTACGCGTAGGGCAGGGGGGGCAATTTGAACGGTCCGTCCGGGACATCGGCGGTTTGCGCCCGCAGGGCCACCGGGGCCAGCAGGCAAAGGAGGAGAGAGAGGTGCTTCATACCGGACAGGCGAACATGCGACCCGCCTCGGCGCAAGTTTTTGCGCGGTGCACCGATTGACTTGGACGTCCGGTTCATTACGCTGCACCAAGGCAGCGACCCATGAAAAAAGTGCTCTTCATCTGCACCGGCAACATTTGCCGCAGCCCCATGGCTGAGGGTCTCATGCGCTCTTTGGCCGAAAAGGAGCGCGCGGGAGTGAAAGTCAAATCGGCCGGATTGGGTGCCGGTCGCGGACAACCGCCCAGCCTCCATGCCATCGACGCCCTCCGTGCCGAGGGCATCGATATTTCCGGAATCCGCAGCCAGCCGGTCAGTCCCGATTTGCTCGAGGAAGCGGACTTCATCTTCACCATGACCCGCGATCACCTCGATATGCTCTTGCTGCTTTTTCCCGAGATGGCGGCAAAATGCCGGCTTTTGCGTTTCGACGAGGCAGCCAAAGGGGGGCGCGCGGACGTAACAGACCCTATCGGGGGAAGCCGTGGCACCTATGAAGCCTGCAAAGAAGATATCAAGAGGGCTCTCCCGCGAATTTTTGCTATAGTCACCGGACAACACACCGCCATGGAAACCACCGAGACGAAATCCGCTTCCGCATCCGCCGCATCCGACATCCGCGAGA
>JBEDBL010000153.1:0-6743 GCA_041177245.1 Verrucomicrobiota bacterium
TGCGCATACCCGCGAAGGGTCAGCAGCCCGACGTATTGTTCCCGTAGTGGTGACATAGCACCACCACCCTACAATCATCACCACGCAATCTTGCGTAAGTCCCCTCCGCGCAGCGGCTTAGTTCAACTGATAGTATACGACAGTTCGTTAATATTGGGTTTTACGACTGGTCGCATATTACTTGTAAGTGAGGGGCAGTTGTTGAATTATTCCATCCGCTATGGCCCAGTCGAACTTTCGCGGGCAAGAAGGCGAAACACTCAATTCGGTGAAGCATTGAAGCGGTAGAATCCTGTGCCTTGGGCCGGCACGGTGAAGATGGTCCTCTCCCAACCGTCCGGAACCGCGGACTGATCCACGGGGACAACCAAATCGAGGTTGGTCGCTGTGCCGAAGGCGGAGCGCAGATTTGTCGTGTGCAGGACGTTATAGGCAACGCCCCCTTTGCGGCGGAGGAACTCGAAGGTAATGCCTTGCGGGGAAACTTTGGTGCCGACCAACGAGCCGTTGGGAGTTCCTGGTGAGGAGCCGAAAGCAAATTCGAGCCAGTTGGAATGGCCGTCCGCATCAGGATCCTCACCCGGTGCACCGTTCCCTTGGGCAGCCAGGCCATGGGACGCAGCCCAGACATCGTAGGGACTCGGGGCCGCGACCGTTCCACTAACGGGCACAGTGGCGAGGACTTGTCCATTGCTCGAAAGCGAGACTTCGCCGCCCGCGGATCCGACGGGAGCCCCAGCGGCCAGACGCACATGGACCGGTGTGGTCGGCACATCCCCACCGCCCGCTACCACGGGTTCGATGGCCAATCGATCGAAGTAAGCGCCTTGCGTGGTGAAACCAGTCGTCTCGGTAGCAAACCAACGGAAGCTACCCACGGCGCCCGGCACGGACACATCGCGCGTGAAGGCTGTGGCGGTTCCGCCCTGGCGGCTGGTCGCGGTGATTCGCACGGTCTGCGCGTTGATCTGCCGGAAGGTCCAGCGCATGGGATATTTGCCGTCGACAAGCCCGGTATCCACACCGGTCGAACTCGATCCCTCGTAGAGAAAAATTGTGCCCGGGAAATTTCCCTGGCTCACGGTGAAAAGGACAACTGGGCCCGAAAGAATCTGGAATCCTCTGAATCCGTAGCCCGAAGTGTTACAGATGCCCCAGTCAAAACTCAGCGCTTCGCCGACAGCCAGTGGTCGCGTAAGCGGGCGGCTCGCAGCTGCGGTGGCACCGGAATTGGAGGGGCTGGCTTGGAGCACGAAGGCAGTGGTCGCCATATTCGTCAAAAAGGCGACAGACGGGTTGCCGATGAAAGCCTTGGCCACGCCCGTGCCATTCGTGCCATTGGTGACGTTCACGCCCCACGCGCCAAAGCCGTAGCCTTGACTGCTTCCGTTGGTCCAACCCGCGCCGTAGTTGGAAGCTGCGTCGGTGCGGACTGGAGCTTCGAGAATGACCGTGCTGGCGAAGTTCACACCGTCCAAGGACACTTCGAACCCGGAGGGCGCCGAGACGGTCAATGCTCCTGGCAGAGAAGCAGCGGAGGCGGAGAATGTTTGCGTCGTCGAGGCAACTCCATTGGTGCCCGTAAAACCGGTCAAAGCCTGCGGCACGGCCGACGCCGCAGCGACACCGGGGCTCATCACCACCGTGAATGGTGACGCCCCGGAGCCTTCGCCATCCGGCGAGACGACAGTAATCGGTCCCGTGGTGGCTCCGACTGGGACAGTCGCTCTGATTTGGGTGGGACTGACCACGGTGTAGGACGCCGTCCGACCACCGAAGAGCACTTCCGTCGCGCTGTCGTAGCCCAGGCCGTCGAGCGTCACCGTTGTGCCTGGTATGCCGGCCGCCGGGGAGAAAGATTCGACCAACGGTCCCTCGGGCGGGTAGGCCGATACATCACTCGGGGCAAAAGCGGCCGGAACGCCCGCGCCGGATGAAAGTCCGACAACACCCGGGGCGCTCGTCAGGCCAAGCCAAGTGATACGAATGCGTCCGTCGTAAAACAGCTCGATCTGGAAAGAATTGGAGCCGCCGAGAGTGGCGTGCGGCACATTCTGCCACGTCGCCACGTAACGATTGGGCAATGATAGAGAAGAAAATGACCCGCCAAGAGCTGGATTAAGATCCGTCATGAGCCCGGCAATCCTCCGCCTGTTGAAGTGATTCGCGTAGGTGGGCGCGCTGGTCGAATCCGAATTTTGGAAGGTCACGTACCCGTTGCTGCCAACATAAAGGGTCGAATACGCCGTGCCGTAGAAATTTAGTTCCTTGCCGTTCGGCAACACGGTGTAAGCGGCATAGTTGTCATAAGAACCCAACGCCTTGCCCCCGGTGGGATCCGTCGGGAAAGCGTTCACGCGTCGCACGGTCGCCCGATAATAGTCGGTGGATCCGTCCGGCGTGAAGGTCACCGATTTCCCAACCAAATCGAGGGAAGCGGTATCGCTGAAGAGTTGGGCGAAGTAGTCCCGTGTCACGGTTTCCAAGGTGACGGCACGCGAGGTGTTGCCGTCGCCATTGGTCAGATTGGTGAACGCGACAGATCCGTTGTAGACACCTTGGGCGAGACTCGCCGCGGCCGACGTCAGCGTCGCGGTGACTGTCGTATTCTGTCCGGGCTCCAAACGTCCGCCGGAGGAGGACAGGTTGACCCAAGTGGGCTTCGTGGCCGACCAGTCCATGGGCGTCGCACCGACGTTGCTCACGGTGTAAGTCCAAGAATCCGGCGTGAACGGGCCGCCAACTCGACCGCGGATCGTCAGCGCATCGGTCGGGCTGACCACCAGCCGTGCCGGGGACCGGACGTCGGCGGTGATTTGACGCAGGATCGTGCTGCCGGTCACCGTATTGCGGAAGCGCACTGTGCCGACATACGAGCCCAAGGCAGTGGGCAGTGTCGCGGGGTTCACGAACACCGACACGGCCTGCGATCCTCCGGGGCTCAACACGCCACTGGCGCCGGACAGGTAGAGCCAAGGCACATCAACCGATACTGTCCACGCCACTTGCTGCTGGCCGATGGCGGCAATCGTGTAGATGTGCTGGAGGGGCGCAAAGGAACTGCCGGTCATGCCCGAGACCACTTGCGGTTGGGACGGATCGACGGAGAAATCGGGCGGCGCGTAGTTCGGATCGAACACGGCATGCACCCAGTCAGGGCGATCGATGAACGGGTTGCGGTTGCCTTGGTAGGCGTAGATGCGGGCGTTGCGCCGCCGCTCGAAGTCATCCACCGGATCGCGCAGGTGCCACTCGAGCAGGGTCGAAAGCTTGCCGAACGTGGTGACTCCGCCATTGGTGAAGTCGTCGATTTCCAAGTCCGGCTCCCCAGCCCCACCCTCGTAGCGCACTGCCATGTAGAAAATGATGCGGGCGACGTCGCCTTTGAATGCATCGTTGGGCTCGAAGGAATTGCTGTCGTAGTAGGTTGCGGTCAGCCCCTGAATGGTCACCGGCGAGCCGCCGTTGTCGTATTCGAGGTTGCCGCGGCGTGCGTTCACTTCCTCGTTGCAGGCGCGCAAGTTGTGAGCGTCGGTCCCCGGCTTCATCGTCGTGTCGAAGCCGCCCAAGCTTAGCGGCCAGACGTGTTCGCGGTTCCAACCTGCGCCGTTGTTGTATTCCTGCGCGGCGTTGACCGAAGCGCCGTTGTAGATGAGGCGCACGTTGTTCGTGTTGCCCGGATCCTGATCCGCATCTTTGAGGATGTCCCAAACGTCGGTCGAGCCCGACGCGCTGTAAGGATAGAAAGTGTGACCGTCGATGATCCCGTGCAACGCTGACCGCAAGCTGTCGCCGCCCAAACCTTCGGCGGACGCGTAATACCCCGCTGGTGCGTCGTAAGCGGAACTGGAACTCGCCAGGGCGGTAAGCGGTGCAACCGTCCGCGCCTGCAGCGGCACACCCACCGACCAACAGGTGAGTATCAAAAAAGCGGGATAGAGAAGTCTCTTCATTGGGCCCGGGGGGTGCCCGCTTCGACGACAGCGAACCGACAATACCTAGGCCAATATCGGTGATCGCGCAACTCGGGGCAAAAGAGTCCAAGCAGGCTTGTCGGACACCCATCGGCAGTGATCAGAGAGACCTAAATGATAATAGGTTTGACTATCCATATTCGCGGAGCAGAGTTGGACTCGTTCAAGCAGCGCCGCTCACGGCAAAGACGCACCCGCACTCCCACCGTGCGGGTGCGGCATTTTAGGGAAGAACATGAGTGCCTGCTGCCCTGCTAGGTTGGAAAAACGCTCTGATTTTTGTTATAAATACGACGTTGTTTTTATAACACAATCAGATAAGGTATCCACATGTCGCTCGAACAAAAAGTGTTGCGCCGGGTCAAGGGATTGGGTGCGGGTGCTGTCTTCACGCGGGCGGATTTCTTGGATCTGGGATCGACGCACGCGATCGGCATGGTGTTCCAAAGGCTGCTCAAGGAGGGACAGCTCCGTCGCGTGGCCCGAGGTCTCTACGATGTGCCGCGCTCCCACCCGATGGTCGGGAAACTCTCGGCCAAGTCGGATGCGATCGCCGAAGCGATTGCGCGCCGGGATGGTTTGCGACTGGAGCCGACCGAGGCACAGGCGGCCAATCTGCTTAACTTATCCGAGCAAGTGCCAGCGCGTATCGCATACGCCATCAATCGGCGCGGCCGGCGGGTGAAGGTGGGCGGACGCAGCATCGAGTTCCAACAACGATCGAGTCGAAAAATGGCCGCTGGGCGTAGCAGCACCTTGGTGATGGCTGCACTGCGGTCTTTGGGGCCACGCCACATCAAAACGCATCACATCGCGCACTTGCGAAAACTGCTGCCGTCAGCCGACCGTCGGCGACTGATCAAAGACTTGCGCTACGCGCCAGCGTGGATGCATCCGCACTTGCGGGAAATTGCCGTCGAGAAACCATGAACCGCATCGCCACATTGCCCGACGCGGAGCGCGGTCTGATTTTTGAGGAAACCGCAACCCGCCGAAACATCGCCGCGCCGATCGTGGAGAAGGATTTTTGGGTTTGCTGGATGCTTGGCCTGCTCTTCGGGCATGCGGAGTGGGGCGAAGTTTTGTTGTTCAAAGGAGGCACCGCACTGTCGAAGGTTTACGGCCTCATCGGTCGTTTTTCCGAAGACATCGACTTGAGCATCTCTCCCGCTCGCCTCGGCATCTCGGAAGCCGAAGTCGAAGCGGCGGACACTCGCAACAAACGGAATGATTGGATGCAACACCTGGAGGAGGCCTGCCGACAATGGGTGACTGAAGAGCTACAGCCAGCATTGGAGCAAACTATCGCCTCGGTGCTTGGGCGACCTCCCAAAGGCAACCCATGGTTGCAATTCGAAATCGATGAAGCAACGCAATCACCGACGCTTCTTTTTCAATACGCATCGTCCCTGCCCGTCGGAACGGAGTATATCAAGCGATCTGTGAAGCTGGAGTTCGGCTCACTAACCGACCAGCGACCGAGCGAGCGCCATGCGGTTCGACCATGGCTGGCTGATGTCCTCATCGGCGAAAATGAAGACATGCAATGTGAGGTCGTTGCCCTGCAAGCAGAGCGTGCGTTCTGGGAAAAGGCAACAATCCTGCACTCGGAATATCACCGCGCTGCCGATTCACCCGTGCCGGGGCGCTACGCACGGCATTACTCCGATGTGGCTGCAATGGCAAAAACAGCCGAGGTGACCCGGGCGCTAGAGAACGCCGAGATGCGCCGTAGGGTAGTGGATTGGAAAAATCGATTTTTCGCCCGAGCATGGGCGCGCTATGACTTGGCTCAACCCGGCACCTTTCGCTTAGTGCCGCCAGATTTCAGACGCGCCGAACTGACTCGCGACTACCTCGCCATGCGCCAGATGTTTCCCGACGATGCACCAACATCTTTTGAAAGCATCCTTGCCGACCTCAATGACTTGGAAGCGCGAATAAACCAAGCGCCGTAAGCAGCACGACATTGTCGTCTGCCCCGGCAAGGTGGAGAGGTTTTGATCCGCAACACCCTCTTTCAGTTTTTACAACGGCTCTCCTCCCTCACTGAGGAGATCTCTTACGATTGGAGGTTCTACGCCCAGCCCGCGCAAAGCACTTCCGCTTGGGCGAGGACGGTCTTGGTCGCCTCTTCGGCGAGATCGGGCGGGTAGCCGTGTTTACGAAGGATACGGCGGACCATGACGCGGATCTTCGCTCTCGCGCTTTCCCGCATCGTCCAATCGATCGAGACACTTTTGCGAACCTGCGTCACCAACTCGGCGGCGATGACTTTCAATTCGTCGTTGCCCATGGCTTTGACTGCACTTTCGTTGGAGGCGAGCGCATCGTAAAAAGCCACCTCGTCGTCGTTCAGCCCCATGTCCTCACCGCGCTTGGTTGCTGCCTCCATCTCCTTGGCGAGCTTGATGAGTTCATCAATCACCTCCTGAGTGGCGATGGCACGGTTGTGGTAGGCGTTGAGCGTTTTCTTGAGCTTCTCGCTGAATGACTGCGACTGGACAAAGTTGCGTCTGGAACGCTCTCTGATTTCGTCCTTCAGCAGCTTTGCCAGCAGCTCAGCGGCAACATTCTTGTGCTTCAATCCCCTCACCTCGGCCAGAAACTGGTCGGACAGGATGGAAATATCGGGTCTCTTGAGACCCGCGGCGCTGAAGACATCGATGATGCCCTCCTCAGCGGTGATAGCCCGCGAGACGAGTTGTTTGATGGCAGCGTCGATCTCCTCCGGCGGACGCTGTGTTCCTGAAGTCTTGGCTAACTGCG
>JBEDBL010000154.1:0-6622 GCA_041177245.1 Verrucomicrobiota bacterium
GTGCCAAAATGTTGGCGGCCGACGACTCGAGAAGCCCGTTTTTCCGCCCTTCTTCCAGCAGGCTCGGCAAGTCTTTCATAGCCCTCTGAATGTAGAGAAAAGCGCGGCGGGTGGAAAGCCCCGCCGCGCGCGGGCTTTTCCTTCGTTTGCAGAACGCGTAGGATGCGGTCCATGAGTCTCGTTCCCCGCGTCTTATCGATCGTCACCGCAGTTTTCATCGCCGCCGGTCCGGCCATGGGCCAAGACGCGCCGCAGCAGGCATTGGACGCCGCCAACGAGATCTACAGCAATGGCGACTACCCCGAGGCCGTCGCGGCTTACGAAAAATTCCTCGCGGACTACCCCACTTCGCCCGTCGTGGCCAGCGGGCAGGTCCAGCTGGCCTTGGCTTATTTCCTCACGGGCGAAAGCCGCAAGAGTCTTGATGCCCTGGCTAAGTTTTTCTCCGGACCCCCGGCATCCAAGGAACTGACCGAACTCGCGGCGCTGATCGAACCGCAAGCGCTCTCGGCACTGGCCTCGTCCCTCAAAGCGGAAGACCCGGAACGCAAAAAAAACTACGAGGCAGCGGTCAAAAAATTCGCCGAGTTCGCGCAGAAATATCCGCAGTCGCAGGAGTTGGAGTCGGTCTTTTACGGCAGCGCCGTCGCCTCGTTCCAGATGGCGGACTACGCCGCCAGCAAAACAATGCTCGAGACCAACATCAAGCGCTTCCCCAACAGTCCAAGCACCGAGGAAAGCCGCAATCTGCTGGCCCTGACCTTCGCCACAGAGGGAAGCAAGATGCTCGCGGCCGAAGGCGGCGACAAGCAGGCGGCTTTCGCGCTTTACGACCAGGCGGCCGATTTGCTGCGCGACATCATCAAAAAGAAAACCGACCTCGCACTGGTCAATGCCGCGCAATTCCAGCTGGGCGAGATTCTGCTCAGCGAGGCGGCGAACGCCCCCGAGGATCGCAAAGCGGCATTGCTCGACGAGGCCCGCAGCGCTTTCCGTGGAGTGCTGCCCAAGGACGACATCATCGCGCTGCAGCAAAAATCGGTCGGCGGCATCCCCGCGCGTTTGAAGGAGGCCACGCTTTCCCGCAACGAAGTGCAGATTCGGAGCGCCAGGCGCCAAGCCGACAACGACCGGCGCAAGCTCTCCGAGTTGCAGTCGCGCCCCGATCAGACCGTCGCCGCGGTGGAGAAAGTCGGCGAGTCCTATTTCCAGCAGGGCAAATACGACGAGTCCCGCGTTGTTCTCGCCCACATCAGCGCACTGCTTTCGGATGCCGACGACAAGAAACGCAACCTTTACCACGTCGCCATGACCTACGCGCTGCAGAACGCAGCCGACAAGGCCGACTCCAAATACGGGGAATTTCAAAGCGCATACAAAGGCGACCCCATCGGGGCGAGCCTCCCGGTGGCCATGGGCAACATGTATCTCACCCACCCCGACGCGTCGGCGCGCAATCCGGAAAAGGCGGCGCAATTTTTCAAGGAGGCGGCCGAGTTGTATCCGAAGAGCCCTCTGCTCGGTTTGTCCGTGGTCAACGAGGCCACCGCGCGGGCCCAGCAGGGCGATGTCGAAGGTGCACTGAAAACCTACCGTGATTTCCTCGCCACCAACCCTCCGGCCGAGGTCGCCGCCGTGGCGCAACTGGGCATCGGGAACGTGCTGAAGCAGGGAGGTAAGTGGGATGAAGCCATCGCGGCCTACAAGGAGGTCGTTGCCAAATACCCGCAAGCGGCCCAAGTGGAGGAGGCCGAGTTCTGGGTCGCGGTCGGCACGCAGCAGAAGGGCGACAACGAGGGTTCGTTGCCGCTGCTCGATGCTTTCGTGCAGAAATACGCCTCGGGACAACTGGCGCCGAACGCCCTTTACTCGAAAGGCGCCGCGCTGCTCGCCCTGAAACGCACGGACGAGGGCGTGAAAGTCCTGGCCGAAGTCGCCGAAAAGTTTCCCCAGAGCCAACCTGCACCGTTCACTTATTTCCAACGCGCGCAAATCGCCGGGGCGGCGCAAAACGCCGACGAGGTCGTGCGGCTCATGCGCGAGTTCGCGGGCAAATACCCGGAGGATGACAAAATCTTCTTTGCCTACGACAGCATCGGCCAGACGGAGAACAACCGCGGCAACGGGGTCGCTGCGGCGGCTGCATACGAGGAATTCGCGCAGAAATTTTCCGCATCTCCGAAGGCGCCCGAGGCCATGGTCAAGGTCGCGGAGTTGCACCGCGCCGCCGCCGAGCGTCTCGGCCGCTATGGGGCGCTCAATCCCGACGAGCAAAAAAAATGGAAAGAATCCATGGCAGCTTCGATCGCCGCGGGGGAAAAGCTGTCCGCCACTTACCCGGACAGCCCGGCTCTCGCGCTCGGGTTGCGCGCCATGCTCGTGACAAAAAAACAGGAAGCCGAAGCCGGCCTCACCGACGGAGCCGGTGTCGAAAAATATTTCGAGGATCTGGCAGCCAAGTCGCCGGACGGCGCGAAGAGCAAAATCCTTTTCGCCCGCGCCGCCTTCATCAACGGCAGCGACCCGGTGCGCGGCCTCGCGGAGATGGGCAAAGCCTACGACCCGGCGCTGGTTTACGCGGCGGCCGATCTCGACCTTTACGGACTCGCCCTCCTCGAAAACGGGAAAAGCGACGAGGCCCGCGCCGTGTTCGAGAAGATCGCCGCCGACAACCCGAACCCCGAAGGGCAGGACCCCGCGCAGGCACCGCCGGCCGTCCAGGAAGCGCAGGCCATTTCCATCTTCGGACTCGGACGCGTGGCGCAGGAGAAAGACGATGTGGCCGGCGCGGGACAACTCTTCGAGAAACTGAAGTCGCTCTACCCCTGGTCACCCAAAGTTCTCGAGGCCAACTACGGCATTGCCGCCTCGTTGCGCGGACAGGGCAAGGCCGATGAAGCCATTGCGCTTCTCAGCCAGATCATCCGCGCGCAGAACGCGTCTTCGCAGCTGCGGGCCGACGCCATGCTGCTCGGTGGATACATCCAGAAAGACAAAGGCGAACGGGATGCTGCCATCGACTACTTCATCAAGATCTCCGCATTTTACGACGGTGTTCCCGAAGCCGCTGCGGCCGGACTCTGGGAAGGGGGCCAATTGCTCGAGCAGCAAGTGAACGAACTGCTCGCATCCGACCCGGCGAAGGCGCAGAAGCAGAAAGAACAGATGCTGCGGGCCTACAAGGAAATCACCGAAAAATTTCCCGACTCGAAATACGCGCCGCAGGCCCGCGAGCGGCTTTCGTCCCTCTCGCCCCAGTGACATGACCCGCGGCGAACGCGCGGCGGAGATCTTGCGCATCCTGCGGCGGACTTACCCGGACGCGCATTGCGAATTGGCATACCGCAATCCGTTCGAACTGCTGGTGGCCACCATCCTTTCCGCCCAGTGCACCGACGTGCGTGTCAACATGGTCACGCCGGAGCTTTTCAAAAAATACCCAGACGCGCAGCGCATGGCTGGAGCCGAGCCCGCGGAACTCGAAGACCTCATCCGTTCCACGGGCTTCTACCGCAACAAGGCGAAAAACATCCGCGCAGCGGCGGCCGAACTCGTCGCCAAGCACGGAGGCGAAGTTCCGCGGGATCTGGATTCGCTCACCGTGCTGCCCGGCGTCGGGCGGAAAACCGCCAATGTCGTCCTCGGCAACGCCTACGGCATTGAATCCGGCGTCGTGGTCGACACGCATGTGGCTCGCTTGAGCCAACGCCTCGGGCTGACCAACAACACAGACCCGGTGAAAATCGAAGAGGACTCGGTGAAGATCGTCCCGCGCGATGCATGGACGCTCTGGAGCCACCTGCTCATCTGGCACGGACGACGCCGCTGCTCAGCGCGCAAGCCGGACTGCCTGCATTGCGAATTGTCGTCGCTCTGCCCGACCGCGGGGAAGCACGGAACGAAAAAGGGCGGGGCGAAGAAAAAATCCGAGCTCAAGAAGCCAGCATCTCGTTGACGCGGTCCGCCAAGCGCCGTGGGATCTCGGGCGTCGCGCCAGGTTGCGAAACAACATAAGCCGCCAGCGAGGCCGCGGCCGGGCCGGTTTGCCGGAGAGAAATGCCGCGGGCCAGAGCGACGGAAAGCACGGCGCAGAAAGCATCGCCTGCACCAACGGCATCGGAGAAGACCTCGGGCTGTTCCGCAGACTGATGCCATGTTTCCCCCTCCTCGCTGAACCAGGCGCCTTCAGCCCCGTCGGTGAGCACGCCGCGCGGAATGGAAAATTCGCGCAACAGGCCGGCGAAAAGTTCGCCGGTTTCTCCCCGTGCCTGAATCAGGCGGGAGACGGTTTCCAACTCTTCCCGATTGAGTTTGAGCACATCGCAGTTCCGCAAAGACCAAAGAACCGTTGCTTCATCATAGAAAGGCGAGCGGAGATTGAGATCGCAGAGCGCAGGGACGCCAGCGGACCGCGCCATTGTCACAAGGTTCCGGATTGTCTTTCGTGATGCCGGTGTGCGCTGCGCCAAAGTTCCGAAGGCAACGATGCGGGATTGCCCGGCGGTTGCTCGGTTCGTCGCCGCGATTTCGATGAAATCCCATGCTGCGCGGTCTTCGATGTCATAGCGGGGGCCCGGCAGGACTCGAACGACGCCGGTGGGATTGACGGGATCGATCTGGAGCAAATCCGCGGAAACCCCGCGTTCGCTCAGCCATGCGCTTAATTTTCGTCCCTCCGCATCATCGCCCACCCTCGAAACAAGCACGGCATTCTCGCCGAGCGCGGCAATATGGCACGCGACATTGGCCAGTGCACCTCCGGGGATGCGCCGATCGCCGAAACAATCGACCAAAATTTCCCCGAGGCAGAGGGCAGACACGCGCTCAGGCAGTAAGATTCCGATCTACGGACTGAGAGGCGGCGGAGTTGGGGTGGGCGTCGGTATGGGCGTGGGAGTGGGAGTGGGCGACGGTGCAGGCGGATTGGGTGGCGGCGGACCAACCGGAGGCAAAGGCACCGGAGGCGGAACATTGGCACCCGGCAGATTCGGGAAGTCCGTGATGCCCCCATATTCGATGCCGTCAGGACGCAGGATAACAACTTGGCCGGTATCCACGGGCAATTGCTGGCCATCTGTGGTGATGACCACGTCAATGCCGCTGGGCGAGGCCACGGTGACGGTGCTGGTTGTCGGATCTGCCCCGGTAGAAGACACGATTGTCACGCCTCCGACGACAGGCGATACGTTGCCGCGCGGAGTCACAATGATGAAGGTGGAGTTCGACAATCCCCCGGTTTTTAGCGCACCGCCAACCGCCTGTGCGATCTCCGTAGCCATCGCCGGATTTCCCTCGGTGGCGGCAGCTCCGATCATGGCGGCCAGTTCCTCGAGTGATGTCTGGCCGTCGCCATTGTCCTCGATGACCTGCTTGGCATCGCCGGCACCGGAAGACGGGAAGCGCCCCGTCATCTTGACGCTTTGTATGGCGGCCTGCACGAGTTCGGGCGCGCGGTCCGGGTTGCGTTTCACCGCGGCGAGGATAGCGCTGCGGATATCCTCGGGGGATGCTGTTTCCCAAGTTTTGCCGAAGGGCAAACGGACTAGTGCGAGAACTTCGGGCGACACGGCGCCCTCGCCCGGAGGACTGTTGGCAACAACCGTGCCGACGGCGAGCGTGATCGCGGTTTGGGGAATAGGATCGCCAGCCTCGTTCACGGCGCGATCCATACGCGTCTCGCCGATCGTGATCTGCGTGTTCGGTTGGACTACTATAGTGTTGCCCGGGCTGATTTCGATTTCCGCAGTTCCGTCCTCGCCAGTCGTGATGATGGTGCCGGGTTCGAGGCGCGTATTGAGACTGCTGGCCCCGTCACTTTGCGAACCGTTTCTTATCACCGTCACCGTGCCGCTAGAAGTGGTGGCAAACGGTCCTTCCGCGGCGCGGGAAAGCTGAGGGAATGCAGATAACAATCCCAAAATGCAAAGAAAGAGGATTAGCAGATAAGGGCGCATCGCACTTTTATTAATGGCTCGTCGGCAGCCCGAGTCAAACAGCTTATGCACTCCGGCAGCCCGGCCAGGGCAAATTAGGGAGTCTGGACGGCTTTTTCTTGCGGTTTGGCCATCCCACCGAGCTGGGCAGCAGCAACCATGGCCGCCGGTCCCTCGGGATAAGAGGTGCCGATCGACTCAAGGATGGCTTTGCTTTCGCCGGCCTTGCCCTCGGCGGCCAGCAAGCCTGCTTCGGCAAGGAGCGCGAGGGGCGCGGCGTAGGAAGACTGGTAACGGCCGGACGCTGCACGGTAAGCCTCCAAGGCGCCAGAGGTGTCTTTCTGCGACTGCTTGATTTCGCCGAGAGCGAGCCAAGCGGCTCCGGCCAAAGGATGCTCCGGTTGGGACGACGCGAATTTCTCGAACTCGGCTGCAGCTTCCTCGAGTTTGCCCTCCCCGCGCAGAGAAGTGGCGATCCGCACCATGGCGTTTCCGGCGGAAACCGAACCGGGGTATTTCTGCTCGACCTCGCGCCAGGTCCCGGGATTGTCCGCGGCGGCATACATGTCAGCGGCGGAAGAAGAAATATCCGCGCGGTAATAAGCCCAGCCGCCGACCGCCAAGATACCGAGGATGACCGCGATCAGCGCGGCCACCACTTTTTTCCAGTGAGCCTCCCAGAAAAAGTC
>JBEDBL010000155.1:0-6605 GCA_041177245.1 Verrucomicrobiota bacterium
GTGACAGGGTGTACGGCGAAGCCGAGGGCAAAATCTGACACGCTGAAATCGGAACTGCGAAAAAAGCTATGACCCGATAATGCTGAAAAGCTGATGACGGCCGAGTGGCGAGTGACAAGAGCGAAGCCGAGGGCAAAAGCTGACACGTTGAGCCCTGATCGCTACGCGCAGGCGGACCTTGCGGGTGAAAGCGAGGTGGGGTAGTTTTCAACAATTATGCAACGCTTCGACCGCATCACTATCGACCCCGAGCAAATGAACGGGCAACCGTGTATCCGTGGCCTGCGGTTGACCGTCCGTCGCGTCGTTGAGATCGCGGCCCTCTACCCTGATCGGGAAGAACGGTTGCGGGAATACCCCGAATTGGAGGACGAAGATCTTCGACAGGCTCTGCACTTTGCCGCCTGCCATCTTCCTGATGCTGTTGCGGAGATTGCTACGGGGCATGCTCTGGTTGCTTGATCAGGGGTTGCCCCGCTCGGCTGCGGGTCAACTTCGTTTGGCCGGTCACGACGCACTGCATGTCGGTGACATTGGTTTGGCGAGTGCCGCGGATTCTGCCATCTTGCAGCGCGCGGCGGCTGAAGAGCGAATCGTTGCCACCTTGGATGCGGACTTCCATTCACTTCTGGCCAACTCGCTTGCCAGCAGCCCTTCGGTGGTCCGAATCAGGGACGAAGGGATGAAGGCAGCAGAAGTCACCACACTTCTGCTGCAACTCTCCGAGCAATTCGCCGACCAACTGCTCGGTGGATGTGCGATAACAGTGCGCGCCGGTCGTGTGCGCTATCGTTTGTTGCCACTCTCGTAATTTGTTCCCCTGCTACTTGCCGGGTGCTTGGAGAGAGAGAAAAATCTAAAGTGCTGAAAAGCTGATGACGGCCGAGGAGCCGGAGATAGCGTGAGGCGAAGCCGAGGGCAAAAGCTGACACGCTGACATTGGGCAAACTGAAACGGTGAGACTTTCTAAGGGAATCAGGCATCGTACGAAAGCTTATGCGTCCGCGGTGATTCGTTTGTATGTCTCCTTGCCGAGACGACGCCGGGAGGTCGAGGTGTTGGGTCATCAGTTGCTGCTCATGCTCGCGAAGCATCAAGGAGGGCCAGATCTAATGCGGAATTCTGTTCAAAGATTGACGGCTTGCTGCAAGAAGCTGATGAATCACTCCTTTGGCTGGAGTTGCTTCGTGACGATTGCGGTTGCCAGACTGGCCAGCTGCTCAAGGAAACAAACGAACTGATTGGTATCTTTACAAGCATGGTTTCCAAGACCCACCGTTCTCTATTTTCAGCATTTTAGAGTTTTAGCCTTTCACTAAACGCGCTCCGCTCTTTGTGACAGTTGCGGCTTTTTGGAAAATCTTGCTACTCGCGCTGGACAAGCGCACCTGTAGGGTCGATTATTTTCTTATGAATGCCAGTGCGGCTGATCCTATCCGCGAAAGGGTCCGGCAGTGGGCGGAAGCTGCAACCATCATGCAGGAGGTCCGGGATGAGGATATTCGGAGTGCTGATACGGCCCGCGCCATGCGCTGCTTCGGAGGCGCTGTCGAAGCTTTGGTCCACACCCACCCGCCAGAGCCGTGGTCCGGCCTGGTCACTCAGCAGAGGTGGTTTGCCAAGCTGTGAGCAGTTTGAACGAACTTGCGCGCATCGGCGTTAGTCCGTTCCAAGGAGTTTAAGAGGATCTGTTGGCCTCGGCTCAATGAGGCGATGGCGTGCTCGCTTCCCGTCATTGTTTCCCGCACAGCGGGTTGTGCGGAAGATCTGGTGCCGAAGGTGCCGGCAAGCGGCAGCGTGGAGCATGGAGCGGGCAGCATGGAGTCCAGAGAAAATGCAGAGACTGACAACTGCCAACTGAAAACCGACATCTCCTTGGAGCAACGCTCGAACGGCTTTGTTTTTGATCCGAAGCCTTGCGATGCGTTGGCAACCGCGCTGGCGCCTGTTGCGGTCCCTCTCAACCCTCAACGTTCAACTCTCAACGCGGCGGCCATGGGCCGTCGCTCCCGTGAGATTGTGGCGGAGTTCAGCTGCGAGAATTTCGCACGGCAAGCATTGCGCGCGGCGGAGGCAGCAGGCGAGTGAACCGCGCGGTGACGGGTGTCTGGTAAAAAGTGGGAATGTGTGAAGGTGCGAAAGTCCGAGCCGAAGATCGGAGCGTGGACCGGAGACAGGAGACGTGTGACGAGTGGCGGGAAGTAAGTTCTTGGCGAGGGTGCCCGGCGGGATAACCTTTACGTATGGCCCTTGCTGATTTGCCCGACGAATGGAAGGAGTGGGTTGCCCTGACTCCGGCCGAGCGATTCGATGAGAGTCAGAGAATCTTTGCCCAATACCTCGCCATGGGCGGCACACTTGATCCCGACCCCGATCCATCATGTCCTTTCTACGATCCGCGCGAGTGGAACCCGGACGCTGCTCATGGGAGGGCAGGCCTGCGTGTTCTACGGCGCGGCGCAGGTTAGCAAGGACGTCGACTTCGTCATCCTCGCCGACCAAGCGAATCTCGCCTGTCTGCGCCAGGCTCTCGATTTATTGAATGCGGAGCGCATTGCGGTGCCTCCGTTCGATGCCGATGCGTTGAACCGCGGGCACGCAGTGCACTTTCGTTGCCGCTGCCCCCAGGCGAATGGCTTGCGTATCGACGTGATGTCCAGCTTGCGCGGCATGCCCTCCTTCGAGTTTCTTTGGACGCGCCGCACTGTTGTCCGTCATCACAGCGGGGAGGATTTCGATCTGCTCTGCGTCCCGGATCTCGTGGCTGCCAAAAAGACCCAGCGTTCCAAAGACTGGCCGGTCATCGAGTTGCTGGTCGATATCCACTACGAAGAAAACAAGGAGAGATCCACGCCGGATTTTGTCCGTTTCTGGCTTCTTGAAGCACGCGCGCCCGAACAGCTTGTGGAATTGGCGGCGCGCTTTCCGGCCGAAGTCGCGGATTGCTCGGCGCAGCGTCCGCTGCTTGGTCTTGCAGCATCGGGCGATCTTGGTCGGCTGCGGACAGCCCTCTTGGAGGAAATGGCCATCGAGCAGGAAAAAGACCGGGTTTACTGGGAGCCTTTGAAGAAGGAGTTGGAGGGGTGGCGGAAGCGCGAAGCTGGTGCGTGAAGGCAAGCCGCGCGAGAATACTTTAACGATTGCTTGATCGCGTTCTTATGGAAGAAAAGCTCATCACTTACACGCTCGAGAGAGACGGCAAGGTGTTTGTCGTCGAGCATGTGCCTGCCCGCGTGTCTATCTAAGGAAACTGGGGAAGCTTTCTTCTCTCCCGATACCGTCGACAGGTTGCGGGCCATCATTGCCGGCAAGAGTGCACCGGTGCGGCGCATCGAAGCGCCGGTGTTCGAGTTTGCGGCTTAATTTGAGCTGCGCACATCAGCCCCTGCGCCCAGGCGAAGCAACGGGCGCTCCGTGAAATGACAACCGGCATTATCCGAGCCATCTCGGTAGCGGGGTTAGTGGTGCTGGTGGTTGCTTATGGATGGATTGCCCTTCGGGAGGACGGGCGGATGATGACGGTTCCGTTCCTGCCGCATTGGTTGAAGTATCATCTTGAGCTTCATACCTACATCCGCAATTTTCCGGCGTTCTTTGTCTTCTCTATTTTCGGCGCAGGGGCGGTTGCTGGCCTGCGAACCGAGTGGAAGGCGGTGTCGTTGGCCCTTTGCCTGTTCGCGCCGTACGCCAAGGACTTCGTCCAGATCTTCGTTCTGACGCGGCATTTCAATTGGACGGCAACCTGTTGGGGAATCGCCGGGGCGTTGGTGGGATGGGTGGCGACAGCTGTGCTGTTGCGAGGAATGAAGATTGAAACCTGAAGCCTGTTGAAAAGTAAAAGATGGCGACGGGAACGGAGCTTAGCAACGGATCTACGCGGATAGACACGGATAGGTCCGAGCGGCGTAGCCGCACGGACCAGGCAAGGTGCCTCATGCTGGATGACCTCAGCACGAGGCCTTTTTGCCCGCCGAGACAGAGGTGACGGCTCTGAGTAGGAAAGAGATGGGCTTGCGGGCACGCGAGGTGTCGCGTAAGGAACGTTAAGTCACTATGACAACGGAATTCCAAGGCGTTCTCAAAAGCGGCAAGCCGCGTGTTGCGCAATTGTGCCGTGATTTGTCGGTGCGTGAACTGCGTCTTTTTGGGTCCGCTGCGACGGACAAGTTTGATGGATCCCGCAGTGACGTCGATGTGGTGGTGGATTTTGTCATTGGCGACAAGCCCGGCATTGCCGATCGTTACATGGCGTTGGCTGAGGGTCTGGAGGAAATTTTCCGCCGTCCTGTCGATCTGGTCACTGCGCGGTCTATACGCAATCCGGTTTTCCGACGGATCGTCGATGAGACGAGTCGTCTGATATATGCTGCCTGAAAGTAGCAAACTGCTGCTCGATATCCGGCACGCGCTGGATGATATCGATGGCTTCACTCGTGGGTTGGATCTCGAGTCCTACTCGCGCGATGGAAAGTGCCGTACCTCGGTGGAGCGGAAGTTCGAGGTGATGGGTGAAGCCTGCACGCGCCTCCGCGATCGCTTCCCGGATGTCTTGGAGAAGGTTCCCGATGCGCGGAAAGTGATCAGTTTGCGCGCCCGCCTAATTCACAGGCTACGACAGCGTGGATGATGTCATCGTTTGGGACATCATTATGCGCAAGTTGCCGGCGCTTGGACGTCAGGTGGACGATTTGCTGTGATCTCGAAACACTTTTCCCGCTGACGTCATTCTACTGAATGACCGGCTACTTTGCATTATGAAGACGCGTTTGGATCAGTTTGATGCGGAGAAGGGTTTGGATCGTGGTCGAGCCAAGGTGACTGAGGCAGTTTGGTATTTGCTGAAGTGCATCTTTTTGCTTTCGGCGTTGCCTTGGCCGTCGGGATTGAAAGTGAAACTGCTGCGGGCGTTTGGCGCCAAGATTGGTAATGGCGTGGTGATCAAGCCGCGGGTAAATGTGCATTTCCCGTGGAAGCTGGAAGTGGGCGACCACGCGTGGATCGGGGAAGAGGTGTTCATTCTGAATTTCGAGCCGGTGAAAATCGGCGCGCAGGCCTGCGTTTCGCAACGGGTGTTACTCTGTACAGGTAATCACGATTACCGGGATCCGCAGTTCAGCTACCGCAATGCGCCGATCACCCTCGGCACTGGGGCTTGGGTCGGGGCGGGCGTCTTTGTCGGACCGGGCGTGCAAGTCGGTGATGAAGCGGTTGCGGCGGCTGGTTCGGTGATCACGCGCAACGTCCCGGCGAATACGATTGTGGCGGGAAATCCGGCGAGCGGCCGCGGTGCCCGCTGGCCGCAGTGACGAGTGATGGGTGACGAGTGACGAGAGCAAAAGACAGCCGAGTCTGTGAACCGTGGGCGAAGCCGGAGATGGCCTCTAGGCAAACGGGTCACCGCGGCGACCAACAAGACTAGAGACGAAGAAGCTTAGAGTTTAAAAGACTAGAACGCGCGATGAGCGCGCTTTTTTATTTTTTGAGAGCTTCGCGACCGTAACTGTCATTGGCGAAGCTTGCGAAGGGTATGTGGTGCATTTAATTTGCATGCATATGCAAACAACCGCCCGGGTCGAGGACCCTACACATTTGGTTCTGAGCGAGCCATTGCCCATGCCGCGCGGCAGTGTTGTGGCGGTGGATGTCCGCGAGTCTGCCCTGGTGGCTGAGCACGCGGATTGGATCGTGGCCTCCGGCGCTCTGCTTGAGGCAGCTTACGGGCCCGATGAGCCGGATTATTCCGAGTGCGGCGAACGTTTGTCTTGAGCCTCTGTGGCCACAGTCTTTGCAGGTGATGTCGTAGTCGCGCCGCTGGCTCAAGCGGATGGCGGCGCGAAGCTGCGCCAAGTCCTGCTCCTACGCGAATTGCCGGGCTTCGGCGACTACTTGGCGTACGGAATCAGCACACAGATGCACCAAGCGATCAGGGGATTTGATTTGATCCTTAGTCCGGGTTCTCCGGAGTTCGTCTCAGCTGGCTTGCACACGGAATCGGTGGTTCGGTTGGGTTTTGTCGGCGTTGTGCCTGTGAGGAGCATGACGAGGCGCTTGGGGTGTCTGTCTCCGAATACCTTGGCCGGGCTGCAGAAGCGGTTGGCCAATCACATTTTTCCCGGGCAGTAGGCGGATTCTCCATGTTGCGCGAACGAATTTTGGGGGTTCCGTTTTTCACCGGCTCGGTGGAGGAGGCGGTGGCGGAGACTTGGCGTGGCGGGCTCGTGGTCGCGCCGTCGGGGCCGAATCTGGCCAATGAATTGCGGCGCGTTCCTGATTACCGGCGCGCCGTGGAAGCTGCGGATGTGGCGTTGACGGATAGCGCGGTGATGGTGGCGGTGTATCGCGCGGCGACGGGCAAAGCTGTGCCGCGGCACTCGGGTTTGAAGTTTCTTGAGGCGATTTTGGCCGATCCGGCGTTGAAGGAACCCGGGACTGCATTTTGGGTGATGCCGGCTGAGGAGGAGGGCAATGCCATTGCGGCGTGGCTGCGGAAGCAGGGTTTTCCCGTGGATGGTGGCAACACGTATGTGGCGCCGTATTACCGATCGTATCCGATCAAGGATGAAGAACTATTGCGGAGGCTCAGGGCTGCGAAGCCTCGGGTGGTT
>JBEDBL010000156.1:0-6481 GCA_041177245.1 Verrucomicrobiota bacterium
GTCCCCGCGGGCGCGGTCGCTTTTGCTTTGCTCAGCATTTTCCTCGTTCGTCGTGGCGCGCTCGCGCACCGCGGATGGTTGGCTGCGGGAGCAATGCTTCTCGTTGCGCTTTCGCTGGGTCTTGCCGTTTGGGCCGGTGTGGAAAGTCTCTCGGTGCGGCTGAGATTGACCGAACTCCACCTCGACGACTACCGCCAAAAACTTTGGTTTATCACGGTCCCTCCGATGCTTTCCATCGACGCATTCTTCGGGGCGGGTGCGAATATGTTCGACCAGCTCTCCATACGTTACCGTGGCGCCGGTTTTTCGGCCAAGCCGGTGCATGCGCACAACGACTGGTTGCAATTGCTCGTCGAATACGGGCGCATCGGACTGGTGCTCGGCCTGGCTTTCTTCGTCGTGCACGTTGCGGCTGGTTGGCGGAACGCGCTCCGTCTGGCGAGGGAGACACCGGCGATCGGTCTGCTACCGCAGAGCACAACGCTGGGGCTTGCCGCTGGTTCTGTCGCCGCGTTCGTAGCAGTCGGTGTTCATGCGTTCTTCGACTACAGCTTGCATCTGCCTGCGGTGGCGTTGCTCGTTGCCCTATGCGGCGGATGGCTGGCCGCGGCGCGTTTTTCGCGTGAAATGCCCGAGCGAAGTCCAGTGCCACACTGGCTCAAGCTCCTTGCCATGATGCCTCTCGTTCCGGGAGTCATCGTCGTGATTTCCGTTTTGCGCGAGGCTCCCGCGGAATACCGCGCGCTGGGTTCCGAAAACAAACTGATGGCGGGAGCCGCGGGGGAAGCGTGGGATGAAGCCATTTCCGGCCTCATGCTTCGCCCGCAAAATCCGCGGCTGCTTGTCTTGGCGGGCGAGGCGGCCGGTCAAATCGGCGATGCGTCCGTCTCTTTCGGGGACAAGATGGAATGGTACGGCCGCGCTTCGGCGTATTTTGCCGAGGCCAACCGCGAGCGGCCGTTTTTCCATTATGCGTGGCGGGAGAAGGCCCTGGCGCTCGACTATCAAAAACGCTTTTCCGAAGCATTGCCGGTCCATCTGCGGGCCATCGCCCGCGATCCGGACCACGCGCGCGGATACGAATATCTGGGCTTCTATTTTCTGCAGCAGGGACGCCGGGCCGAGGCGATGCGTTTGTTCCGCTTAGCCCAAACGCTCACGGGGTCCTCTCTTGCCTCCAAACTCCTCGATTCGATGGATCGCGGTCCCGATTCGCTTTGACTGGGGTCTCGGCATGGGATCCATTAAGGGGATGGTTCATCTTGGCGCAACCTCTCGGGCATTCCTGCCTGCCTTAATGGGATTTTCTCTGGTGGTGGTTCCGGGATGCCGTTGGCAGGTTGGCGAAGTGCCTTTACCGACACCGACGCCGAGTCCAACCGCCACGCCCACGCCTACACCAGTCACCCTCGCCGCTGCTGCAGCCGATGTCACAGGTGCACCCTCGGAGAATTCTCTGAACGCCCAAGTCGCTACCGCCAGCGCGGATTTGTTTGCCGCGACAACATCCGAAGCTTCCAAGAATGCGTCGAATCTGCGTGATGCGTTGTCGACGGCGCAAGAAGGCGGCGAAAGCCTGGCCGACAATCTTGCGCAGGTGAAAAAATCACTGAAGGCTACGCGAAGCGCCTATCTCAAGTCCGAAGCAGCCGTGTTTTTCGTCGATCCGGACTCGACCGCAGAACTTCTCTCGCAGCCCGATCCTTTCGGCGCCGGCAGCCCGGATGGCGAAGCATCGGCGCTCGACGAATTGCAGTCCGCGTTGTCGGGACTCGAGGCTTTGCTCGATGGTCCGCTTGATTCCTCCCGGGCAGCCGACTTGCTCGTCAAGGCGAGATCGGTTTCCACAGCACTCGAAAAGACCGAAACAGGATTGGCGCTCATGTTCGAAGCATGGCGCCCCGGCGAAACGGCGAACTTCCGTGCGGAATACTTTCTCGCTTCATCCGAAGGCGCTGTGGCCCGGATTTTCCAAGGGCTCATGGCGGTGACAGGAGACGTGTTGCCTGTGGTTCTCACTGCGGAAGAGCAGGACAATGCCGCAGATATCGCTTCGCGTTTTGCCGGGGTTAGAGACGTTTATTTGGGAAAAGAAGTTTCGGCGGGCGAGATTCGTCCTTCTTTGCACGCGCTCGTGGAGCGGGCGTCGCCTCTCCAGGCCGCGCTGACCCGCGCGTCTTTGGCCCGGGCGGTTGCTTTGGCTTCAGTTCTCGAAATCACGCCGGACAACGAGGCTGCTAAATCCCAACTTTCCCCGGCGCTTCAAGATCTCACGAGGCAACTTGAACTCGCTGCGAACTCGCTGGGTATCGTCATTGTCACCGAAGACTAGGAGTCTTTTTTCGGAAGAATACCCTTCTGCTCAGACTGCGTTGCCTGCGGCGTGTGCGCTCGCCCAGGCCCATTGGAAATTGTAGCCGCCGAGCCATCCGGTCACGTCGAGGACCTCGCCGATGAAATAAAGCCCGGGAACGCTGCGTGCTTCCATCGTCTTGGATGACAAGTCGCGCGTGTCGACGCCGCCCAGCGTGACCTCGGCCTTGGGATATCCTTCAGTTCCCGCGACGAAAGGGGACCACCGGTGGAGAAGGCGCTGCACATGCTCGCGTTCGACAGTTGTCCATTGCGCGGCGGTTTTCGTCGGCGTGTTCTGTCCGCACCATACCTCGGCGAATCGTTGGGGCCAGACGCGCGAAAGTTGCGTGGCCGCGGTCCCTTGACCCGGCGAGGGGATCCCCTCGATTCCGGGGAGAAGATCCAATTCCAGGGCATCGCCTTCGCTCCAATAATTGGAAATCTGCAAAATGGCGGGACCGCTCAGGCCGCGGTGCGTGAAGAGCATGGCCTCCGTGAACTTCGCTTTGCCGCATCGTGTTTGCACGGGCAGCGACACACCGCTGAGCGGCCCGAAGATCTTTTTGTCCTCCTCGGAAAGCGTCAGCGGGACGAGACCGGGACGGATCGAGGTGAGACGCAGGCCGAATTCCCGCGCGATGCGGTATCCGAGATCGCTGGCACCGAGCTTGGCGAAGGAAAGTCCACCGGTGGCCACGACGAGGGCATCGCTGGCAATCTCACCGCGAGAGGTCGCGATGCGGAATTTTTCCGGTTTGGCGGCTTCGCGAACTTCGACACCGCACCGGATCTCGGCCCCGCCGGCGCGGCATTCGCCAGTCAGCAACGCGATGATGTCGCGCGAACTTCCGTTGCAGAAAAGTTGCCCGAGCTTCTTCTCGTGCCACGCGATGCCGTGTTTCTCCACCAGCGCGAGAAAATCCGCCGGCGTGTAGCGCGCAAGGGCCGAGCGGCAGAACTCGGGGTTCGAGGAGAGGTAGTTGTCCGGCGCTGCACGGAGATTGGTGAAGTTGCACCGCCCGCCGCCCGAGATGCCGATTTTTTTCCCTGTCTTCTCATTGTGTTCTAGCACGAGCACGCGGCGTCCGCGCGCCGCGGCCGTCGCCGCGCAGAACAGGCCCGCCGCGCCCCCGCCAAGAACAACAACATCCCAGTGCTCCACTGGTCTAGAGTGAATGCACCGTGAGCCACGTCGATGCTATTCGGCCGCCCGCGCGGACGCGGAGTTCGTGGCGTCCTTCGCTCAGGACGGCAACGGATTTCCCTCCTTCTTTTTCCAATGCGAGTGTCTCGCTTTTCCATTCCGCGTCGACAGAGGAAGAAACTTCCAGCCTGATCCTCTGCGCCTCCGCCGGCAGGTCTGGGTCGAGGTAGTAAACTGTTCCGGCTGCGGGCGAGATGATGCGCAGCGATTCGTCTTTGCTTTGTTTTTCGGTCGCGAGATTACCGAGACCGTTTTGCTTCCCCGCCAGCCATTTCCGGTATTCCTCGCCGAGAACAACGCGACCTCGTTCGTCGCGGTCGGAGGGCTGCTCCGCCGGAGGGGCGTGGACGAACATCTCCCGCACGGCACCCTCTCTCTGATCTGCCGTCGCGTGGCCGGTGAGTGGTTCGATCCATCCCTCGCGGATACCCGCCGGTTTGGCAAACCAGGTGGTGCCGCGCGTCCCGTGCAGGTAATCCATGATTTCGTGCATGACCGGTGCCGCTCCGGTCACTCCCGTGATGCCGCGCATGGGATGCCCGTCGGGATTCCCGACCCATACCGCCACGGTGAATTCGGGTGTGTAACCGATCGCCCAGTTGTCCCGGTAGTCGGAGCTGGTGCCGGTTTTGCAAGCCACGGGGTAGGGGAAGGCGAGATACGAGTTGAGTCCGAAGGAAGCGGCGCGCGCGCGGTTATCGGCAAGCATGTCGCTCACGAGGTAAGCCGACTCCGCGCTGAAAAGCCGGCGACCGCCCCGACTCTCCGCCTCGCGTCCTCCGAGCAAGCGGAACGGGCGGTATTCTCCGCCGCGGGCAACGGCCGCGTAGGCGTTGGCCAGTTCGAGCAAACGTGTCTCGCCGTTGCCTAGGGTAAGTCCCGGCCCGTAGTAGTCTGGCGGATGTCCGAGCGTGGAAATCCCGAGGTCGCGGAGCAGCCTGTGCAATGCCGCGTGTCCGCCGGCCAACCCGAGCGCGCGGATGGCTGCAACGTTGAGCGAATTTCCCAACGCGTGCCGCAGGCTCACCGGACCATGGAAACGGTGGTTGTAATTGTTCGGGCGGTAGAGGCCGGTCGGGGTGGAAAATGTGGTCGGAACATCGGCCACGACGGTCCCGGGGTTTGCGCCGCGCTCGAGTGCGAGAAGGTAGGTGAAAGGTTTAATCGCGGACCCCGGTGAACGTGTGACCCACGCGCCGTTGACCTGACCTGCGCCTGCCGCGAAGTAATCTCCCGATCCGGCGAGCGCGAGCACTTCTCCGTCCGCGTTGTCGAGCACCACGGCCGCGACGCTTCCCGCATCGTGCCCGTCGAGCCGGAGAACTTGGGCGCAAAGAAGCTGTTCCACGCGACGCGTCAACCCCAGGTCGAGAGTGGTTCGCACGGTTCCGCCATGCGGCGGGAGCATTCCTTTCCGCTGGAGCAGAAGATCGACGAAATGCGGCGCGGCGAAATCCTGCCGTCGCGGACGCAGGGCGAGTGGTTCTTCGATGGCGCGCCGGAGTTCATTCTCCGAGAGCACGCCGTTAGCGAGCATCCGCCGCAGGATCCACTCCTGCCTCTCCTTCGCTCCTTCCCAATTCCGGTGAGGATCCAGTCGGCCCGGAGCCTTGGGCAACGCGGCGAGGAACGCCGCCTCTCCCGCACTCAAATCACCCGGGGGTTTCGAGAAGTAGTAGCGGCTGGCCGCGGCGATGCCGAACTGCAGATTCCCGTAATCGACGCGGTTGAGATACTCGGAGAGGATTTTTGCTTTGCTCCACGCCATTTCCACGCGCATGGCGCGCAGAATCTCGAGCATCTTCGCCCCCATACTTCTCGCGCCCGGTTCCTTGACCAATTGCTGCGTAATGGTGGATGCGCCCGAAACCGGCTTCGCCCCGCGCAAGCCGTTGACCGTCGCCCTGCCCAATGCCAGGGGATCGAATCCGGGGTGGGAATAAAAATTCCGGTCTTCCGCGGCCAAGGTGGCCGCGATCAAATTCGGCGAGATGTCTTCCAACGTAACGCGCCGGCGGCACGCCCTTTCATCGACCAGCATGGTGCGCAGCGGTTCGCCGTTCCGGTCGATGAATTCCGTGCTCGCCGTCACGGGCGAGTGCAGATGCTCCGGGAATTCCTGCAGCGCCGCCGATACGCGGAGCAACGCTGCGGCGATCACCACCGCGGCAGCGCTCGCAATCAGAAATTTTTTCACGGGGTCGACACAGGTTCGCTGGCCAGGCGGTCGATGGTTCCCAGACCGAAACGTTCCGGGCGATACATCGCCTCTGCTTTGGTCGCTCCGGCAGCGGCTTTGCCCGCCACGCGGACGCGCGCGAGATATTCGAATGTGTGCGCTCCCGCCGGCAGCGCATCGCAAAAATACAACACTCGGTCTGCGCGTGTTTCGCAGTAACTCAGCCAGAGATTATCGTCTCGGTTGGCGCTTTCGCCCGATTGGCGACTGACGAATTCGGGATTCACCGCCTCGAGGATCGAAGGCAGGGGATCGTCGATCGCGACGAAGTGCGCAGGTCGCGCAGATTCGACGCGCAAGGTGACGATAACCCTGTCGCCGACGCGCAGGTTTTCGGCGGGAATCAGCGACCCGTCCTGCGCGATTTTCCGGTAGCTCCGCGAAACAGCGAAGCCCCGGTCTTGCCGCGGTTGTTCGCCGAGGGCTGGATAAACCTCGAATGATGTTTCCCCGTAGAGCGGCGCCCCCGAGGGATTCTCGACATCCAGCTTCTGCGATGCACCCTCTCCCGGTTTGACGGGAAATATTTTCCGTGCAGCCGGTTTCGCTTCGCTCACGCTGAAACCGAAGGATTCACTTCCCGCGATCACCGAGCCGTCGGCATTGCGCGGACCCTTTTGTTTGTTTTCCACCGTATCGCGGTAGGCGGCCAACGCCAGCAAAGTCCATGCGCTGCTCTGCGT
>JBEDBL010000157.1:0-6473 GCA_041177245.1 Verrucomicrobiota bacterium
CACCTCGATCGTGGATGCTAAATATTCGGCCCCGCGGGCCGAACTCCTGCACCAACCGCTGCTCGTGGAATATTTCTCCCGCCAACTTTCGGAAATGAGCCCCCGCCTGCGCGGCAAGGAAATCGTCGGCGATATTCGCCGCACGCTCGACCGCATCGACCCCTTGATCAAGAAGGACGACGGCGACATCCAGCCTGAGGCCGTGGCGGAAATCCACAATATCACCTCGGATGTGGTCGGACGCATCCGTTCGAAGGCGGGTTGAACCGGGTTATGAACTTTCGCTCCCTGACCCGTTTCACCCGCGCCGCCTGCGCCGCCGCGATCCTCTCGGCTGCTCACGTGGCGACCGCCTACGTGGACGACGCGCTTTCCTTCGCCTACGAGGCGGCCAATCCCTACGCAGAAAAAGGTTGGATCATCCGCGAAGATGCCTGGGGCGGAGATCTCGGTTCGGGCGAGAAAAAAGCGGTCACCGCGCAGTTGTTCCGCGGCAACAACTACATGTTCTTCCTCGGCACCGATGTCGAGACGGCCAAGCTCCGGGTCAACATCTACGATGCGGCAGGAAAACTGGCCGAGTCGAAGTCGTGGCAGGAGGGAAAATTCGCCTACGCGGAGATCAAACCGCAATCCACCGGAACCTATTACATCGTGGTCGAGGTCCTTTCCTCGCCCGAGGACCGCACCGGATGGGCGCTCGTCTACGGTTTCCGCCGCTGACCTCCTGATGGAGAGCACCACGCTCCACTTCGACAACGCGCGGGCTGCCGCCGCGCTCTACAACAACGAGGAAAAACTGCTGCGCGAGATGGAGTCGCGCCTCGGCGTGCAGGTCGCGGCGCGCGAGGGCTGGATCCGCATCGAAGGGGACAAGGATAACACGCAGCGCGCGGCGCGCGTGTTCACGCAACTCGATGAAGCGCGGCGCACCGGCGCGGTGATCGGGCGCCAGGAATTCCGTTACGCCCTGCAATCGGGCGAAGCCGAGGGAAACAACGACAACGTCGCAGACTTCGCTGTGGAGCGGATCGTCTGCTCCCCGCGCAAACCGCCCGTTGTTCCCAAGACCGCCGGACAACGCGACTACGTGCGGGCCATCCGCGAACATGACGTGGTTTTCGGTGTCGGTCCGGCCGGCACCGGTAAGACATACCTGGCCATGGCGATGGCTGTTGCCGCGCTGAAAAAAGAGCAGGTCAGCCGCATTGTCCTGACCCGCCCGGCCGTGGAGGCCGGCGAGGCCCTCGGCTTCCTTCCCGGCGCGCTCGAGGAAAAAATTCTGCCCTACCTGCGCCCGCTGTACGACGCGCTTTACGACATGCTGGAGACCGACGAGATCCAGAAATACATGGACCGCGGCATCATCGAAATCGCGCCCCTCGCCTACATGCGCGGACGCACGTTGAACCATTCGTTCATCGTTCTGGACGAAGCGCAGAACACGACCGCCGAGCAGATGTTCATGTTCCTCACGCGCCTGGGCAACGAGTCGAAATGCGTGATCACCGGCGACCGCACGCAGATCGACCTCCCGCGCAACCGCCGCTCGGGATTGCTCGAGGCGGTGGAAGTCCTCAAGAACATCGAAGGAATCGACATCCGCATGATGAGCCAGCGCGACGTCGTCCGGCATCCCCTGGTCCAGGCGATCATCAACGCCTACGAGGAGCACAGGGAACCGCCGACAACTTGACGTCCTCGCCGCAAAAACCGCCGACCCATCCGATGCACGCTCCCGCTCTCCTTGTCCTCGCCGCCGGAATGGGTAGCCGCTACGGCGGGTTGAAACAACTCGATGCCGTCGGTCCGAACGGCGAGACGTTGCTCGATTATTCGGTGCGCGATGCGATCCGCGCCGGTTTTTCGCGCGTAGTCTTTCTCATCCGCCGCGGCATCGAGACGGAATTCCGCGAGAAAGTCGGGGCGCGCTACGACGGGGAAATCGGCGTGGACTACGCGTTCCAGGAACTGGATGACCTTCCCGGCGGATTCACAGCGCCTTCGGGGCGGACGAAACCGTGGGGAACGGCGCACGCGGTGTGGTGCGCGCGCAGTGCGATCGGCGAACCGTTCGCCGCGATCAATGCGGACGATTTTTACGGGACGGAAACTTACCGCGCCACGGCCGGTTTTCTCCGCGCCGTCGATGCGCAGGCGAAACCCGCGACATTCGCCATGGCGGCCTTCCGGCTCGGACGCACCCTCAGCGAACACGGCACGGTGGCACGGGGAATTTGCGCGGTGGACGACGGCGGCCTGCTGCAAAGCATCGAAGAACTCACCGATATCGCGCGGGAAGTGGACGGAAGGATCGTTTCCTCCGGTCGCGTCCTCGGCGAGGAAACCCCCGTTTCCATGAATTTTTGGGCTTTCACGCCCGCGGTGTTTGCTTTGCTGGAGAACGAGTTACGGAATTTTCTGTCGAGGGAAGCGGGAAGTGAAAAAGCTGAGTGTTACCTCCCCGGTGCGGTGGCGGGCATGATCGGGGCGGGTGTCGCGCAGGTGAAGGTTTTGCCAACAGCGGGCGACTGGTTCGGTGTTACCTACCGAGAAGACCGCGAACGGGTGGTGCAAAGCATCGCTGCGCTGGTAGAAGCCGGAGCGTATTGAACCGGAAGGTATACGCTGTTGCCATCTGAGCAGAAACGGTCAATTGTTTTACAACTCACCGAGCCTCCAAATCGAAGAAAGCAAATCAGAGGTGGCATTCCAACGTTTCAAAAATCGCGAAGTGCGCATCAAGCGCCGCGAAGAGCGCAATACTTTCCGCCGCAAATTGCTCCCCGTGGCCTGGGCCATCGCGCCGATAGGAGTCGTCGCATTGTTGATCATCGGAGCCTACCGCCTGATCTATGGCGAATGGCTTTACCAATTCATCGGGCTGGCGATCGGCCTGACTCTCCTTCCGATCTTGCTGAGCTTTGTCGGTTGGCTGCGAGGACATGCCAACGACGATCTGGAAGAGCCGTAGGCAAGTCGGGCTAAATCTCCGGCAACTTCACCACTCCGGCAGGCGTGCCGAGCGTTCCTCCGCGTTTGGGCCATGCCTTGCGCACCACCAGATCACGGACCGCGAGGCGGTCGTGCACGACGGCGGTGATGGCGCGACCCGTGCGCTTGGCATCTTGGGTAACTCCTTTATTGCTCTTAGCTAAAATGGAGGCTGCCCCGCCGGCGGCGCCGATCAAAATGGGGACTGTTGCCGGCGAGGGAATAATCACCCCGAAAATCAGGCCCGGTTCCATATTGCTGCCCCCGGTGGTTTTGAAAATAAGCCAAGGTTTCTTGGCTGAGGCACCGAGATTGAACACGCGCACGGTAGTTTCCATATGGGTGCGACCGAGGCCCAATCCGATCCCGATGCGAAGGGCGCGACTACCCTGCTCGGCGCGAAGCACCACTCCTTCGATGAGAAGCCCGCTTTTCGGGGATTTTTGCCCTTCATCCAGGACTTTGGTCAGGGCGATCCAGCGAGAACCCCGCGACATCACGCCGTCGGCAATGCTGCGTGCGGTTGTGGACCGCGCATCCTGTTCGCCGCGCGGAGGGGCAACTTCGAAGCGCGCGTCTTGGGCCACTTCGAATGGACGGACAAAAAGCGCGGAGGGCGCGGATTTCGGTGCCAATGCCGCGTTTTCCTTTTCCTCGATCACGCTGACAGACGAGCACGCGGTCAACGCGAAACAGCAGAGCAACAAAACAGGTATCCTCACGATTTGAGGCGCATGATGGCATAATCCTCGCGGCGATGGAAATCGGGTTTGTCGCCGCGCTGGGCGGGATACGAGGACAGCACGGGTTTCCCGGCCTCGGCTTCGTAATCGTAACGCCCGAAAAATATTTCGTATTCATCCGCGTCTGCGCCGCAGCCGAACAAATCTCGCGGCACGGCGAACAAAGCACGCCAACCGTGAGGCGTCGCCGTCGCCGCGACGCGTATTTTTCCGGCGGCGGATGGATGCCCGGCCGCTTCGCGGTAGTCGCAGAAAAAATACGCGGTCTTGCGCCCCGCAGGCGTGGCATGGATTTCCGCGTAATCCTTTGCGCCGCTTCTCGCGATAAAAACCTCCACCGTGTCGCCGAGGCGGAAATGGTCGAGTCCGTCCCGGCTTCCGGGGGAAATAACGGAACGGTCCGAGCAGGCGAAAGCGAAGAAAAACCAATCTTTGTTCCACAGCACACGGACCTCCGTGTCCTGGACAGGGGCACCACCGAACCCTGCCAAGGCGACCGGCGAAGCCGTGTCCCATTCGCGGCAGTTTTCCATGCCGGACGGCGACAGTTCATGGACCAGGACCGCATCGGCAGCGGGTTTATCCGCATTGGCAAAGGAGAAGGCCATGGTGGCGAGCAGGGCGGTCATCAGACTGCCGACACAGCATGCCACAGCCGGGTGATAGAGGGGCAGATCAAAGGTTGCGAGCGGAAATAAAATGACAAGAGGCGCCGGAGCGGTAGATTCTTCATGGCAACGGGGCGTAGCTTAGCTTGGTAGAGCGCCTGCTTTGGGAGCAGGAGGTCGCTGGTTCGAATCCAGTCGCCCCGATTTCAACCGCCGAGCGCGGCAAACAAACCGGCTGCTTTGTGCAGGGTTTCCTCGTATTCGATCTGCGGATCGGAGTCCGCGACAATGCCGGCACCGACACCGAAAGTCGCACGGCCTTCACGGATGACGAGAGTGCGAATGGCGATGCTGAAGACCGCGAGACCCGTCCAATCGATAAAACCGATTGCACCCGTGTAGATGCCGCGCGGGGCGGATTCCAATTCCGCGATGACTTCGGTGGCTCTTTTTTTGGGCGCGCCGGTGATGGAACCGCCCGGAAAGCAGGCGCGCAACGCGGCGATCGGCGAAACGTCGGGGCGGAGTTCACCTTCGACGGTCGAAACAAGATGATGCACGTGCGGGAATGTTTCCGGAACGCAAAGGGCCGGAACGGTTACACTGCCGTATCGGCAGACTTGCCCGAGATCGTTGCGCAGCAGATCGGTGATCATGATGAGTTCGGCGCGCTCCTTGGCGGAACCGACAAGATCGCGCAACGCCGCGGCATCGGCCGAGGGATCGGCACTGCGCGGACGCGTGCCCTTGATCGGACGGGTCATGATGCGACGGCCTTCGATCGAGAGAAACAGCTCGGGGGAAGCGCTCAGCACCGAAGTGTCGCCGAGCGCGAGGAAAGCGGAACAGGGCGGAGGTTGGGATCCGCGGAAGTTCGGATAAAAATCGCCCGGCGGGGAATGCCACGGCGCCGACAATTGGTGGGTGAGGTTCGCCTGGTAGATGTCTCCGGCCGCGATGTAATCGTGAACACGGCGGACGCGCCGCGTCCATTCCTCCCCGGAAATTCCGGGCGAAAATTGCACGCGCGGCGGTGCCGAATGAACGGAAAAATCGACGGGTCCGCGTGCCCAGACAGGAAAGACACCGAAGCAAAAGTTCCCCTCGTAATCGATCCATCCGCCCATGCCGCCGTCACCCGCCGCCGAGGCGCGCCCGGCAGCGAAATTTTCCTCCAGAAGTTTCCAATCGTCCGGGCCGCCTTGAAGGAGGCATCCGGAGTTTTCGCCGACGATCACCGAAGCCCCGGCGAAATCTGATCCGTCAAAGATCACACCACCGCTATGCCCGGAGAGAATCTTGGCGGCGGCCTCTTTTGCAGAGGACCGGGATGCGGACGCGGACATCCATGAATCTTGGCGCGGAAAGCCTTTCCATTTCAAGCAGCCCACGGTTAACCTCTCCTCCTGCGATGAGATTAAAAATCGCGTTTTTACTGGCATTATCGCTGACTTCACCCGTGATCCGGGCGCAGGAAGCGGCGCCCGATCCCTCTGCTGCCCCGAGCGCCTCGCCCGGAGATGCGCCCAGCGCGGAATTGATCATCGACGCGGAGGAGACCGTGTCGAAGGAACCTGCTGTCCCGGGTGAAGAACCTTTGCCCGCCCTCGAGGGGGGACAGCTTCCGGGCGAACAGAATATTTTCGGAGACGATCTTTTCGGTCAGGGCGAACTCTACACGCCGCCCATGCCCCAGATGCCTGAGGCGCCACCCATCGTCGAAGATCCGAACGAGGCGGAACGCAAGATGCGCGTGAAATTCCGCAAGCTGAAGACGGGTATCGAAAGCCAACCGGAGTTGGTCGCCCTCAAGGAAATGGCAGCCCGCGCCGCGACACCGGAGGATTACCGCGCAGCGCGGCGATCCTACTACGCGCTATTTTTCGACCGCGTGAGAAAAGCGGACGCTTCGCTCAAGGATTACGCGGACAAGTTGCAGAAGCAATCTCTGGCCGACCTTTATCAGACGCGCATCGAGCCGACCGTGGCACTCAATCCTCCGCCGGAACCGCAACCGGCCGCGCAGTTCATCCCGCCGAACGAGTATTCCGAAGCGCTGCCGGTTGACGAAGAACCGGTCGCGCTGCCCTGACCTCGGCGCGTCAGATTCCCACGATCTCCGGCAATT
>JBEDBL010000158.1:0-6446 GCA_041177245.1 Verrucomicrobiota bacterium
CCTTGATTGCATCCCACGTGGCCGGATCAATCTCGTAACCGAAGCGCGCGGCAAAACGCAACGCGCGCAGGAGTCGTAATTTGTCCTCGCGGAAGCGCGCGACCGGATCGCCGATTGCCCGCAGGATTTTTGATTCCAAATCCGACCGGCCGCCGACGAAATCGATGAATTGGTTCGCCACCGGATCGTGGAACATGCCGTTGACCGTGAAATCGCGCCGCGCGGCGTCCTCTTCGGGTGTGGAGAAAGTGACCATCTCGGGACGACGTCCGTCGATGTATTCGTGATCCGACCGGAAAGTAGCCACCTCGAAAGCGCGCTCGTGTTCCAACACGAGGATCACGCCGAAGTGCGCTCCCACTGCCTGCGTGTGCGGGAAAAGTTTCTGCACCTCGGAGGGTTTGGCCGAAGTGGCGATGTCGTAATCGTGGGGTTCGAGTCCGAGCAACTCGTCGCGCACGCAACCGCCGGCGAAATACGCCGTATGGCCGGCCTGTTGCAGACGGCGGGCGATATCGGTTGCGGCGTTCTTGGCTCTCATTCGGCGGCGACTCTAACGGTTGGGGTTCCATATGAAAACCGCGTAAAGTCCCGAACTGCTGTGGGCCAAAGGTTTGCCTCGTTTGCCCGTGACGAGGCAAACTCCTTGTCACTGCTCGCCCTGCGGATAGAAAAGACGTCCCACTATGTTCGGTCTGAATCGTCTCAGTATCCAATCGAAGATGATCCTGCTGCTTTTGGCGGTGAGTCTGGCCTCGATTGCTGTGATGTCGGTGATCGGTTACCGCACGGCCCGTCAGGCGCTGATGGATGCGACCAAGGACCGTCTGCAGGGTGTGCGGGTCGCCAAGACCACCACGTTGAAGGCGATGCTCGAGTCGCTGCGGGATCAGGTTGTTTCCATTTCCGACAGCAAAGCGGTCATCGAGGGAATGCGCGCTTTCCGCGCCGCCCACCGCGAACTGGATGCCGCTGTGCTTCCGCCCGGGGACGACGCAAAGCTCGACGCTTTTTACCGCGATTATTTCGTGCCCGAACTCGACAAGAACGTGGCGGGCACGCCGGTCCCCGAGCAATATCTTCCGGTCCGTCCCTCCGAGCGTTACCTGCAATACCACTACACGGTCGCCAACCCGCACCCTTACGGGGAGAAGCAACACCTCGACGAGGCGCCGCGCGATGCGTCCGCCTATGGAAAGACGCACTCCGAGCTGCACAAGTTCTTCGCGCGCGCGGTGAAGATCTTCGGGTTTCAGGACATGATGCTCATCGACGCCGACACGCTGGACATCATTTACAATTACGAAAAGACAACCGAACTCGGCACGAACCTCGAAAACGGGCCCTACGCCAACACACGACTCGGCGCCAAAGTCCGGGCCATGCGGCTGCAGAAAGACCGCGATGATTTCAAAATCGTCGATTTCGAGCCCTATCGCCCGAATCTCGGCAGGCCCATGGGCTTCGCCCTCAGTCCGATTTTCGACGGCGCGCAAATGACCGGCATCCTCGCGCTCCAATTTCCCATCGACAACTTCAACAAGGTCCTGACCGGTGACTTCCACTGGAAGGAGGAGGGGATGGGCGAGACCGGCGAGACTTATCTCGTCGGGCCCGACGGCACGATGCGCAGCCGTTCGCGTTTCATGTATGCCGACCCCAAGGGCTTCGTGTCCGAACTTCGCCGCACCAGCGTTCCCTCCAGCGTCGTCGACCAAATCGAACGGCAGGGCAATGTGCTCTGCGTTCTCCCGGTAGACTCTGCCGCCGCGCAGGCCGCGCTCAACGGCCAGTCGGGTATCATGGAGACGACCGATTACCGCGGCGAAAAAGTGCTCAGCGCTTACGGCCCGCTTGAGCTTGATTCGCTACGCTGGGGTGTCCTCGTCGAAGTGGGAATGGCCGAAGCGGAAGCGCCCATCCGCGCATTCGCCCGCCGGGTGCTGATTGCCGCGGCTGCTTTGGCCATCGGTGTCACCCTGGTCGCGCTCGTTGTGTCGAATCTGCTTACACGTCCGCTGCGCCGGCTGGCCGAAGGAGCGGCCCGACTCGGCGCGGGGGAGACCGATGTGCGTGTTGATGTCAAATCTCAGGACGAGTTCGGCGAGTTGGCCGCGGTTTTCAACGAGATGTCGGCCAGCATCAAAACGCAGAAGGAGAAGCTCGAGCGCCAGGTGCAGGAAAACCAGGAACTGCTCCACAGCATCCTACCGGCCTCGGCCGTGGCCCAGCGCCGTGACGGTGACGAGAAAGCCAACCGTGAATTCGCCAATGTGACTGTGCTTTTTGCGGAAATCATCGGGATGGAGGAGTTCGGGGCACGGGCCGGCGAATCCAAAGCGCTCGCCATGCTCGGCGATCTCATCTCCGCCATCGACGAAGCCGCGGAAAAGGCCGGCATCGAGAAGGTGAAGACGATCGGCGGTTCGTATCTCGCGGTCTGCGGGCTTTCGGTCCACCGCCCCGACCATGCGCGTCGCGTCATCCAGTTTGCCCAGGAAATGGCGCGCATCGTTGCCATCTTCAACCGTGATGAAAGCGCCGGCCTTTCGCTCGCGGTCGGCATCAACTCCGGTCCCGTGGTCGGCGGCGTCGTTGGCCGCCGCAAATTCCTCTACGATTTGTGGGGCGACACGGTCACCGTCGCCCGCAAACTCGCCTCCGGGGAGGGGTCTGCCATACGCGTCACGTCCGCCCTGCACGAGCGCCTCGGCGACCAATTCACCTTCCGCGGACCGATCACAACGGATGGCAAACCCGGTTCGGAAGTCTGGGAAGTGACCGGATGAGTTTCTCCCTTCTGCTTTGATGAGCGAGTTGCTGCCATCTTATCTCACCAATTTTTGGCCTGCGGTGTCGCTCGCGGTTGGTTTTCCGTTGGTGCTTCTGGCCTTGAACGAAGTGGCCGCGTATTGCCGCGCCCGCGGGTTGGTGGTCGAGCGCACGGTCCGCAGCCTGCGCAATCTGGTTGTTCCCGCGGCGGCGTTGCTCGTGTTTGTCCGCTTCGTCCTCGAATGGCCCAAAGAACTCACCGGCTCGCGGTTGGTCGAGTCCGTCTTTTGGATTGTCCTGCTCTACACCCTGCTCGGTGTGGTCAACGACCTTGTTTTCCGGCAAGGCGCCGGCAGCGCGGCGCGCCCGTCGTGGACCGAGCGCGTGCCCAAACTTTTCCGCGATCTCGTCCGCGCTCTCCTCGTGGCGGTCGGCGCGATGGTCATTTATTCGCAGGTCTGGGGTCATGAAATTTCCGCGGCGCTCACCGCGCTCGGACTCGGATCCATCGTCATCGGTCTCGCCCTGCAAGAACCTCTGGGCAACATCGTCTCCGGACTCATGCTTCTCTCGGAGCGCCCGCTCGACGTGGGCGACTGGATCCAAGTTGCCGACGTGCGCGGGCGGGTCATCGAAATCAACTGGCGCGCCGTGCATATCGAGACGCCCACGCGCGAGTTGCAGGTCATTCCGAATGTCGAACTCTACAAAGGAACCTTCGCCAATCTTTCGCGTCCCACGCCTTTGCGCACCGAAGTGGTCGAAATGGGGTTCAGCTACGACGATCCGCCCAATCGCGTGAAGGAAGTCATGCTCGATCTTCTGCGCACCACGCCCGGTATTCTTACTGACCCGCCGCCGCTCGTGCGCACCATGGAATACGCAGATTTCTCGATCAATTACCGGCTGGTGTTTTCCGTCGAATCGCAGGCTGTCCTTCCCGAAGTGCGCGACGCCGTCATGACGCGCCTCTGGTATGTCATCCGCCGCGAGGGGCTGAACATTCCTTTTCCCACCGCATACGAATACGGTCCGGGAGAGGATCCGAGTCCGCCGCAGCCGACGCCGGCGGATTGGTTGCGCGACCATCCGGGATTCAAACCCGCGCTTCAGCACGGCGAACCCTCGGTCGTCTCTTTCGCCGCGGGCGAGAAAGCGCAGGGGCCGGAGCGTTCGTTCGAGGGATTCGCCCTCGTGGTCGCGGGGCGCGCGCGTCTTCTTGCTGAAGACGGGTCCGGCGGTGCCGTGCAGATCGGGGAACTCGGACCGGGCGAATGCTTCGGCGAGAGCCTCACCGCCGGCGGCGCGGCCGAAAAAATTTCCGTGGTGGCGCAGGGTGACCTCAAGGTGCTCGTGTTTTCCGACGCGGCGATCGATGATCTTCTCAACAACCATCCGTCGCTGGCCTCCGAAATCGGCGATGCTCTCGAAGCGAGACGCCAGGCGGCATTGTCGGCGCGCAAGCCTCCGGCCGCACTCTCATGAAAAAGCACATCCTTCCATTCGCATTGATTCTCGGTTGCATGACGCCGCTGAGTGCCCAGACCGCATCTTCGCCGCTCCGCGTCGTGCTCAAGCCCGCCGAACCCTTCGTCTTCGAGCAGAACGGCGTCCTCACCGGCTATTCGGTGGACCTCTGGAAAAAAGTGGCTGCCGAGGCGGGGTTTTCCTCCGACATGCGCGTCGTGCAGACCGTTCCCGAGCTTCTCGATGATGTGAAAAACGGTGGGGCGGATGTCGGTGTCGGGGCGATCAGCATCACTCCGGATCGCGAGAACATCCTCGACTTCACGCATCCGTTCTTCAAATCCGGTTTGCAAGTCATGGCGCGCGCCAAGGGCGAGGCGGGCGCTTTCTCCGCCTTCCGCGCGCTGTTGAACCGCAACGTGGGCGAGGTGGTCGTCGTTCTTCTGCTCGCCGTGTTTCTCATTTCGCACGTCCTCTGGTTCGTCGAGCGCCGGATCAATCCGGAAAGTTTTCCCGAGGGCTACATACGCGGCGTTTGGGAATCCGTATGGTGGTCCATCGCCACATTGATCAGCGGCGGTTGCGAAAACAAAGCTCCTGTTGGCGTTGCCGGACGTCTTGTTGCCGTTGTCTGGATGCTCGGCGGCATTGGTCTCACGTCCTACATCACGGCCACGCTGGCCTCCGCCATGACAGTGAACACGTTGACTGCCGAAGTTTCGGGTTTGTCGGACCTGCGCGGTTCGCGCATCGGGACTATTACCGGCAGTTCGGCCGAAACGCTGCTCAAGCGCTCGGGATTCGATGTCGCGGGCTACCCTGACGTCGCCGCTGCTGCCGCCGCCCTTGGCAACGGTTCGGTCAAAGGCGTCGTCTATGACAGCCCGATTTTGCGCTACTACGTGGCGCAAAACCCGGCTTCTGGCTTCAGCCTTGTCGGGGAGCCCTTCGACTTGCAGGACTACGGATTCGCGTTGCCGCTGGGCAGCCCGCTGCGCAAGGAAATGAATGCCGCTTTGCTCAAACTCCAGGTGTCCGGTTGGATGGACGAGCTGGAAGATAAATGGTTCCAGGCGCCGTCCGCTGAGTAGCAGTCATCCCTCTTTCTCGGCTGCTTTGGTGTGCAGGATATCGCTGAGCCACCAACTGATGCCGCGCGCGGCAAGTTCCGCCAGGGCGATCGGATGTTTTTCGAGTTGGTGGAGGACTTGCGCGGTGAAGTCCGTCTCCGGCTTGTGCTCGGTGCCCCACACCTTGATCGAGCACCAGTGGAGTCCATCTTCGCTGCTGGCAAAGACCGTTTTGGTTGCATCAGGCAACCAGCGCAGAGCCGATTCCGGCAATCCCGCGATGATGGTTCCGGACAATTCTCCGCGGGGTGAAATGTGCAGCGACCCGCGCAAGCCCGCCTGTCCTGGCGCGAGCACGCGCACGTTTTCGAGATAAAGTCCGGTGCTGTCCTGGCGCCAACGGCAGCCCGCCTCGGTCAGGACCATGTCGGAGTAATCGCGGTTCTTGAAAAATCGGTCGAGAAACTCTTGGAACCGGAATCCGGAGAGGGTGGTTTCCTGCAACTGCAGCGTCCCACCCCCCGAGCCGTTGGCGATGTCGGTCCCGCGCCAAGACCATTCGACCGTTCCGTCCATGGCGCCGCGAAGGCTGCCCGCGATGCTCGGCGGAAGATACGCGCCGAGCGGGACGCCGCTCACCTCGATGTCGAGGGTGGCGGCGGACGTCTGCGTATTCCATGATCCGCGCCCGGTGGCGGCGATGTGTTCGCCGGCGCGGAGCGAAAGATTTTTCACACGGATGACGTCACCCTCCATCGCGTAAGAGACGGACGCATCGCCGATGGCAATGCGCTTGAATTCCGGATGACCGGAGCGCGCGGCCAAACGGTCGAGGTATTCCCAGTCCTTCAATGCCCCTCCCGCCAGCGACGCCTCGCCGCCTCCGGTGATATCGCGCCCCGCGGAATCCGTCGCGTAGTCCAGTTTGCCGCTGAGTCGCCCGGACAGCACCCTCGCAACATCCGCGGGCAGGAACGGAACGATGTCGAGGTTGTCGAGCTGTGCCGATGCTTTGATGCTTTTGTCGGCGTGCTGCCCCAAGCGGAGGGCGAGTTGGAGATTGCTGCGCGGCGATGCGGGTTCGCGAAGGTAGAGATAGCCGATGTCGATCATCTCGCGCGTGACGTAAACCTCGAA
>JBEDBL010000159.1:0-6331 GCA_041177245.1 Verrucomicrobiota bacterium
GCCAAAGACGGACGCGTTCTCGATGTCGAGGTCACCGCGACCGCTCTCATCGACGCTTCCGGAAAAGTCTACGGCGTCGCCACAACCGAACACACGAGGAGCAACACCGCATGAACGAGCCGGCGGACGACAATGCAGCCGAACTGCGCCGCCGCGCCGAGGCTGCGGTGGCCGGGATGGCCGAACCGGTCCGCCCCGGCGCCGGTTCCGCCGACACCATGCACGAACTCCTCGTGCACCAGGCCGAGTTGGAAATGCAGAACGAGGAACTGCGGCGTTTGCAGGCCTCGCTCGAAACCGAGCGCGCACGTTACTTCGAACTGTTCGATCTCGCTCCGGTCGGCTACGTCACGCTCGACGCGAAAAATCTGATCATCGAGGCCAACCTCACCCTGGCCACGCAACTCGGATTGCCCCGTGAAAAGTTGAGCAAGCTTCCCTTCAACCGTCTCATCCTTCCGGAAGACCAAGACATATTTTATTTGCTGAGGAAAAAACTCAGCGGCGGCGATGCACCCCTCAACTGCGAACTGCGCTTTCTCAAACCCGATGGCACCTCGTTCTGGGGACGCATCGAGGTTTCGTCATCGGCCGGCGACAAAGTCGGCTCGTGCCGCATCTCGGTCACCGATATCAACGAGAAGGTGAAGTTCCGCGAGGATCTTGCCCGCCGCGAACAGGAATACCGCCTGCTTGCCGAAAATGCCTCCGACGTCGTCTTCCGCTGCAGCAAGACCGGTATCATCGAATGGATCGCACCCTCCGTGACTGCCCGCGTCGGATGGGAAACCGGAGATCTGGTGGGCCGCAACTTCCGCGACATCGTGCATCACGACGACACCGACCGTCTCGACGCGGCGCAGGCTTCACTGGAGGACGGCATCGGTTTCTCCGTCGAATTGCGGATCCGTGTCCACAACGACGGCTACCACTGGTTTTCCGTCAGCATACGCCCCTCCCTCGACGATGCCGGCAAGGTGACACATCTCGTCGGCGGATGGCAGGACATCCAGCAGGTCGTGCAAACACGCAACGCGCTCAAGGCCGAGCGCACGCGGCTGCGCTCCATTCTCGACACCATGTTCGATCCTCATGCCCTCTTCGAACCGGTGCGCGACGGGAAGGGCGAAATCACCGACTTTCTCTTCGCTGACGCCAACGACTCCGCCTGCCGCTACACTCATCTCGCCCGCGAGAACCTGGTCGGACGGCGAATGGGCGAAATCTTCCCCGCCGGTGTCAACACGGGCATGCTCGACATATGTCGACGCACCTTCGAGGCAGAACACCCCCTTGTCCTCGACGACTTCGTCTATCCGCACGAAACCAATACCGATGACCGGCGCTACGATATCCGCGCCGTACGCGTGGGCGGCGCACTGAGCTTCACGTGGCGCGACGTGACCGACCGTTATCTTCTCGCGCAAAAGTTGGCCGCCTCGGAGGAGCACTACCGCCTGCTCACCCAGAACGCCTACGACACCACTGTGCGCATCGCCGATGACCATCGCGTGCTCTGGGTCTCCCCCTCGCTCCAAGTGCTGCTCGGTTGGACCCCCGCGGAATGGATCGGCCATTCGCTGGCCGATTTCGTCGCTCCCGATTCGGCGGCAACGCTCGAGCAAGATCTCCTGCGCGTGGACGCGGGCGAGCCGGTCATCGCGCGCTACGGGGTGCGGACCAAGGACGGCGAGACACGCTGGGCGGAAATCCGCGCCATGCCTTACTTCAATAGCCTGGGTCGTCGCAACGGCACGGTCGCCGCCTTTCACCTCATCGACGCGCAGGTGGCAATGGAACAGGAGCTCGAGCGCCGCGCGCGCACCGACGAACTCACCAGCCTGCTCAACCGCAAGGAAGTCTTCGAACGCATCGAGGCCTACGGCGGCAAACACCCGCGCACCGGACAGGCCATCGCCGTCCTTTTCTGCGACATGGACAAATTCAAAAACGTCAACGACACCTACGGCCACGCAGCCGGCGACGAGGTGTTGCGCGTCATGGCCGACCGCATCCGCCGTTGCTTGCGCAGCACCGACGACCTGGGTGCGCGCGTCGGCGGCGACGAATTGCTTGTCGTCCTCCATGGCGTGCAGGACCTGGACAGCGCCGTCGCTGTCGCGGAAAAACTCCGCGTCTCCGCCGCCGAACCTATCACCATCCCCGGCGGCACGATCCACACGACAGTCAGTATTGGCGTTACTCTCGCCCGCCCCGGCGAAAAAACCGAAGCCCTCGTTGCCCGAGCCGACGACGCCATGTATCGCGCCAAACAAACCGGCCGCAACCAAGTGATCAGCATCGACGAAGCGCGGCACGCCTGACTCCGCCGTCGCAGCAAAAGCTCAGCGCGCGATGAGCGCGAATTCGCCGGGTTCAAGCGCGGAGGTGTCGATATTGCGGCTAACGGCGTCGGCGGTCCGGTCCATCCCGTTCGCGCGATAGAGGGCGATGGCAACGGCTTTGTCGCCGGGCGGCAACCGGTCGACGAAAATATCGACATCGTGGAACACTCCGAGGGCATCGGCGGGACGACCCGCTCTGAGCAAGGCGAGCGCGTGGGTGAAGCGCGCCGATTGGTCGGCAGGAGATGCGGCGACCGCCGCGGACGTTTTTTCGAGAGACACATTTTTCCCCTTCAGCAGTTCGGAGCGAAGGCGAAAATCCTGCACGGAGGGTGCATCGGGCGCGGCTTTCGCGGCGGCGGCATAAGCGGCGGCAAGCGAGGCGAACTGCCCGCGCCGGCCAAAGCGCTCGCGAGCGAGGCTGAACATGTTCGCCGCCATCTGCGCATCGCCGCAGAAAGCGATGATGATTTCATCGGCCACTTCCCTGTGGCGTGTATCCTCCGCGGCCGCGAGGGCGTAGCCGAAGCCACCGTCACCAGCCCCGGCGCGCAAGGCATCGGCCAACGCTTTCTCTGCCTCGCCACTCTTGCCCAAGTGGTGGGCGGCCAGTGCCCTGGTCGCCAGTCGCACCGAAGGCGGCGCGTTGCATGGGGTTTCGCCGAGCTTGGCCAATTCTTCCCACTTCCCCATGGCGGCGAGCGTTTCCGCCCGCGCGATGTAGGCGTCGGTATCCTGCGCCGCTTTTTTCGGCGTGATCAGGGTGAGCGCCTGCTCGTGCATTCCTTGGCGGTTGAACCATGCGGCGAGTAACGCCTGCTTTGCGGGTGCGGCGCCGGCGAAGGCCGCGGAAAATTTGACCGCATAGTCCGAGGCCTTCGCCTCGCCGGAAGCGACCATCGATTGCGCGGCAGGCAGCAGTGCGGGGTTGTTCACCGAGGAATCTTCGAGTGCCGCGAGCGCCCACTCGCGTATCTTGGCCGGAGGTTGCGGAAAAGCGCCCAGCGCCATGGCAATGGCTTGGTTGCCCTGCACCGTCCCCTGCAATCCGTCGACCAGCGCGATGATTTCTTCCCCGCCTTTCACATCGTCGGGATTAGGAGAACCGCTGTTGAGCATCGGCGCATGGCGACGCAGGAGCAGTCCGAGAAGTTCGAGCTTCAACGCCGGATCATCGGCAGCCGCCTTGCGCGTCTGCGCGATGGAATCGGCCAAATTCCCGCGGCGCAGCGAGCGCGAAGAGCGGATCGACGCCACTTTCGCCGCATCGCCGCCCGCCTCGAACGCGGCCATGGCACGGGCGAATTGCTCCTCCGTGCCGGCTGATGCGGCCAAGCGCGCCCACTCCCCGGTTTCATCCGCGGATAGATCGGTTCCCTTCGCGGCCAATTCCTCCCAGAGCGCGAGCGACGCCGGATCATTGAAGCGGCTCTGCACGTAGACCAGAGCGCGTTTCACCGCGGAGTTGTCGGGCCGAAGGTTGTTGGCCGACATGATTTGTACCCTTGCCATGGTCAGGTTGCCCTGCCGCGCGTTGTCCATCGCCTTGCGGGCCAGATCACCCGCCCGCCATCCGGTGAAAAAATACAAACCAGCCCCGCCGACCACGGCCGCGAGGAGAACAACCACGGGCACGTAAACCATGAAACGCCGCAGTAAAGCGCGCCCCGGACTCAGGCCGCTTTTGTGCAGCGGCATATTGGCTTCTTTCCACCAACTCGCAAAAAAGTCGATGAACGACGCCCAAGCGCGGCGCGGCAACGATTCTTTGATCCAAGGCATTGCGCTAAACTAGCAGAAAATCATCCTTGGAGAAGGTTGGCGATGCCCGCTACGCAGTCTTGGGGAGAGATTTTTCGGACGCAAAAAGTGGCCACAGCCGAGCGGGGTGAACCATAACGCAGTGGAGATCGCCTTTAGGCAAACAGACAGCTCGAAGAATTGAGCGCAGCGTTCAAATAAGCGCGGATAAAAGACTAGATAAAAGTTTGGCCGACTGACATCAGCCAAACTCAATGCCCAGGGAAGAAAAACAGGATTTTTCGGAACCGGAGTCCGAGGTGAACGTAGATGGCCCACAGGCAACCACGCGGCAAGTGCCATTCCTCTGCCAGTTTCTCCCGCTGTAAGCGTGCGAAGGCGGATCCGCATCAATCCGTGGACCGGCTTGCCTCTGGACTTGGTTGATTGCAGGAGTTCGGAACACAAAATACCCGCCCCTTGCGGGAAGGGTGTTGTCATGAATTACCAACCCCAAGTGGCCATTCAGGAAACTTTCGCCCGCTTGCGCCAGCGCATGATGACGGCACCGGCGGCGAGCAGCGCAGCTGCGGCCCATGTGCCGGGTTCGGGCACGGCGGCAGCGCCCATGCCGGCGGCCGTGCCGCGGAATGAGATGTTTCTCACGGAGTTTTTCAATTCGGCATCGTCGTTGCCGGCCTGAATCCCGAAATACGAGGCGGACAATTTCTCCGTTCGGGCGGCCGAATATTTCACCGTCTCGGCGAAGGACGATCCATCGTAGCCCCGGCTCAGCGTGTAAATGTCGGAAGCCGAATCGAATCCGAACTGCACGGTCTGCCAGCCGTTGCCGTCGTGGAATTTCGAATCAGCGGAAAGATCAGCAAGCGACCAGTCGACACTCATCCAATCACGCAGGTCGACCAACGCGGCGTATCCGCGATGTTCCGCCGCATCTTTCGGGTTGTAGGCGAAATCGAGGGCGTAACCCTTCAGGCACGCGCGTTGCCGCGAAGACCACGAATTGTCTTCGCCTTCCGCGGTATCGACCATATCCACGCGCGTTTTCCCCTCCAACTCCCCGGCGTCGCCGATGGTTTTGGCGATATCCGCAAAAGATGCCGCATCGAGCCAAAAGAGGATGACGCCTTCGGCTATGTTCTTCTCCTCCGGCATCCGCAGGTCCATGCGGATGACGAAGTCTTGATCGGCTCGAAACATGCCTGCGCCGTAAATCACCGTGGCGCGCTGCTGCGGACTGTTTTCCCTCAGACCCGGAAAAAATCCCGTCGCTCCGTTGGAGAACCAATCCCCCGCCGCCTTGGCGGCTTCCTCTTTCGCGTCCGCGTCCTTTGCGTTTTCGCGGTCACTCATGATCAGCTCGGATGGGGCAGAGGAACCGTCAAATGGTTGGTTGATCAAAATCTCTGCCCTTGCACAGTCCGCGGTTACCACGAATGCCAGCACAAGGACTGTCAGTATGCTTTCTCGTGTTGTCTTCATTTCTTTTGAACTCCTGGCGGCGGGTTTTCCATCGCGCTGGCGTTCGCCGTTGCCGCTTCGCGCATGACCGCTCCATCAGCCTCCCCGCGAGAGCAGGCTTACGATCAGGGGCCAATTAAATGCGGCGGGCGCGCCGGAAAAACGGGGACAACCACGCCCGGGTATTGACCCCACCGGGCGCAGCCGTATCTCCGAGGAAGTTGCGCGACACCCCAAGTTCCCGCCCGGCGGACTTTGGACCCGAAGTTCCGACTCATACCAACGTCCGGTAGGGCCCGCTGGCCCAGCGGGCCGCTACTTTTACCGTAAGAAAGTGTGCGGACGGCTGAGCCAGCCGTCCCCACCACCCCAGCCCAAAAGTCTGATGGCAAGGGGACATTGGTGTCACTCCGGCGGATTTTCCTATTGGAGAGCAGGCCCCTGCACGTTAGCGGACGGGCGGGCGACCGTCCTTACCGGGGAGAGGCATCACATGCAGCCCGAAAAGCAAAACACCCGCCCTTTGCGGGACGGGTGACTTCATGAATTACCACCCCCCGATGGTCATTCAGGAAACTTGCTTGCGCCTGCGCCAGCGCATGAAGGCGGCGCCGGCGAGCAGGGCTGCGGCGGCCCAGGTGCCGGGTTCGGGAACGGCGGAAGGCCCGGGGCCACCGGCTGCGGTGAAGATGAGGTTCAGGTCGTTGCCCGACGCCGCGAGCGTAAATAGTCCGCCGCTCAGCGCGTTGTTGTTGGTGAAGTTG
>JBEDBL010000160.1:0-6329 GCA_041177245.1 Verrucomicrobiota bacterium
TGCCAAGTCGATCCTCGGACTGCGCGCCCCGGCTCGCGACCGTCTGGTCGGCTGAAGCCTCAGCGGCGAGGGTCCAAGGTGTCGCGCAGGCGGTCGCCTAGATAGTTGAGCGCGAGCAAGGTGGCGGACATGGTGGCCGCGGGGAACAGAAGTAGCCACCAGTAAACCTTGAGCGGGTTGATCGACGCCGCGCCCTCACTGAGCAGCGAACCCCAGCTGGCCTGTGGCGGTTGGATGCCGAGACCCAAGAAACTCAAAAAGGACTCGTCGAGAATCACCGCGGGCACGGTGAGGGTGAGATACACGATGATGATCGGCATGATGTTGGGCAGCAGATGACGCATGATGATTTTCGCGTGCGATTGCCCGAGCACGCGGGCAGCGTGGATGAAGGAACGCTCTTTGAGCGAGAGGACTTGTCCGCGCACGATGCGCGCCATGGTCAGCCACTCGATCAATCCCAGCGTGATGACGAGGATGACTAGGCGCGAGTAGCTGACCAGCCATTGCCAGTCCATGCGAGAGGCGAAGTCGCGGACATGTCCGTCGAAGGCATTGATGAAAATGAGGATAAAAATGAGCCGCGGCACGGAATACATGATGTCCACCAGACGCATCATGAGGTTGTCCACCTTTCCCCCGGCGTAACCGGCTATGAGTCCGTAGGCCGTTCCGAGAAAAAGACTGACCGCGGCACCGGCGAGACCGACGACGAGCGAGATGCGCGCCCCGAGCAACACGCGGTAGAGCACGTCGCGGCCGTTGAGGTCTGTTCCGAAGGGATGCTGCCAAGTGGGCGGAGAATATTGCAGCGCTCCCGGCTCGCGGTAGTTGCCCGGGAAAAGCTCGGGCCCGATGGCCGCGGCAAGCGCGACGAAAGTGACGATCCCAAGGCAGACCTTGGCCGCAGGGCGGCGCAGGATACGGGCGGCGGAGCCGGGTTCAAGCATCGACGCGGATGCGCCGGTCGAGCAGCGCGTAGCTGGCATCGACCAGCAGGTTGAAAACAATCAATAAGGCGCAGTAAACGATGACCACGCCGCCGAGGAGAAACCCGTCGCGATTGAGGATGGAATGGACAAAAAATCCGCCCGCGCCCGGGATGTTGAAAACGGTTTCGACCACGATGGATCCGGTGAGCAAGTGCGCGGCGAGCGGTCCGAGGTAAGTGACCACCGGCAAGATGGCCACCCGCAGGGCGTGTTTGTAGACGACGGTGCGATCCGGCAGGCCCTTGGCTTTGGCTGTGCGGACAAAATCTTGGTTCAGAACTTCGAGCAAACTGGTGCGCATGAGCCGGGCGATGACCGCGGCGAACGGAAGCGCGAGCGTGATGGCGGGAAGAACGACTTGCGAGGGTGATCCCCAGCCGCCGACCGGGAGCCACTTGAGCCAAAGACCGAGAACAAGCACGAGCAGTGGTCCGACGATGAACATCGGGATGGACAACCCGAGCAGCGCCGCGCCCATGGCGAGGCGGTCCGCGGCGGTATCACGCCGCACGGCGGCGAAAGTTCCCAGCCAGATACCGCCAACAGTCGCTAGCACGAAGGCGATGCCGCCGAGGGCGAAGGTGACGGGCAATGTCTGTGCGAGGATTTCGTTGACGCTGCGGTTGCGGTATTTGGTGGATAGCCGCAGGTCGCCGCGGCCTACGTCCGCGATGTATCCGGTGAATTGTTGCCATAGCGGGCCGTCCAGTTTGTATTTGGCTAAAAGTTGCGCCTCGATGGCCGGTGGGATTTTGCGCTCCCGGTCGAATGGGCCCCCGGGGGCTAGACGGATGAGAAAGAAAGTCAGCGTGACGACGCAGAAGAGGACAAAAACTAGCGCGGGTAGGCGTCGGACGATCAGTTTCAGCACGGGGGGAGGGTAGGAAAGGGCCGCTGGTGCGGAAAGAAGAACTACAGCCTTGAGTCCGAGGCTAAAGTTGTTTTGGCGGACGCTATGCAAGGACCGCGCGGCCGGGGTCGTCTCGTCCGACGGCGACAGGCCTTTTGCGCTCCCACGATACGAGGTCACGGGCGGCGCTTGCCGGACTGCCCTGACGATTGACAAAAACCCCTGTAAAACTTAGTTTTACAGCATGGTCAAGACCATCACCAAAGTCGGCAACTCGCATGGGGTCATTTTTGATGCCGCTCTCATGGACCTCGCTCACCTCAAAATGGGAGATCAGGTCAATGTGGAGGTTCACACAGGAGGGACGATTACGATGACGCCGTTGCGGCCTGTTCCTTCCGCGGCCGAGGTCACGCTCACGGTTCGCGAGGTCATGAAGGACTACGGTCGGACCATGAAGCGACTGGCTTGAAGCCGTCCCCGGAGAATTGTTTCCACCTCACGGTGAAGATTGCGTGGGAGATCCATGCGGAAGCGATTGCAGCTTTTGGCGGATCGCACGGCATACGCGATCAGGCTCTACTTGAGTCTGCCGTAGCCGCACCGCAGGCGAGCTTCGCCGGAAAGTCCCCCTACGCCGACGTTATCGAGATGGCGGCAGCCTATTTGTTTTATTTGTGTCGCAATCATCCGTTCATTGACGGAAACAAGCGCGCGGCGCTCGGTGCTTGCTTGGTGTTTTTGCGCCTGAACGGCGTACAACCGGATCCCGACGGGATGGATTGGGAGGAGTTAACGCTCGAGGTGGCTTCGAGTGCCTTGAATCGCGAGCAGGCGACGGAGCGCTTGAGAAGATTGGTGAGGCTGTAGCGTCGATCTCCGCAGCGGGGCATCGATGATGCGAGCGGCTCGCGGGGCCTGCGGCTCGGAGAGACGTTAGCCCTCCGGGCCACATCAGGCCACCCGCATGTAGTGCAGCTTGTCGGCGGTGGCTTTCACCGCATCCAGGCCTTCGAGGAGATCGGCGATGGCGTCCCACTTGCCGTCGACAAGCGCTTCTCGCGCGTGATCGGGAAGTTTCGCGGGGAAACTGACGTCGGCCATGTTCACTTGGCCGCTGGCAATATCTATGTTGATCTCGGTCTGCGGGGCCTCATCGATCAGCACGGCGAGGGCGCGAATATCGCGGCCGTCCATGATCAAGCAAGGCATGCCGAGGGTGATGGAGTTGCCGAAGAAAATTTCGGCAAAGCTCTCGCCCAGCACGGCGCGGAACCCGTGGCGGTAGAGTGCCTGCGGAGCGTGTTCGCGCGAGCTGCCGCAGCCGAAGTTGCGCCCGGCCAGCAGGATGGTCGCGCCGGCGTATTTCGGATTGTCTATGGGATGGGCCTTGGGCTTTCCGTCCTCGTGGAACCGCTCGTCGTAGAAGGCGTATTCGCCGAGTCCGTCGAAGGTCACGCATTTCATGAAGCGCGCGGGGATGATGCGGTCGGTGTCGACATCGTCGCCGGCGACATAGACGCCTGTGCCGGCGAGTTGGGAGATTTTTGCTAAGGCCATGGCGGAGAGGTTAGAAATTTGAACTTGGGGATTTCTGAGCGATCAACTGAGACCGAAGACTTCGCGGGCGTCGCTGATTTCACCGGTGACGGCGGCGGCGGCGACCATCAGCGGGCTCATCAAGACCGTGCGTCCGGTCGGGCTGCCTTGGCGGCCTTTGAAATTGCGGTTGCTGGAGCTGGCGCAGAGCTGGTCGCCGATGAGTTTGTCGGGGTTCATGGCCAGACACATGGAGCAACCGGCGCCGCGCCATTCGAAGCCGGCACCGCGGAAAATTTCCGCCAGCCCCATCGACTCGGCGAGGGCGGCGACCTTCTGCGATCCGGGGACGACAATGGCCTTCACCCCCGATTTGATCTTTTTGCCATGGAGATACTTGGCGACTTCCTGCAGGTCGCTGAGGCGCCCGTTGGTGCATGACCCGAGGAAGGCGACATCGATTTTCGTGCCCTTGATCGGTTGGCCCGGACGCAGCTTCATGTGTGCGTAGGCCTCCTCCGCAGTGGAGCGGTCTTTTTCCTGCAACTCGCCCGGGGCGGGGATTTTTTCGTCGATGAAGATGGCCTGTCCGGGGTTGATGCCCCAGGTGACGGTCGGTCCGATATCGGAGGCACGGTAGCTGACGGTGTCGTCGTAATGCGCATCTGCATCGCTGGCGAAGGACTTCCATCGCGCGACGGCCGTCTCGTAGTCCGCTTGGGCCGGGGCGTAAGGACGCCCGCGCGCAGATAGTCGAAGGTTGTCTGGTCGGGCTTGACGTAGCCCACGCGCGCGCCGCCTTCGATGGACATGTTGCAGACGGTCATGCGCTCTTCCTGCGTGAAATTGTCGAAGGTCGAGCCGCCGTATTCGTAAGCGTAGCCGAGACCGCCGTTTACTCCGAGTTGGCGGATGATGTGCAGGATGACGTCCTTGGCATAGACGCCGGGCGAAAGTTTGCCGTCGACATTGATGCGGCGCACTTTCGGTTTTTGCAGGGCCATGGTCTGCGTGGCGAGAACATCGCGGACCTGGCTGGTCCCGATGCCGAAGGCGATGGCACCGAAGGCCCCGTGGGTTGAGGTATGCGAGTCGCCGCAGGCGATGGTGGTGCCTGGCTGGGTGATGCCTTGCTCAGGGCCCACGATGTGCACGATACCCTGCTGTCCGCTGGGCAGGTCGAAAAACTTGATGTTCGAATCGGCGCAGTTCTTGCGGAGTTCCTTGATCATCGCGTCGGCCAGCGAGTCGGAGAAGGGTTCCACGCTTTCGTCGGTCGGCACGATATGGTCGACCGTGGCGAAGGTGCGCTCCGGGTAAAGGACCTTGAGGCCGAGATCCCGCATCATGCCGAAGGCCTGCGGGCTGGTCACCTCGTGGATCAGGTGCGTGCCGATGAGCAGTTGCGTCATGCCATTGGGCAACTCGCGCACGGTGTGCGCTTCCCAGACTTTGTCGAACAAGGTTTTACCCATAAGCGAGCTGAAAACGATATCCTCTCCAACCGGTCCTCGGCAAGCATCCGGAGGCTTGAAGTCCGGCCGTCGGACAGAGATGCTTCGCCCGAATGGGAGCGGTTGAGGCAATGGTTACGCCCGCGGCGGCGAAAGCCGCCTACGCGCAGTTTGCCCAGCGCAATCTGGACAAACTCTCGTGGCTTTACCCGCTGGTGAATAACAAGCTCGGATCGTTGCTTCACTTGCAACTGCGTCACGAGCAACTCTTTTTCATGGAGGATAGCCGGGTGGTCGACGAAATCGGCTACGGGGACGATGGAAAACGCTTCCACGAGCGCGACATGGGCAAGGTGATGAAGACGCCGCAGGACATCACGGCGCAGGGATATTGGTTCGTTGAGCCACGGTTCAATGCGGAGGCGGCCTACGAGGCGCTGCAGCAGGTCCGCGACGGTGCTTATTACTCGGTGTTCAGCAACCAGTGCCAAGACTGGGCCAACCGTGTCAGGGTGAAGACAGAGCAGATCGAAAAAGAAAGGCATCTTGAACCACCCCCTGGGCGCGAATCTTACGCCGCACTCTACCGGCAGGTGGCGCCGACCGTCCCGGCTGCATGGTATTTCGGCATGATCGCGGTGATTGTGGGAGTGCTCGGTCTCGGCGCGCCGATCGCCACCGGAGCGCATTACCTCAAATTCGTCGCGCTCCTGCTTTTCGCCATCGGTGCTTCCGACTTGATCTACGCGTTCTCCTCGCGCGCGTGGGGGACTTTCCTCTCCACGAGTTTCTTCGGCTTGCTCTCGATGGCCGGCGGTGTCGCGGTCTGGATAAACGACCACTTCCTCCTGACAAGGAGCAATGGCGTGCTGGCGGTTGTGCTTGCCGTGGTCGGGATTGCCCGCATCGCGGTTGCTGTGCGCAGCAGGCCTTTCTACGCGTGGATCGGCACCTTCTTGACCGGGTTGTTGCTTCTGGCCACGGCTTGGATTGCCTGGCACCACCGCGATGGGGAGACGGTCGGATGGATTATGGGTGCCGCACTTTCCGTGTCCTTCATTTCCGCCGGCGTCTCGACAATCTGGCTGAACCTGCAGTTGAAGAAAAAGCGGATGGCTTAGTCGAGGCGCTCCCAGTCCGCGAAGGTCGCCGATTGCCCTGCATAGTTTCCCGCCTCGTCGAGCAGGTTGAAAACGACGACGTTTTGGATCCGGAACCGGCGTCCGTTTTTGCTGATGCGGACGCCGGAATAGTTTTCGATGAACCCGTGTTTGCCGACCTCGTCGAGCAGGCGGCGCCGTTCGTCGCGGTGGACTGGTTCTGCGCTGGCGCTCGAGGGCTTGCCGACGAGTTCGTCCCAAGAGTATTCGAAAAGGTCCAGCGCGCGGCGGTTACCGTAGTTGAAAATATGGTCCGATCCGAAGGTGCCGAGCGCGGACAGGACGACGAAGGGCGCTTCGAAAAGTGACTCATCGCGGTCGGCACCTTCGGATC
>JBEDBL010000161.1:0-6328 GCA_041177245.1 Verrucomicrobiota bacterium
TTCGCGCACTCGGTCTGGATGCTGGCCGCCGCACCTTGCTCGTCATGGGCGGCAGTCAGGGGGCCGCGGGCATCAACAGGCTGCTGGCTGAAGCCGCACCCGAACTCCGGTGCCTCGACCTTCAGGTCATCCATCTCTCCGGCCGGCAAGACGCCGAAAAAATGCGCGCCGCCTATGCGGAGGCCGGTCTCGTTGCCGCGGTTTTGCCTTTCTGCGACAAGATGCAGGATGTCTACGCGGCGGCCGACCTTGTCATTTCCCGCTCCGGCGCGGCCAGTTTGACCGAGTTGTCGTGGTTCGGTTTGCCTGCCGTCCTCGTTCCTTACCCGCACGCGGCCGAGGATCACCAAACGCTCAACGCGCGCATCTTCGAGCGGGCCGGGGCGGCGCGGATTTTTCCCGAGAAGGACGCTTCTGGAGCTTCGCTTGCCGCGATGCTAAAGTCCTTGCTGTCCTCGGGGGCATCTTTGGAATCGATGGCGGCGGCGGCGAAGTCGCTTGCTCCGCGCGATGCGGCGAAAAGGGTTGCCGGGGTCTTGACGCACGCGAACCGATGAACGCCCAGGAACTTTCAGCATTTCTTCACGGGACTCCCCGCCGCGTGCATCTCATCGGCGTGGCCGGTTCGGGAATGAGCGGCATCGCGGCACTGCTCATCGCTTTGGGGCACCGTGTCAGCGGATCGGATAAGGTCGACACCGCGGAGGTCAAGCGCTTGCAGTCGCTCGGACTCAACTTCAGCACGCCGCATCGTGCCTCCGATGTCGGGGGCTCGGAACTCGTCGTTCATTCGTCGGCCATCCGCGCGGGCAACCCAGCCTTCGATGCCGCCCGCACCGCCGGTATACCTATTGTCCGTCGTGCCGAGGCGCTGGCCGCTCTGATGTCCGGCAAAAAAGGCGTTCTCGTTTGCGGAATGCACGGAAAGACGACCGTCTCGGCCATGACCGCCCATGTGTTGCGTGCCGCGGGAGTGCATCCCTCGCACTATGTCGGCGCGGAAATTCCCATCCTCGGCGCCAACGCGCGGTGGGACGCGGGCGGCGAGTTATTCGTCGCCGAGGGAGACGAAAGCGACGGCACGATTGTTCAATACCACCCCGAGCATTCCATCGTGCTCAACATCGAACCGGAGCACCTCGACCATTACCCCGATTTGTCCGCCATCGACGCGGCTTTCACGCAACTTCTCCGGCAGACCACCGGAAAAATCGTCTACTGCGGCGACGACGAGGGGGCCCGCCGCGTTTGTTCCACTTTTGCCAACGCGGTTTCCTACGGGAAAAGCGGGACTTATGCCTTGCGCGATTTTCGCCCCGCGGAATTCGGATCGAGCTTCGATTTTTGCCGCGATGGAAAAGTCCTCGCCTGGGTCGCCTTGAATGTGCCCGGGGAACACAATGCCATCAACGCCGCTGCCGTTCTCGCGCTTGCCGCGGAACTTGGCCTCGATACCGCAGTTTGCGCCAAGGCGCTGGAGTCCTTCCGCGGCGCCCGCCGGCGCTTCGAGACGATTTTTTCCTCTGCGGATTATCTTTTGGTCGACGATTACGGGCATCATCCCACGGAAATCGCCGCCGTGCTCCGCGCCGCACGCGCCACCGGACGTCGCCGGATCGTCATTCTGTTCCAACCGCACCGCTACACGCGCACGCAGGCTCTGCAGGAAGAATTCGGCAAGGCGCTCGCCCTCGCCGATGCTGCCGTCGTCACCGATGTGTATCCCGCCAGCGAAGCGCCCATCCCCGGGGTCAGTGGTCAGTTGCTCGTCGATGCCGCGCAGCGATCCGGCGCGAAGGATGTCCATTACGAGGCCGAGCGTCAGGCCGCCGGCCGCGCAGCCGGCCAGTTGCTACGCCCCGGAGACCTGCTCGTCACGCTCGGGGCGGGAAACATCCACGAGCAGGGAGCGGCGTTGGCGGATGATCTGCGGACGCTCGAGACATTGCGCGCCGCCATGGGGTCGGGGGTCGCGCGTCTCTACGAGCCCATGGCCAAGCACACGACGATGCGCGTGGGGGGACCGGCGCAGTTCTGGCTGGAGCCCGAGACGGAGGAAGGTTTTTGCGAGTTGGTGCGCGTTGCCCATGCCGAAGGTGTCCCTCTCATGATCGTGGGCCGCGGTTCGAATCTCATCGTCCGCGACGGAGGTCTGCGCGGTGCCGTGGTGCGCCTGCGACGCGGCGTGTTCGGCGAATTCTCCATCGATGGCGACAGCATCCGTGCCGGTGTCGGCGTGCGGCTCAAGGCGCTAAGCGGTGCCGCGATCATCGAGGGCTTGGCCGGTTTCGAATGGATGGAAGGCATTCCCGGCGATGTCGGCGGCTGCTTGCGCATGAACGCCGGCGCCATGGGCGTCGAGGCTTTCGATCAGGTCGAGCGTCTGCGCTACGCGGACAGCGAGGGAAACATTCTCGAAAAAACGCCGGCCGAACTCGAAGTTTGTTACCGCAGTGTCCCGCTCCTGCGTTCGAATTACGCGCTGTCCGCAATTTTCCGCGGCAAACGCTCTACCCCGGTCGAAGTCGGGCGCATTACCAAGGACTACGCCGGCAAGCGCAAGTCATCGCAGCCGGCGGGGGCCAGCGCAGGCTGCATCTTCCGTAATCCCGAAGGCGGCAAAGCGGGCCAGCTCGTCGACAGCGCGGGCTTGAAGAACATGAGCGTCGGTCCGGCCCGCGTCTCCGAGCGTCACGCCAATTTTATTGTCAACGAAGGCGGAGCCAGCGCCTCGGACGTGCTCGCACTCGTCGAGCAGGTGCGTTCCGCTGTTTTGAAATGTCATGGAGTGCGGCTCGAAAACGAAGTGCAAATCATCGGGGAGGATAAAACTGCTGCATGAAGCAAGAACTCGAAAATCTGCATCTTGTCGTGCTCATGGGAGGTCCCGGATCGGAGCGGGAAGTTTCCCTGCGGTCCGGTGCCGCGGTGGCCCGCTCGCTCTCTTCGGGCGGTTACCGCGTCACCGCGGTCGAAGTGAACGACGAAAGCATCGCTTTGCCGGGCGACACGGGACTCTGTGTCAACATGATCCACGGCACCTTCGGTGAGGATGGCCGTCTTCAATCGCTTCTCGATGCGCGGGGTGTGGCCTATACCGGCGAGGGCGCGGAGGGAAGTCGTCTGGCTTTCGACAAACTCGCGAGCAAGCGGTCCTTTGCCGGTGCCGGTGTGCCCACGCCGCGCTGGGAGAAAATCGCAGCCGGCCAGAGACCGACACTGCCGTTGCCTTTTGTCGTCAAGGCTCCGCGCGAAGGTTCGAGCGTCGGTGTGCACATCGTGCGCGAAGAGTCGGCGCTGGAGTCCGCCTTGCTCGACTGCGCATCGCTGGACCGCGAGATTCTCGTCGAGGAGTTCGTCGAGGGCCGCGAGCTTACCGTTGGCGTTGTCGGTGACCGCGCGCTGGCCGTCGTCGAGATCCGGCCGCATGAAGGTTTTTACGACTACGCCCACAAATATACGAAAGGCGCCTCGGAGTATTTTTGCCCCGCACCCCTCGAAGAGAATGTCGCGAGCATTGTGCAGGACGCCGCCCTGCGGGCCCACCGGTCGCTCGGTCTGGAAGTCTACTCGCGCGTCGATGTTCTCCTGCGCGCCGACGGATCGCCTTTTGTCCTCGAGGCGAATACGATCCCGGGCATGACCGAAACGAGCCTGCTGCCCAAAGCCGCTGCGGCAGGAGGCACCGGCTTCCTCGAACTTTGCGAGGAGATCTGTCTTCTCTCCCTCCGAAGATTCAAAAAGCCATGAGTATCTTCCGTTCCAAAAAAACCCGCGGACGCCGTCCGGCCCGCAAGCGCCGGCGCGATCATCTCCTCGAAGTGACCGCCACAGCCGAGACGGAGCGACGCCGCCGCAACCAGAAAATCTTCCTCTACGCGGGGGAGGCTGTCGTCCTGCTCGGTATCGTGGCCTTTTCGTGGATCGGAATCCGCGCGCTGCTCGACAGCCAGATCTTCCGCAATCCGCAATACCAGGTGCGGGTGATCGAGGTGGACACGGACGGGGTTATGACGCGCGAACAGGCGCTGGAAAAAACCGGGATCCACGAGGGTCTGAACATCTTCTCGCTGAATCTCGACTCCTCGCAGCGTGTCCTGGCTATGATTCCGGAAATCAAAAGCGCCAAGGTCGAGCGCATCCTTCCCGATTCCGTCTCGATCCGGATCGAGGCGCGCCATCCCGTGGCCTGGATCGCTCCGCGCGACACGGGCGAGGATCCGTCCGCCATGGAGACGGCATGCCTCGTCGACACCGAGGGCGTGATGATGAAACCGGAAAACTTCCAACCCTCGCACGCCAGGCTTCCCGTGGTTTACGGGGTTCCGACCGAGCAATGGCGCCCGGGCGATTCCATCGATCTTCCGGAGTTGCGGTCAGCCATCGAGTTGTTCGCCCGCGCGTCCGAGTGCACCAATCCGGATGTCACCTTGCGCGCCGCCGACATTTCCAAAGGATGGTGCATCCTGGCGTGGGGCGACCCGCAGACCCGTTTCACCTTCGGTCCGGAAAATATCCCCGCGCAACTCCACCGTCTTCAAAAGATCCTCGATCATGTCGGCCGGACCTCGCTGAAAATCGCCACGGCCAACCTCATGCCTGAGCGCAATACTCCTGTCACCTTCGTGGGTGATCCGCCGCCGGACGGGACTATTGCTCCAACGGTCAAAAACACCAAAAAATCCAAACCCTGACCATGGCCAAGACACAGCTGCATGTCGGTTTGGAGATCGGGACATCGAAGGTCGCCGCCGTCATCGCCGAAACACGGAGCGACGGGCTGTTGCGCGTCATCGGCACCGGTGAGTCTGCCTCACGCGGCGTGCGCAAAGGCGAAATCGTCGACATCGGCATGATCACGCTCTGCCTCAACGACGCGGTCTCCGAAGCCGAGGAAAAAGCCGACCGCGAGATCGGCGATGTCACCGCGGCGGTGACCGGTGCCCACCTCGACAGCCTCAACAACCGCGGGGGCATCCAGATCCCCGATGACCGCGATGAAATCGAGGAGGAAGACATCCAGGAAGTGGAGCAGAGTGCGCTCGACGTCACCATACCGACCGGCAACGTCTTTCTCCACACGATGGTGCAGCGCTATTATGTCGACGGCCAGGAGGGGGTCGCCAGCCCACTGGGCATGGTGGGCCGCAAGCTCGAGGCAGAGTTCCACATCGTCCACGGAACGAAGACACGCATCCAAAACAATCTCCGCTGCATCCGCGAAGCCAACCTCCGCCCCGCCACGGTTGTCATGAGTGCCGTCGCCTCGGCGCAGGCGGTCAGCGAACAATCCGACCGCGACTCAGGTGTCCTGGTCATCGACATCGGCGGCGGCACCACCGACTACATCCTCTTCCGCGACGGTTCGGTGCGCTACAGCGGAGTCCTCGCCGTGGGCGGCGACCACATCACAAACGACATTTCCATCGGGCTGCGCGTGCCGACGAAACTCGCGGAAAAACTCAAAACCGAACACGCCGAGGTATCGCCGGCGTCCTTGTCCGCGCGCGGCACCGTGGATGTCGAGGACACCACGTTCGCCGGAGGACAGGTCGAGCGCCGCATCCTCAACATGGTTGCCGAGGCGCGCGTGCGCGAATTGTTCACACTGCTCAAGCGCCGGATCAATTTCGAGCGCCATGCGCAGTTTCTCGGCGGTGGCGTGCTCATCACGGGGGGCACGGCCGATTTGAAGGGCATCGCGTCGCTTGCTTCCGATATTTTCGCCGTGCCGGCACGGGTCGCTCTGCCGAGACCGATCATGGGTCCGAGCGCGCTTTTCGAAAGCCCGCGTTTCAGCACGGTTCTCGGTCTCGTCCTCTACGCACAGGCGATGCAGGATGCGCAGGAAGACACGTCGATCATCGACATGGTGCGCAGCAAAATCCTGCGCTTCATTCCCGGCTTATGATCAACCTCGGTCCCAACGCCGTTGCTGCCGCACCGTCCGCGCCGGTGACTTCCGCGAAAATTTTCGGCGTCGGGGGTGCCGGGCTTGCCCTCTTGGAACGCCTCGCTTCGATGCGTTTGGGCACCACCGAACTCGTCGCGGTCGGCACCGATGCGCGTGCGCTGATGAATTCGTCCGCGGCCCGCAAAGTCCAACTCGGCCGTGAAGGAACGAAGGGACTAGGCTCCGGCGGCGATCCCGTGGTCGGCGAGGGCGCCGCCAAGGAGAACGTTGCGGAAATCCGCGCCGAGTGCGCGGGCGCCCAAGTCATCGTTGTTTGCGCGGGACTCGGCGGGGGAACCGGTTCGGGGGCGGCGCCCCTCATTGCGCAAGAGGCGCAGCGCAAAGGCGCCTTGGTGGTCGGTGTCGTCACCATGC
>JBEDBL010000162.1:0-6309 GCA_041177245.1 Verrucomicrobiota bacterium
CGCCGAGGCGGCACATCACCGAAACCACGCGCTCAATTTCCTCGAAGCTCAGAATCTCTTCCTTGGGCAGAAAATCATAGGCTTCGCCGAAAACTTCCCGCGGCATGCAATACGGACAACGGAAGTTGCAACGGTCCGTCACCGAAACACGCAGATCCCGCATCGGCCGGCCCAAGATATCGCGCGGTGGATTCATACCTCACCCACCGCCCTTCCTTCGGGGGCATGGCAAGCCACCGGGTGCTGCCGAGCAAGATGCCAACCGAACATTTTCATGACAATGAGGTGCATCGGCGCTTGGGTGAGGCGGTAAAACCACCAGGGCAACGACGGACGGTAATTGAAAATGGCCGCGAGCACGCTGCGGCGGTCGGGGCTTTCCCGGAATTCGAGGCGCGCGGGCGCCCGTCCGTCCGACGGATCCGGCGGGCGCGTGAGCAACCCACCGGTGATGTAATAAAGCGGACGGTCAGCCGATGAGCGGTCGCTCGAGTAGCTCAATTCGAGCAAGGGGCGCTTCAAGCCGGTTATACGGAATGCGAGATTCAGCTGTGTGTCGACGGTCACACGGAGAACGAATTTGAACAGCGTCGGCAGCCAACGTGCGTATTCCTTGGCGACCCAGATGGCATCGCGGCCCGGCGGCAAAGGCAGACGCTGAATCGAGCAAACATAACGTCCGGCCTCGGACCGGCTGTCGCGTCGCGCTAGATGTTCGTCGGCCGTCCCGCCGTTCTTCTCTCCGGCGAGAGCCTCATCGAGAGCCTCATTAAAAGGCTGCGCCGTGACTCCGGCGCGTTCCTGCAAGGTCGGCGAGTGCGCGACCATGGCATGCCGCATACTTTCCACCAGCGGGGCAACCAACTCCCGGTGCGCTCCGGTCACCAATCGCGCGGCCAGAACACTTAGTCTGGTCGGGATAAACGGCACGGCCACAATGAGGCGCCGACGGCCGATGCGGTCGGCGGTTCGGCGCATGAGATCTACGTAGGTCATGACTTCCGGACCGCCGAGGTCGAAAGCACGGCCGAACATTTCCTCCCGGCCGATACAAAAGCGCAGCAAGTTCACCACATCGCGCAGCGCAACCGGTTGGGTCATGGATCGGGTCCAATGGGGACAAAGCAAAACCGGGGATCTCCGCACAAGACGGAGGACGATGCGGAACGAGGAACCGCGCGGGCCGACGATGAGTCCCGCACGCAGGCTCGTCACCGGAACGCCGCGCGCGGCAAGGACACGCTCCACCTCGAGCCGGCTGGCCAGATGACGGGACAAGCGCGAGTCGTTAGGGATGATGCCTCCGAGGTACACCATTTGTTTCACGCCGGCCCGCGCGGCCGAACGCGCGAAATTGTCGGCCAGAATGAAGTCCATGTCCTCGAACCGGGCCTGCGTAAGGCGCGCCGGCAGCATCGAGTGCACAAGATAAACGGCGTAGTCGGCACCTTGCAGCGCACGTTCGGTCTGCAAAAGCGAAAAGAGATCGCAGCGCACCCACCGCACGCCCGGCATTTCGGGGTTCGCTGTCCGACTGAGGGCCAGCACGTCGAAGTTCTCCGCGAGAACGGGAAGCAGCGCCATGCCAACGAAGCCGGAAGCCCCGGCAACCACCACGGTTGGACGGCGCGCGGTTTCCATCAGGCCATGAAACATCTCCGCAGCACGCGCGCAAGCCTGCGCACGCTCAGACGCGGCCGGCGCAGAGAAGGTAAATCCAGTTGGCTGCCATACCGGCGAGGAACGCGAACTTCCACGAGCCTGACCTGACAAAGGCCGGGCGCCATGGATTCATGTGCAAAGCAAGCACGGAGGCAGCATAAATGCCCGCCGCTGACACAAGAGCAAATGCTAGCACCGCTCCGGGGTTCCACGCCAGTGCATCGAGAGGTGAACCGCCAATCAAGGCCATCATCGCCCTTGTTCCCCCGCATCCGGCGCACGGAATGCCTGTTGCGCATTTCCAAACACATCCGAAGAACGCGAAATGCACGGAATGGGCGAAAAGCAGAATGGAAGCCAACGAAGCCGCGGAGGCGACGAAGAGGAGAATCAGGCGTTCCGGCCGCGTGCGAATGCGCCAAGGTAAAGGCGGCGGCATGGATGGCATCGTGGAACTCACTTGCCCGCCGCTTCCAGGATACCAAGCGCGCCACCGGTCACGATCATGGCTGCGCCGATCATCAGCGCACAGCAAAGAAGTGTCGGCAGAAGAACGGCAACGAGTGCGCGAGCTTTGGAAATTCCATGAACCTCGGACAGACCCAGCACCATGATCACAATGTTCCAGACCCACGCGGCCAAGGCTCCGCAAACCGGCAGAAGATTCAGAACCGACGTCGAACCGCCCGCGTAGCATGTGACACGGAATGTGGCCTCGAAAGATTTTTTGGCTCCTCCCACAATCATGAGCGCAAGGTGGGTGAGCGCGGCGGAGACGAAAACCAGCGCGGCAAAGAAAAACGGGAGAATCATGATGGTCGCACCGAGAACCGCCGTCGAAGCCAGTGCATGGGCCAGCGCCTGCTGCTCGGGGCTGCCTGCCGTGGGGTTCGCCGCATTGAGCGCCATTTGATAGGCAAGCCCGGCCACTCCCCCCACGGTCGCGCACAGGACGAAGAAGAACAGCGGTGCACCGAAGCCGCCGATGGGGGGCATAGTGGCGAAAGTTTTGGACGGTTCGAGGAGAACAAGGCGAACAGTTTCAACCAAGGCGGCGAAGAATCCCCTTTGGGCACGCTCTTCCCATGGGAAGCCCGCATGGACCGGAGGCACCAGCGCAGGTGGTTGCGTTGCGTCGGCATCGACGGCGGTATCCGGCGCGATTTCGTCGATCACCTCACCAAGGGGTTTCCACATGGGCATGCCGTCGCGCCATGCGAGGTCGGCCGCATTGAATTTGCCGTCCTTGAAGCCGGCGCGAACTTCATCGGGAGTGAATTGCCCCAGCGACTGCCCGGCCCTGTTGAGGTGAATCTTCATACATGATTGTTTGCGCAGCGGACCCGCCGTCAGTCAACCCCAGACTCGTTGCGGGCACGGAGGTTGTTGATTTGCCGCACGCGCGCGGCGAACATCCAGACATGGCTCTCACACATAGCAGTCCCCTCGACGCCAATTTCACCATCCCGGACTTCCTCCTCCCCGATGTTGCCTCGGGCCAAAACGTTTCCGCCGCGGCGTGCGCGGGCGAGAGAGGCACCGCGGTGATTTTCCTCTGCCGTCATTGCCCTTACGTGGTCCATGTTTTCCCCACGCTTCTCGATCTCGCCCGCACATTCATACCACAGGGCATCGGATTCACCGGCATCAGTGCGAACAACGCGGCGACCCATCCGGACGATGCGCCGGAGCAGTTGAAATCGATGGTCGGTGAGCGCCAGATCCCCTTCCCGATTCTTCACGACGAAACGCAGGACACGGCCCGCGCTTTCCACGCGGCTTGCACGCCGGAATTTTATGTCTTCGACCGCGAGGCGCGGCTGTTTTACCACGGCAGGATGGACGGGAGCACACCGGGAAACAATCTGCCGTGCACCGGTGCCGACTTGCGCGCGGCGCTCGATGCGCTCGTTGCCGGACAAGCGGCGCCGTCGCCCCAGCACCCGAGCATGGGTTGCAACATCAAGTGGAAGTAGAAAATCCGCAAACCGCGCCCGCCGGGGCGAAGGAGAGCAAGCCCAAGCACCGCCCGACACACCACCACGGCGTGTTCAGGTTGCGCTACGGGCATCCGCTGCCCTTCGGTGCGACACTCGTGCCGGGCGGCATCAACTTCTCCGTTTTCTCCTCCAATGCCACCGGCTGCACCCTCGTGCTTTTCGAGAAGGGCTCACAGCGCCCTTTTGCCGAGATTCCGTTTCCCCGCGAATTCCGCATGGGCAACGTCTATGCCATGACCGTGTTCGACCTCGATCCCGCCAAAATCGAATACGGTTTCCGGATGGATGGCCCGTCCAACCCGAAGGCGGGCCACCGTTTCGACGCCCGCAACGTCCTCCTAGACCCGTTTGCGCGGGCGGTGGGCGGGCGCGAGACATTCGGCGCGCCGCTGCGGAGCCGCGACATATTTCCGCACCGCGGACGCATCCCGGAAAACAATTTCGACTGGGAACACGACCGCCCCCTTGATCTGCCTGTCGAACAACTCGTCATCTACGAGCTGCATGTCCGCGGATTCACGCGGCACGAATCCTCCGGGGTCACGCGTCCGGGAACTTTCGACGGCATGCGGGAAAAAATCCCGTATTTGAAATCGCTCGGCGTCAACTGCGTGGAACTCATGCCCGTTTTCGAGTTCGATGAGCATGAGAACACCCGCGCCAATCCGGAGACCGGGGAACTCCTCACAAACTATTGGGGCTACAGCACGCTCGCCTTCCGCGCGCCCAAGGCCGGATACGCGGCGCGCGCGCATGAAGGCCGGGAAACCGACGAACTCAAGGAACTCGTCAAAGCATTCCACTCCGAAGGTATCCAGGTCGTCCTTGACGTTGTCTTCAACCACACGGCCGAGGGCGATGCAGGCGGACCGACCATTTCTTTCCGCGGGTTGGACAATAAAACGTATTACCTGCTCGGACCGAACGGCGAATATCTCAACTTCAGCGGGTGCGGCAACACGCTGGACTGCAACCATCCCGTCGTTCGCGATTTTGTCCTCGATTGCCTGCGTTACTGGGCCGCGGAATACCACATCGACGGTTTCCGCTTTGATCTGGCCTCGGTGCTGGGACGCGACTCGCAGGGCAACCCGCTGCCCAATCCTCCGCTCTTGGAGGCCATCGCCCACGACCCGGTGCTGGCCCACTGCGAACTCATCGCCGAGGCATGGGATGCAGGCGGACTCTACCAGGTCGGAAATTTTCCAAACTACGGAAGATGGATGGAATGGAACGGAAAATTCCGCGATGCCGCGCGGCGCTTTTTGCGCGGTGACGACAATTCCGTCGGGGAAATGGTGCAGCGCATCCTCGGCTCACCCGATCTCTACCAAGCAAGCGGGCGCAAGCCCTTTGCCTCCGTGAATTTCATCACCTGCCACGACGGATTCACGCTTGCAGATCTTTTCAGCTACGAAAAAAAACACAACCTGACCAACGGCGAGGGCAACAGGGACGGCGGTGACGACAACTGGTCCTGGAACTGCGGGGTCGAGGGACCGACCGAAGATGCGCAAATCAACACGCTTCGAGTGCGCTGCGCGAAGAACGCCGTGGCCCTGCTGCTCGTAAGTCAGGGCGTGCCCATGCTTCACATGGGCGACGAAATGGGGCGCACCCAGAACGGCAACAACAACGCGTATTGCCACGACAAGGACTGGAACTGGCTCGACTGGAAACTCGTGGAGATGAATGCCGGACTCGTCCGCTTTGTCCGTCTCATGATCGACTTTCGCCGTCGCCATGCGGGACTCCGGCGCGGCGATTGGTTCACGGCCAAGGCGGAACCGGGTCGCACGGCGATTTCCTGGCACGGGGTCAAACCCGGCGAGCCCGACTGGAGCGAGCACAGCCATTCTCTCGCCTTCATGGTGAGCGGCGCACCAGCGCTTTATGCCGCCTTCAACATGCACAAGGAACCGCTTCCCTTTGTTATGCCTCGGCCGCCGGACGGAACCCATTGGCATCTCATGGCGGATACCGCCCGACCGTCGCCGCATGACATCCACGAACCCGGAAGGGAACCGGCCATGGACCCCGGCGCGCCCGTGGTGCTGGAGCCCTACAGTGTGGTGCTGTGCGTGGGTCACGGATGAAAACAGGCCTCGCTCTTGTCGCGGGCATTCTGCTCGCCGCGTGCAGCAACTTGCGCGAAGGACAATCAGTCGCACACGACCTCGTGCCAATGGAAACAGTGAAGCCCGCCGCCCTCCCCGAGGTCCGCTACGCCACGCGCTACAATTTCACCGACGCACAATTGTATCCATTCGCGCGTCTGTGGTTGCACCGCGACACGGCTCGCGCGCTTTCCCGCGCCCAGGCCCGACTGTCCGGACACGACCTCGGGTTGAAAATTTTCGATGCTTACCGTCCGCTCTCGGTGCAACAACGCATGTGGAACCTGATCCGCGACGAACGTTACGTTTCCAACCCGGCGAAGAACCGCGGGCGTCATACGAGGGGAACGGCCGTCGACGTGACCCTTGTCGACAAAAGCGGAGCCGAGTTGGATCTGCCGACTGGCTTCGACGATTTCACGAACCGGGCTCACGCCGACTACGCCGGCGCGAGCGCCCTGGAGAAAAGGAACCGCGCACTGCTGGCCGAGGCAATGTCTGAGGCGGGTTTCATCCCCTATCCCTTCGAG
>JBEDBL010000163.1:0-6291 GCA_041177245.1 Verrucomicrobiota bacterium
TGCCCGCCGTGCTGATGTAGACCATGGTCAGCCCGCGCTTCTCGGCCAGCAGTGCCGTATTTTCCGGACCAAGCGCGTTTGTCGCCCACGAATCCTCCGGGTTTGTCTCGCAGTATTCGAGATCCGTCAAAGCCCCGAGGTGCAGGACAATCGTCGGCTTGAACTCGTCGAAGAGCTTCTCCAGCGAAGCCAGATCGCGGAAATCCTGATGGACCAACCACGGTTCGTTGGTGTCGATGTCCGTAGCGAGCACGTTGGCATAGCGCGCCTTCGCCGCATCGTAAACCGCGCATCCCAGCATCCCACCTGCCCCGAGCAGCAGAACACGATCAGTTGTATTCAATGTATTACTCATAAGATTCTTCCAGTGACGTGGCTCGTCGCCTTCAGCCTGCAAGGCAAGGGTCTTATAGACTTGGGTCTTGGTGCTTAAGGAAGCGGATCAATGCTTCCGGGTTTCTTTAGGTTGGCTGCTTTGTTGAAAGCCACGCGCAATTCGTCCCGGTGTAGCTTTGCCCACTCAGTAACGAGTGCTATTGCCCGCGCTGGCAACTCACCATCGATAAGCGCCAGCGACTCGATATCTATTTTTGCCGAGCGACCGGAGTATTGGACATGGAAATGCGGAGGGAGATGGTCTCCGTAGTAAACTTGAACCACGATTCAGTAGAACCTCGCCAGCTCAGGCATAAGCAGGCTGGCTCTGACGCAAAGATTCGAACACCTCTGCGGCTGTCTTGCCCGTGAGCCGGAAGTAGAGCGAATCAGGGCAAAGGTCCAATTCGCCCGGCCAAGCCAAAGCACCTTGGTCAGTGATAGCGACCTGCTCAAAAACGCTAGGGGTTAGCCACGCTTCAAAAACTCCCTTCCCCGCATACGCCGAAAGATCGACAACACCGGAAGCCCCGTCGTTGAACCTGAGCTCGAGACGATAGCCAGAAAGAGGTTTCGCTTGGGTAATCTTCATATCACAGCGGCGGGCATTATGAGACTAAGACCTCCGCCAACTCATCGCGCCGCCAGCGGCTTTGACCGGCGACGCAAAATTCCGGCAAGAGCACGCAATGACTCATTCACCGCTTCGGCAGTCGGAAAAACTTTGGCAACATCCGGCGCAAGAAGGACCACGTTGGTGCCTTGGGCATAGCGCTTGGCATACTTGCCCCTCACACCCTTGCTGAAGTTGTATTCAGCAAGCATTTCGTCTGATTGCTTAGCTCGCTTCTTCAGATTGTTTTCGCTCTTTCCGGCTGGACGGACGGGCACTTATTAAACGCACTTTATCACGTCTTTCGGTGGCGACAACAACGAGGATCCTGTCCCGCTCCGAAGTTCCGATTGTGACGAAGCGCTCTATCAGGGAATGTTCCGGATCGGCGATGGTGATGGCCCGTTGGTCACCAAACACAGTGGCCGCTTTCTCAAAGGACAGTCCGTGATTTGGCAGGCCTCTCGTCGGTGCTTCGCAGACGGGACAACTGGCGCGCGTGTGCGCGCGCCAATTTATCAAAACCGTCTATTGTCTTTAATCCGTGGCTCAAATGCTTCCCCTTCGGCGTCCTTCCCCGACACCTGCGGTTCACCATCGAGTGGCCATCCCACCCCCAACGTCTCATCATTCCACCGAATACACCGCTCATGCTCCGGCGAGTAATAGTTGTTTGTCTTGTAGACAACATCGGCAAAATCCGAAAGCACATAGAATCCATGAGCGAAACCCTCGGGAATCCAAAGCATCTCCCGTGATTCGTCGGTCAGCACTTCCCCCACCCAGTGGCCGTAGGTAGGCGATTCAGGCCGGATATCCACCGCCACATCGAAAATTGACCCGCGCATAACGGTGATGAGTTTGGCCTGGGCCATCGGCGCAGCTTGGTAGTGAAGTCCGCGCAGCACGCCCCTGCTCGAGCGCGAATGGTTGTCCTGCACAAACTCGATCGTACGACCGGCCGCCTCATCGAACGCTCGCTTGCTCCACGACTCGAGAAAAAAGCCGCGGTCATCCCGAAAAACCCGTGGCTTGATCAGCAACACCCCGTTCAATTTGGTTGGCTCGATGGTCATGAGAAATATGTCGTTAGCTGACAGAGCTTTTTAGCCACCGATTAACGCGGATAAACGGATAGGATAAGTTGCCGCCCGCACACGCGCAGCAACAGTCTGTTCGGCCGATAACCATTCTTCGTGCGTGTGCGCACGAAGAATTATCCGTGTCTATCTGTGTCAATCCGTGGCTAAGCATTCTGCCTTTTGCGCACGAGTCGCGCCGGAACACCGGCGACAATCGCCCCCGCTTGCACATCCTTCGTCACCACCGCTCCTGCGGCCACAACCGCGCCGTCCCCAATCGTCACCCCGCCAAGGATGACCGCATTCGCCCCAATCCACACATCGCTCCCGATCTTGGTCGGCAGAAGTTCATCTGGTTGCTCCCTGATTTTCTGTCCATCTGGCGGAACACCATGATTTGAGGAAAGAATAGTGGCCTTCATCGAAACCAGGGTGTCCTCCCCGATCGTCACGCCGCCGTGACCGTAAATCGTCACGTAAGGCCCGAGGTAGACATTGCGTTCCGTCCGGATCAAGCCGTCGAAAGCCCAAAGCACAGCCCCCCGTTCGATCCACGCACCGGCTCCGAGCGAGATCGTTCCTTTGGCCTTCGGATTGCGCAGGCAGTTTTTAAAAGTCCCGCCCAGGTTGAAATCAATATCTGCCGCCAGCATCACCCGGCGCTCTAGTCGAACGCCTTGGGCACTCGCCATCGCACGGCGCCAGCCCAAAACCATCTTATAAATCTGGTTTGTTAGTATTTGCATGGGAACAAAGTCGTCATTGTTTCAAAATGGCGAAATAGCACCTGAAAAACTCACTTCCTTGTCGCATTCCCGCCAACCTCTTTCCCGCCCAACCGACGACCGCCTACCGACGACTCGCTACTTTTCTCGCCCGGACTTGCCTTGAAAAAAGCTGCTTGCGCAACCTCTTGGACGGAATCTTTCCCAGAACTGCGAGGAGTGGATGTTTCGACTCCGGGCCCTGCCAGCCAAGTCGCATGGCCAAGTCGAGCGCGCGACCGGCGTTGGCGTCGTCGCCTTCGAGCACGAGATTGCGGGCGTTGAGCAGCACCTCTCCCAGCAAGTCGGCCGCAGGAATCCGCGGCACATAAGCCAGATAGTTTTCCAAGAAAGCCAATCGACAACGGTGGCAATAAAGCTCGCTCCCGCTCGTTCCCCTCTGGTGTCTTATGCCGAAAGACAAGACATCCGGAATCGCTCGGAATCTTGCCCCGGCCAAGGCGAGTCGCAGATGCATGTCACCATCCTCCCAGCAACGTGCGTCTTCATTGAAGCCTCCGATATCTTCAAACTTGCTGCGGCGGATCAAAGAGGAAGGAGTGTTAACTCCCGTTCGCAGACACCCCTTCAGCGGTTCGCTGGAGAACAATGCATCGTCAAAGCACCATTTCATGACGACCTCTCTGCTGACCTCATCGACAAAGTCGCAGGAACACAGCACCACATCGACGTCATCTCCGGCCATCGGCAGCACCTTCGCCAGATAGTCCGGGGCAATTTCATCGTCCGCGTCGAGAAAGTGGACCCATTCAGCGGTGGCCATTTTCGCCGCCGCGTTTCGCGCTCCACCCGGCCCGCGATTCGTCGCGAGCGGCTTGATGTCGAAGCCAAGCGCCCGGGCCTTTGCCACGGTTCCATCGGTGCTGCAATCGTCGACGATCACTAGTTCATTGAAGGCAGGCCGCAGTGCATCGACCTGCTGGCGCAGCTTTGCCAGATAGCGCTCCGCGTTGTAGCACGGGATCAATAGTGCGCTCGTCGGGCTGTAATTGACCTGCATATCGCCATGAAGGTAGCCCGACTATGCCAAGCCGGCTTTGCTTCCTCCACATCTCAAGGCCGCGGCCAGAGCCGGCATGTATTCCCGCGCCAACCAACTGCAAAAATGAAGTCTCCGCCCGCCGCAGATCATACCTGCGCACGCTTCCAACAACGAAAGACCGTAGTCGCAATCACGGAGACGTATCTCGGTCCTGCGACGATACTGAGCATAGAGGATATGACTCCGGAGTTTATTGTAAGTGGAGCGATTGATCATGCCTTTGCACCAAGCTGTATGCGCGTCCCGCAGATACGTTTTTGCAAAAGTTAGCCAAGCGCGGAAGTTTCTGTCTTCCGCCCTCGCTCGCAGGTCCGCCGAGGTGTCGTCCGGCAGGAAGTTCAGGCTGTGCCGACGGTAGTCAACTAGTGGCTCATCGACGTATTCCACAGAACCCGCCAAAAGCGCCCGGAAGCTCAAAGGAACATCTTCCACGGCCAACTCTTTTGCAAGAGGACCAAACTCATCAATGAGCCGCCGGTCGAAAGCCATTGATGCGCCAATCACGCACCGGTAAAGCGACTCAGGTAGCGTCGATAATTCCGGGATATCTGCCGAACCGGAGTGCTGGGCGAATTTCAATCCAACAAGAACACCGGCCCGTTTTTCCTGCCGGATAAAAAACGCGGGTTGCAACTCGCGTCCATGCTCGTCGATGGTGCGCAAGTTTGTGAATACCATGCTCGGCGGATTCACCTGCGTCGCCCATACCTCCATGCAGCGAGATACACGATTTGGCAAAGAGACATCATCTCCCCCCGCAATGAAAAGAAATCGTCCGCGCGCGCGCTGAGCCAAGTCGCTGATATGCCGCGCCACACCGAGATTACGCGCGTTCCGGTTTAGGACAATCGAGTGCGGCCCACGATAACCGGCTGCCATCGACTCCATGACCGCATAGGTGTCGTCGGTCGAGGCATCATCCGAGAGCACGATCTCCAGTCGCGGGTAGGTTTGTCGGAAGGCACCCTCGATCGCCTCTGCTATGAAGCGCCTCTGGTTGTATCCCGTGAGGAGCATCGAGGCATCGGGACTGCAGTCGGCTTGTGTTGTCATGGCCCGCAACTCACTAGCCGCTCCCGAAGTAGCGACGCGCACAAAGTCATCCATTCAGAAGAAACACGCTGCCCCGCACACCGCTCACAGAGTCGACATCAACTCACCCATGACTTCCTGCAGACGCTGTTCAGAGTGCGCCTCGCGGTATTCTTGCCATCGAGGTCTTTGCGACGCCTTCCAACTCTCGGGCGAGTCCAAAATCGCGTGCAGGGCCTGTGTAATCAGCGGTATGGCCCTTTCAGGGCATACCTCGCCAAGGCGAAATTCCCTCGTCCGCTCCGCCAGCAGGTGCCCTTCCCCCACCACCACAGGCTTCTCGAAAAAGGCAGCTTTTGTCAGTGTGTTGCTGCTTCCTGGCCAGTCCAAGTGGATGTTCCAAACCACATCGCAGGCTGCAATCACAGCGTTGTATGCCGGACCATCAGGGACACTCAGTGGGTGGAAAAAGCTACAGGGATGACTCCGCAGGAACTCGTCCAGCATTGCCCTGCCCTTCTCCTCATCCGAAAAACACGGCAACTCTCCCACCATGGCAAAACACCACTGGGGGTTGGCCATGGCCACTTGCAGGAAGGCATCAACACCCCTCTGCGGAAAAAGGGTGCCGCTAAGCAGAACAATCTTTCGCCCGGCAGCGAAACGCCGCAGTTTGCCTGCCAGCGTGTGCTCACCGGTCTCCGGGAGGGCTGTATTTGTAATGTCGGGAAACACCACGCACTTGCCCGGTTGGATAATGACTTCGATTTTTTTCCTGATTCCCTCGTCAAGCGTGGCAATAGCGGCAGGCTTGCCGTTGCGGAGAAACTTTTGTGGCTTTGCCCAGCGACGATTCAGCTCATATACGGGTGCAGTAGTCGACCGGAACCCGAAACTCAGCAGATAAAGACCCGCCCACTTCCAACGGAACCAACGGCGAAACGTTCCAAAGTAATAAAACTGCACGTCGTACATGCAGGCAAAAAAGACCAAGTCTGGTTGTCGCGGACCATGCCGCAGCATCCGGTCCAGGACACGCAACGATCTTGCGGTGCCAATCATGTTTTTCCAGCGATCAGGCGTGCCGCGAGGGGCGCTTGCCCACCCCGGCAACCTTTCGAGAAACAGCCTTTCCCGCAAATCCTCCGGCAAATCAGCAAGGCTGCGGCTTACCTCTTCGGGCTTCGGACAAAGAGCCCTCACGTTCAGGCCGAGCTGAAGAAGGCTCTTGGCGAAAAGACAAAAATACGTCGGGTGGTGCCCGATCCAACTCCAATCGACGAGCGCGACAGTCATTGGTGCCATGCCGCCGTTCCGGGTTGTCGCGTATTCCCCGCTCATGATGTTTGTCGTCCCGATACA
>JBEDBL010000164.1:0-6279 GCA_041177245.1 Verrucomicrobiota bacterium
AGACCACTCTGCTGAATCTGCTCGGCGGACTGGATCAACCGAGTTCAGGGAGTGTCACGGTTGACGGACTGCGCCTGGACGGTGCGGATGACGCCACTCTGACCAAATATCGCCGGGGGCGCCTAGGCATCGTGTTCCAGTTTTTCAATCTCCTGCCCTCCATGACGGCCGTGGAGAACGTCGAACTTCCCCTCCTTCTCCGGGGCGACAAAGCGGCCGAGGCCCGTGCCCGTGCCATGGAGGTGCTCGATTTGACCGGCCTGACCGCCCGCGCCCGCGCGTTTCCACACCAAATGAGCGGCGGTGAGATGCAGCGCGCAGCCATTGCACGGGCGCTGGCTCACCGCCCGCGGTTGCTGTTGGCTGACGAGCCCACGGGAAACCTTGATTCGGACAACGCCGGCCGCGTCCTTTCGCTGTTCCAAAAGATTGCCTCGCACGGCCTCGCCACACTAATAGTTGTCACCCACAGCCCCGACGCCGCGGCGGTTGCCACCCGGCAAATTCCGATGATGGACGGGCGCTTGGCCGTTTGAAGACCCACGCACCGATGCAAAAGCAACACACCCTCGCCGGCACCGCCTCGTTGGCCGGCGTCTCCTTGCACACAGGAGAACAAGTCACCCTCACCGTTCATCCGGCCCCGGTCAACCACGGCTTCAAATTCCGCCGCAGCGACCTCAAAGACCAGCCGACTGTGGACGCATTGGCAGCCAATGTCCGCACGGTCGAACGCGCCACCACGCTCGTCGAAGGCAACGTCAAGGTCCACACTGTCGAGCACATCCTCTCGGCCCTGACTGGGCTCGGCGTCGACAATGCGCTTATCGACATGGATGCCAACGAACCGCCGATCGGCGACGGCAGCGCGGCGCCCTATGTCGCACTGATCAAAAAAGCGGGCATCACGGAGCAGGACGCCCCCCGCCGGTATTGCGAAATCCGCGAACCTGTTGCGATCAACACCAAGAACGGATCGATCCTCGTCATTTTGCCGGACAGCAACTTCCGCGTGTCCTGCACGCAGGCTGGCCCCAACGGCACCTTCACCCAATACCTCAGCCTCGAAATCACGCCGGAGGTTTACGAAAAGGAAATCGCGCCTGCGCGCACCTTCGTTCACTACGAGGACGTCGAGCCGCTGATGGAAAAAGGCCTTATCCGCGGCGGGAGTCTAGAGAACGCCATCGTCATACGCGACAACTCCGTCCTGAGCAAAGAGCCTCTGCGTTTTCCCGACGAGTTCGTCCGCCACAAGATTCTCGACATCATCGGCGACCTTTCCCTCGCCGGGCGACCGCTGCTCGGCCATGTCGTGGCGGTGAAACCCGGGCACGGACCAAACACGGAATTGGCCGCGGCGATAGCCAAGCAACATTCCAACATGATGGCCATGATCCCGCCGGCCAGGCTTCCCGTCGGCGAACGCGTTTTGCCCACCACGGAGATCATGAAGATCCTCCCGCACCGGTATCCCTTCCTCATGGTGGACCGCATCGTGGCTTTCGAAGGTGACACCAAGTGCACCGGCGTGAAATCAGTCACCATCAACGAGCCATTCTTCCAAGGCCACTTCCCGAAGCATCCCGTCATGCCCGGCGTGCTGCAGGTCGAGGCCATGGCGCAGGTGGCCAGCATCCTCATGATGCTCAACACCCAAAATTCGGGAAAAATCGGCTACTTTATGAGCGCGGACGAAGTAAAGTTCCGTAAACCGGTCTTCCCGGGCGACACACTTTTCATCCACTGCGAACTGACCAGATCGCGCAAAACGATGGCACGTGCCGCCTGCCAGTGCACGGTCAACGGCGAAGTGGTCAGCGAAGGCGTCCTTCTCTTCGGCCTCGTCTCCGAATGATTCATCCGACCGCCATCGTCGATCCGGCGGCCGAAGTATCCACCGGTGCGCGTATCGGTCCTTATTGCGTGGTCGGTCCAGATGTTGTGATCGGCGAAAATACCGAGTTGCAGCACCACGTCACTGTGATGGGTCCAACCAGGATTGGCAGCGGAAACTTTTTCTACGCATACACCTCCATCGGGCAGAAGACTCAGGATCTCAAATACGCAGGCGAGCCGACCTACCTCGAAATCGGCGACGGGAACACCTTCCGCGAATTCTGCACGGTCAATCGTGGAACATTGCCCGGCACGAAGACCGCCATCGGCAACGGCGGAAACTTCCTCGCCTATTCTCACATCGCGCACGATTGCGTCGTGGGAAACAATGTCATTTTCTCCAACAACGGAACCTTGGCTGGACACGTCGAGGTCGGGGATCATGCCGTGATCGGGGGCCTCACCGCCATCCATCAATTCTGCCGCGTAGGACGCCACGCCATCACGGGCGGATGCTCCAAAATCGTACAGGATGTGCCGCCATTCATGATCGCCGACGGCAATCCGGCCGAAGTGCGAGGGATCAACAGTATCGGTCTCGAACGCGCGGATTTTTCCGCCGATACGATTCGGGCACTAAAGGAGGCCTATCGCATCTTCTACCGCGGCAATCTCAACACCAAGCAGGCCGTCGAAGCTGTCCGCAGAGAAATCCCCGGTATCGCCGAAGTCGAGGAGCTCTGCATTTTTGTCGAGACTAGCCAGCGCGGCATCATCCGCTGAGCCCGCAGCCAGTCCTCCGGTGGCAGAACCGCGCCCGGCGGCGACAATTACTCCGCATTCTGCACGCCCCCGGTTCCATCGACAAAAAACTCGGTCGATTGATCAGCTGTGGTGAATGCGTAAACCAGCCTGTATTCGGCATCGGTGAGATGATCGGGTCGCATGGTTTTTGCCAGGCTGATGGCCTCCATCATGGAACCTGTCGCCGCCAGAACCGCGACAGCGATCGCTTTCTGGCCGGGCTGGAGTTGGTGTTGAACCAAACGCACAGGCTCGATCACTCCGCGCGCCTCCGCCGCGCGGCCGTCGGCAAATAAGGCCAGCGCATGGGTAAGACGAAAATCGATGTTGTCGGGCTCGCCCGCCAGCACGGCTCCGGTCCGTTCGGTGTCGACGTGCCCGCGACCGAGCAACTGCTCCAGTCGCGTCAAGTCCGCGACTGTGGAAGCTTGCGGCGCGGCTTTCATCGCATTGAGGTAGGCTTGGTGACGCAACCTCGGCTCCCCTCGTGCCGAAAATCTCCAGCGCGCGATGCGCAGAGCATGATCAGCCGTGGCATATTCCGCGCACAACTCGAGCAGCACTTCATCGCTGAGAGCCTGTTTGCCCATGCGATCAACCTCGGCCATCGTCTCGGCCAAAGCGTTGCGGGCGACGGAGGCGCGGATTGCCTTACGCAGGCTGGTGTTCGCCGCAGAGGACCTGCCCAACCCCTCTTCCGCCCTTGCGCGCAAAATGTGAGTAACCGATTCGTTGACCGGCGATCCCGCATTCACCATGGAGAGAAGGGCTTTCCAGTGCTGGAGGGCACTGAGCGCTTCCGCGCGGACAAGGAAACCTCCGCGCGATCCGCGGACCTCGTTGGGCCGGACAAAAACAAGCGCATCATCGGGACGGTTCTTTTCGAGCAACCACTTCGCGTAGCGACCTCGGTCTTCCAAGCGCGCTCCGGTAAAAACCATCTGCAACTCGGAGACAATCTCATCCACCGTCGTCAGTCGGTCGGAAACAAGAATATCCGCAGCGGTCAAAACCGCTTCATTTTCGGGCTTCGGATCGGCCATGACCTGTTCCGCCCATCCGCGGCGGGTTGCGGGACCTGCGGGAACGGACGAAAGACCGAAGGCGAGGACTTCCGCCGCATCGGGCCCTTGGGCCATGGAGTCGACGATTTGCGCGGCCTCGGCCCGGGAATCAGCCGTGCCGATCGAGACAAGCAACTTCGCCAGTTCGAGGCGACGCGCAGTGCCCGGATCAGCATTTGCCGCTGAGCGGAGATAGCCCTCAGCCGCGGTGAAGTCTTTTTGCTGCAACGCGCGGCGCCCGCGCCAGGCGTCCGCATCCGCCTTCTTGCCCAACGCCGTGAACTCCGCAATGGCGTTGTCGAACTGTTCCGCTCCCCCGAACCGCACAGCGGCTTCCGCCTGCGACTGCCGATCATCGAGCGAAAGGACTTCCTGCCGGGCCAACTGGTTCCAGATTTCCAGACAGACAGGATCGCCCGCCTCGAGACGCACCTTGGCATAAGCCCGCAGCACTTCGGGATCGTTGCTGCGGAAATTGCGTGCCGACTCGACCTGGATGAGCGCAAGCCGCTGGTCGCCCCGTTTGAGACTGGCCAGAGCTTTCGAGGCAAGATCATGCGCCCTCCAACCGGTGAAGAGCAAAGTGCCAACCCCTCCACCAACGAGCACGATTAGAACCACAGCGGGAGACCAGAGCATGATCTTCCGCCAAATCGCTCGTCCCGTGCTATAGTCTTGATGCCAGTCGGCGTTTTGGCCCGTCGCCTCCCGCCACCAATCGCCGATAACGTTGTGCAAGCCGGGCTTCTCCGCATACTTCGTGGGCCGCAGCGGCTTGTCGTCGAAGTCTGGCTTGTCTTGTTCGGGCATCGTACGGAAAGGGGAGAACTTAGCCCGCGGGGCCCGCTTCCGCCAATGATCCAGTTTGCAGCCCGTCGGCGCATCCTCATGCTCTCCATCGCAACGGATGGAGTTACCACCGACCAAGGCCGACAGGCGGTGCTGTTCCGCCTACAACGAGAGCGCGCGGTTGAACTTCCTTTCAACGGGCGCTGTCAACAAAAAGGCGGTGAAGGCAAACCGGTTATAGTTCGAGGTAGCTAAGCAATCCTTGCTTACCCCCCTCACGGCCGAAGCCGCTTTCTTTGTAGCCGCCGAACGGGCTGGCCGGGTCGAATTTGTTGTAGGTCTCAGCCCAGATGACGCCGGCGCGCAACTTCGTGGCCAACTTGAATACTTTGCTACCCTTATCGGTCCATACGCCGGCGCTGAGGCCGTAGGGCGTGTTGTTGGCGCGCTCGAGCGCTTCTTCCGGAGTGCGGAAGGTCATCACGCTGAGCACAGGACCGAAAATTTCCTCCTGCGCGATGCGGTGCGAATCGGTCACGCCGGTGAAAAAACTCGGCGCGAAGAAATATCCCTTCGACGGCAACTTGCACGGCGGTTGATAAAGTTCCGCACCCTCCTTTTCCCCGCTCGCCACCAGCTCGCGAATCTTGCCCAGTTGTTCGCGGCTGTTGATCGCGCCGATGTCGGTATTCTTGTCGAGCGGATCCCCCACCCGCAGCGTGGCCAATCGGTTGCGCAGACGGCGGATGACCGGTTCGACGATGCTCTCCTGCACAAAAAGCCGGGATCCGGCGCAGCAGACATGGCCCTGGTTGAAATAGATACCTTGGATAATGCCCTCGATGGCTTGATCGATGGGCGCGTCCTCGCAGATGATGTTCGCCGCCTTGCCGCCCAATTCGAGGGTCAGCTTTTTGCGCGTGCCCGCGACGGACTTGGCGATGATTTTGCCGACCTCGGTCGAACCGGTGAATGCGAGTTTGTCGATGTCCGGATGATTGACAATGGCCGCGCCGGTGTCGCCGAAACCGGTGACGATATTGACGACTCCATCGGGCAGATCGGCCTCGGCAAGGATCTCGGCCAAGTGCATCGCGGTGACTGATGTTGTTTCCGCCGGCTTGAGCACGCAGGTGTTGCCGCAGGCCAAAGCGGGTGCAAGCTTCCACGCGGCCATGAGCAACGGGAAATTCCACGGGATGATCTGGCCGGCCACGCCGAGCGATTGCGGTTTGCGTCCGGGAGACGCGTAGTCGAGTTTGTCCGCCCAACCTGCGTGATAAAAAAAGTGCGCGGCAACAAGCGGGAGGTCGATGTTGCGGCTTTCGCGTATGGTTTTGCCGCCGTCGAGCGATTCGATCACCGCGAGGTCGCGCATTTTTTCCTGCAACAGGCGCGCGATGCGAAAAAGATATTTGCCACGCTCCCGCCCGGGCATCTTGCCCCATGTTTTTTCGTACGCGCGGCGCGCGGCTTTGACCGCCTTGTCCACATCGGCCGCGGTGCCCTGCGCGATTTCTGCGTGCTGTTTCTCCGTGGCGGGATTGATCGAGGGGAAATATTTTCCCGAGGAGGGTTTGACGAATTTGCCGCCGATGAAGAGTTCGTAGCGGGGCTTGATCGTTATATCGGTGTGAATCTCGGGAGCGGGCGAGTAATTCCAGCGCTCGTTGAATCGCAAATGGCGGTCGCGGACCGGAACGGGAGCGGCGTGGACCGGCGCAGCCAGCGTGGAAGTCCCGGTGGTGGTTTTTTTCGATTTCTTGCTCATGGCAGGGAGAAG
>JBEDBL010000165.1:0-6157 GCA_041177245.1 Verrucomicrobiota bacterium
CCGGATGCGCCGATCGCGCGGCGGCTGATTTTCCGTTTGACGATGGAGAGGGCCTGCTTTGTTTCCTCCACCCTGAGCAACGCGCACAGGCCGAAGTAGACGAATGCACCGGCGGCTATGATCGCCATCAAGGACCACAGACGGTCGACGAACGAGGCGGAAAAGAGCCATGGGCCGAGCAAATGACGTCCGGCGATGCAAGCGGCGGAGAGTCCGCCCGCGGCGATGAGCATGCGGGCGAAGGCGCCGAGCAGCGAAGCCGTGGGCATTCCGCCCGCGGCACGCCGCATGTAAAAATAAAGGAACAGGAAATTGGCGGTGGCAGAAAGACCGGTGGACAGCGCGAGCCCGCGGTGTCCCATACCGAGACGGAAGGTCAGCTGCCAGTTGAGCAGGACATTCAAGGCGATAGAGACAAAGCTCACGGTCATCGGCGTCCACTTGCGGTCGAGTGCGTAAAACGCAGGCGAGAGCACTTTGATGCACGAGTAGGCCATGAGCCCGGCGGCGTAGAATTTGAGCGCTGCTCCGGTCTGCAAAGTGTCGTTCACCGAGAATTTTCCGCGTTGGTAAATGAGCCCGATGATTTCGTCGCTCATCACGACGAGTCCGACCGTCGCGGGAAGGGTGAGAAAAAGCGCGAGTCGCAGGGCCTTGCCCAAGGTCTCGCGAAAGTGCGCCATGTCACCACCGGCGGCGATTTTCGAAACTGCCGGCAGCGTAACCGTGGCGATGGCCACACCGAAAATGCCGAGAGGCAATTGCATCAACCGGAACGCGTAGGACAGCCAACTGACCGCACCATCGCCGAGGAAGGAAGCGAAGACGCTGTTGATCATGACGTTCACCTGAACGGCGCTCGCGGCGATGACCGCGGGCAGCATGAGGATGAGCACGCGCCTCACTTGCGGATCGTTCCAGGCAAAGTCGAAGGCGAACTTGAAGCCGACCTTCCGAAGGCTGGGCAACTGGACGACCAATTGCAGCAAGCCGCCGATCAGCGTTCCAACTGCGATGCCGACCAAAGATCGCGGTCCGAAGGCGGGATCGATTAGCCACGCCACGGCGACACCGCCCACGATGGAGCCGATGTTGAAAAAGCTCGAAGCCATCGCGGGCATTCCGAAGACATTCCGCGAATTGAGCATTCCCATGACGAGCGCCGCCAAGGAGACAAGGAGAATGAACGGGAACATGATGCGCGTCAGCTCGATGGCGAACGCGGATTTTTCCGGATCGAATCCGGGGGCGAGGACACTCAACAGCGGACCGGAAAAAATGATGCCAAGCGCCGTCACGATGCTCATGAAAACGAGGGTGAGCGTCGCCATCTTGCGGGCGAGATCCCAAGCCGCGCCAACCCCCTTCTCCACGCTGACTTTGGAAAAGACCGTGACGAAGGCGACCGAGAGTGCGCCCTCCGCGAAAAGATCGCGCAGCAGGTTCGGTGCGCGAAAGGCCGTGATGTAAGCGTCCATGCCCCGTCCCGCGCCGAAGAGGGCCGCCAGGATTAGTTCGCGCGCCAGACCCAGCACGCGGCTGAACATGACCGCGAGCGCGACGATGCCCGCGGCGCGCGTGTTGAGCTTTTCCTTACTCATGCGCCGCTTTGCGTAAACGATCCATGATTGCCGTGCCCAGCCCGGATTCGGGAATTTCGCGGGCATAGATGCGCGCGACGCCGGATCCGTCGAGCCGGCGCAGGGCCGCGAAAAAAAGCGGCGCAGCCGCGGCGGCATTGCCGGGAAGGATTTCGACCCGGGCGAATCCAGGGCCCGCGGAGCCGAAAGCGAGCAACCCGCTCGCCGCGGCATCGTCGGGCCGCGGTGCGCCATCGGGCAACAACCTCAACGGGGTGCGTGGCGCGTAGTGGCTGTCGAGCATGCCGGGTGCGGCGACTCCATGCTCCCGGGTCACGCGAACGACGGGTGCGAATTTTTCCAAGTCTTCCGCCGTGACCGGCCCCGGACGGAGCAGAACAAGTTTTGAATCCTCAACCCGGACGATCGTTGACTCGAGTCCGTGCCGGCACGGCCCGCCATCGAGCACAAGCGGGATGCGTCCATCGAGTTCCTCGACCACATGCGCGGCGGTGACCGGACTGATGCGGCCGAAACGGTTCGCGCTCGGGGCCGCGATTGGACGCGCCAGCTTTTCCAACACCGCGGCCAACACGGGATGCGCACTGCAGCGCAATGCCAACGTGGGCAGTCCGGATCGCACCAAGTCGGGCACAATATCTTTGGCCGGGAGCACCAAGGTGAGCGGTCCGGGCCAGAACGCATGCGACAATTTGCGCGCGAGCACCTCCTCGCGGCCGCTTACCGGCGACAGCGTTTCGATCCACTCCGGACCAGCCACATGGACGATGAGCGGATCGAACGACGGGCGTTCTTTGGCGGCGAAGACGGCGGCCGCCGCCTCCGCGTTGAGGGCATCGCAGGCCAAACCGTAGACTGTCTCGGTGGGCAGCGCGACAATACCCCCCGCGCGCAGCAACCCGGCAGCTTCCCCGGCGGCTGCGGGGATTTGTCCCGCATCGAGCGCGGGAATGACGCGCGTCGTCATGCGCGCGGCAGAACGGATATCTCCGCCTCGCGCGATTGAGCCGCGCGGAACTTTTCCAAACGGGCCGCGAGTTTCGCGTTGCCGCGGGCGAGGACCGCCGCGGCGAAGAGCGCAGCATTTTTCGCGCCGGATGCGCCAATGGAAAACGTGGCCACCGGAACACCACCGGGCATCTGGACGATGGAGAGCAGGGAGTCCAGTCCCTGCAATGCGCCCGACGGAACGGGAACACCGAGCACCGGGAGCGTCGTGTGCGCCGCAAGCATGCCCGGCAAATGGGCCGCTCCTCCGGCGCCGGCGATGATAATTTCCAAACCGCGCCCGCTCGCCGCTTTGGCGTAGGCGGCCATGCGGTCCGGGGTGCGGTGCGCCGAGACAACTTTTGCCTCATGCGCAATTCCTAGTTGATCAAGGATTTGTGATGCAGCGCGCATCACCGGCCAGTCCGATTTGCTGCCCATGACCACGCCAACTTGGACCGGTTTTGCTCGCTTCATCGCGGCGGTGATGATGGCCGCGCGACGGCTTTTTTCCAATATGCAATTGACGAAATCCCCCACGTGAACGATAAAAACTTAGGTCGCAGAGTATCGCGTCAGGACCACCCCCACCTGAATGCCCCGAGGAAAAGTCAAATGGTTCAACAACAAGAAAGGGTTCGGTTTCATCGCCGATCCCGAGGGCGGTGACTTCGACGTTTTCGTGCACTATTCCGAGATCCGCACAGACGGGTTCAAGACGCTCGAGGAAGGCGACACCGTGGATTTCGAGATCGCGCCGAGCGAGCGCGGACCGAAAGCCCTCAACGTAACGAGAGTGTAGCGGTGTTTCGCAATCTCGTGCTCGTCGGATTCATGGGATCCGGCAAATCCAGCGTCGGACGTCTTTTGTCCTCGCTCACCGGTTTTGCTCTCGTCGACACCGATACGCTGGTCGCGCAAAAAGCGGGCAAAAGTATCCCGCATATTTTCCGCGATGAAGGTGAGGCGAGTTTCCGCACGCTAGAAACCGAAGTGCTGCGCGGATTGATCGGCCGCATCGGCCTGATCGTCGCCACCGGCGGCGGCGTGGTGGTGTCCGCAGACAATCGCAAACTTTTGCCGGAAATCGGACCCGTCGTATGGCTTGACGCGAGCACTGACCATTTGCACCAGCGGGTCAAAAACAGCAAACGCCCCCTCCTCCAGACCGAGGACCCGCGGCGCACGCTCGAGGAACTCTACCGCGCGAGGGAACCACTCTACCGCGAAGCGTCTACCATCCGCATCGACTCGGAAAAACTGACGCATCGCCAAACGGCCGAGGCCGTGCTGGCCGCAGTCAAAGGAAAGTCGACCACCAACCCGTCCGCATGAAACTCATATCGGGAAATCTCGGGCCGGCGCTCACCGCCCGCACGATCCTTGCAGCAGGCATTCTTCTGCTGACTGTGTCCTTCGGCCGAGCCGAGAGTGACGAGGAATCGTCGCCGGTCGAAATGCTCATGGGCAAAATTTCGCGCAATATGAAAAAGTTGTCGCGGCAATTCGACAACGACGCTTCGCGATCTTCATCGCTGGAACTTGTCGACGAGATGATCAAGGCCAACGCCCAGGCGGCAAGCCTCGTCCCGGATTCCGTGGGTGAGCGGAGCGGCGGGGAACGGGAAAAATATCTTGCCCGCTACCGAGAGGGAATGGCCGAGTTGGGCAAGTGTCTGGCCTCCCTCAAGGCGGCGCTCGAGGCGAACGAACCGGGACAAGCCGAGGCGCTCATGGACGAGGCCTACGCTCTGCGCGACAAATTCCACGAAGAACTGCTCTAAGCAGTCAGGCAAAAACACCCATGACGGGCACGCCCTTGTCTGCGATGGTGAAAGGACGCTTGCTCGGGGAGTAAAGTTTTTCATCGAGTTTCAAGCCCAGAGCGTGGGCGATGGTCGCATTGAGATCCGGAATCTGCACCGGGTTCTGACGTACGCGGGCTCCCCGGCCATCCGTCTCGCCGTATTTGAATCCGCCTTTCACTCCTCCTCCGGCCAGGAGGCATGAGAACGCCGCCGGATGGTGATCGCGACCACCGCGGTTCTGCGGCTGGATCTCCGGGGTGCGTCCGAATTCCGTGCCAACAACCACGAGCGTTTTTTCCAGCAACCCCCTGCCGGCCAGATCACTGATGAGAGCCGCGTAGGCCTGGTCGAACTCGGCGCAGCGCGCTTTGACCGCGGTGAAGTTGTCGAAATGCGTGTCCCAGCCACCAAGTGTTACCTCGACAAAGCGCACCCCGTGCTCGACCAGCCTGCGCGCAAGCAGACACCCCTGCGCGAAGCGCGATTCGCCGTAGAGCGCTTTTGTGGCATCGGTCTCGCCGCCAATGTCGAAAGCTTTGAGATCTTCGCTCTTCATCAGCCGAACGGCTTGGGCGTATAGCTTGCTGTATTCCTGCACGTCGGAACCCGGGAACTTCTCGTGAAATGAGCGGTTCAGGCGGTCGGCCAAAGCAAGCCGTCTGTCGAAATCGGGAGCAGTGACGCCGTCCGGGCGGCGTGAGTCCTGCAAGCCCTGCTTGGGATCGCCGATGGGTGCCGCGCCGTAGGTCGGGCCGAAGAACCCGCCGCTGCTGATATCCGGCGCGGTGTCGATTGCCACGAAGCCCGGGATGTCTTGCTTGTGTTTTCCTCCGAGCTTTATGACCCAAGCGCCAAGGGCCGGATGCTCCACGGTGCCGCGCATTTTGTAACTCGTGTGGAGAATATAGCCGCCGTGTTCGTGCGCGCCATCGGTCGATGTCATGGAATTGATGACGCAGACCTTGTCCATGATCCCGGCCGATTTCGGTAGAAAGCCGCTGACTTGTATTCCATCGGCACTAGAACCGATCGCTTCGGTCGGACCCATGAGTTCTTTGCGCCTGGGCTTGGGATCGAAGGTATCCAAATGACTCATGCCCCCGGACATGAAAAGATAAATGACATTGCTGGCCGTCGCCCCTGGTGCCGGGGTCGCCCCGTCCGCCCTGGGCACCAGCGAGGCCAGACCGCCCAGCCAAGGCATGACCCGCACTCCGAGCATGGAGCGCGCCGCGATATTCATAAAATGGCGCCGTGTCATTTCTTCGGCACGACAAACATCACAGCCGTCGGAGGAGCGTGCTCGCGACCTTCTCATTGTATGTAGAGGAATTCGGCGGACATGATCATGGCGGAGGCGACATTGGCCGCGGCCGTAGAAGGAGATGCAGCGAATTCCTCGGCCATGAGGGTCGCTTCCTCCGCAGACGGCTCCCGGCTGAAAATTCCGAGATAAAGACGGCGGATTTTTTCCGCGGCCGACGGAGCTTTTTCGATATCACGGTTGATCTGCGCATCGGTTTTGTTGACCAGTTCCGTTTGGACAAAGCCATTCATGAGCGAGAGAACTTGCCCCATGTTCGGCTCGCATGTCGATCCGTCGACAACATTCCTTGTCGACTGTCCAAAAAGAGCGACGAAATGGTTCCGAGGCACCGGGCTGGGCAGATCGGCGGCGCGCGGGTGCATTCCGCGCACGAAGCCGACCGGGTCGCTTCTCATGACGGTCGCCGAACCATCAACGCCAGCCTGCTCGCCGCG
>JBEDBL010000166.1:0-6132 GCA_041177245.1 Verrucomicrobiota bacterium
TTACAAATGGTTCTTATGTCGGAACTGCGTATCGAACCCGCCACGCTGGAGGACCTGCCCCTCATGGCCGAGTTGCTGGCCGACCTTTTCGCGGCGGAGCCAGAATTCACCGCGGATCAGGCCAAACAAATGCGCGGTTTGCGGCTGATTCTCGAACAGCCGAACCGCGGGCGGATTTTCGTCCTGCGCAACAACATGCGCATCATCGGCATGATCAACCTGCTCATCACGATCAGCACGGCGGAAGGCGGTTTCGTCCTCCTGCTCGAAGATCTGGTGGTGCATGCCGATCATCGCGGGCAGGGCCACGGCGGCCGCCTACTGCAGCACGCCGTCGATTTCGCGCGGGAGAAAGGCTTCCTGCGCATCACGTTACTCACCCATCGCGACGATCAAAGGGTAGTCGAATTCTACCGCCGCCACGGCTTTGTCGCTTCCGAGATGATGATCATGCGCCTGGTTCTTTCGCCGGGTGCCGCGGCGTGAGCGCGTCGGTGCGCACGGCTTTTCTCCTCTGCGCGGGGTGGGGGCAGCGTTTGCAACCGCTGACCGACCAGATACCCAAACCGCTCGTTCCCATCTGCGGTGTGCCGCTCTGCCAGTTCGCACTGGCCCGCATCGCGGCGGCCGGGGTGGGGCGCATCGTGATCAACACCCACCGCTTGGCGGGCGAATTCATCCGCCTTTTTCCCGAGTATCCGCAACCTTCGCATTACGAAGGCATCCCCGTGCATTTCCGCCACGAACCGGTGTTGCTCGAGACGGCGGGAGGTTTGAAAAACGTGGAGGATCTCCTGCTGCCCGGGCCGGTGCTCGTGCACAACGGGGACATCCTGGCCGAACTCGATCTCGCCACGCTCTTCGCCGCGCACGCGAAAAGCGGCGCGCTCTGCACGCTCGCGCTGCGTTCCTCGGGCGGGCCGCTCCAAGTCGGTTTCGACGCGGCAACCGGTCTGGTCACCGACATCCGCGGGGAACTCGGTTCCGCCGCACCGCGTTTTCTCTACACCGGCGTGTGCGTGGTCGATCCCGCGTTGCTGTCGCGTATTCCCGCGGGCGAACCCGTGTCGTTCGTTCCCGTTTGGCTGGACGCGCTTCGCGCCGGTGAAAAAATCGCCGGTGTGGTGCTCGACGACGGAATCTGGCGCGACATCGGGAACATCGGGGAATATCAGCGCATCCATTCCGATCTCGCGGCAGGAACGGTGAAGATCGCCTCCCCGCTGGCGGGCGACGCCTGGCCGCAATGGCGTATGGCGGGCGCGCGCGTCGACGAAAACGCCGTGCTCCGGGGATGGAACTGGCTCGGACCCGGCAGCGAGGTATGCGCCGGGGCGAATTTGGAAAACTCGATTCTGTGGGCCGGGGCAAAAGTCGAGCCCGGTGCGCGTGTTTTTTCCAGCGTGGTGCGCGAGGGAATGCTCGCCGCGGGCGATCTGCGGGACACCGTCGTATGAGCGGGATTTTCGAATGGATCGGGTCGGTGCATCCCGCGGCGCGCGACGGCGAGTGGTCTGCCGTGGAGCGCGGCGGCTCGGATCGCAAGTTCTGGCGCGGACGCGGGTCGGCGGAGGGTTTGGTTGCCGTGGCCTACGGATCGGAGAAAGCGGAGAACGCGCGCTACGCCGATTGCGCGCTTTTCCTGCATTCGCAGGGGGTCAGTGTCCCGCAGGTCGTGGCGCACGATGCGGACCGGCGTTTCCTTCTTCTCGAGGACGCGGGAACCGAGGACCTCTGGACGCACCGCGAATCGCGGTGGGAAATGCGGGCGGAACTTTACCGCGGCGCTCTCCGCGAGGCGGCCTTGTTGCATCGCGCCGATCTCGCGGCGGCGGGGCAAGCCTCGGTCCTGCAGGCGCCGTTCGACGCCGACCTCTACCGGTGGGAGCAGGATTATTTCTTCGATCACTTTCTCGGCGGACCGCAACGCGCACTCGCGCCCTTCGCGGAGCAGGCGTCTACGCTCGGCGCACTTCCGCGAGTGCTGCTGCACCGGGATTTCCAATCGCAGAACATCATGGTGCGTGGTGGCAAGGTGACCTTCATCGACTTCCAGGGGATGCGCGCCGGACTGGCCGGCTACGATGTGGCCTCGCTCCTTTATGATCCCTACGTCGAAATGTCCTGCGCGCAACGCGCCGAGCTCTCGGATTTTTACCGTCAAACGGCCGGCCTGGCCGATTCCTCCGCTTGGGAAGACGAATTGCGTTCCTGCGCGCGGCAAAGACTCATGCAGGCGCTCGGGGCCTACGGATTTCTCGGTCGGGTGAAGGGCAAAACAGCGTTTCTCGGCCACATTCCCGCGGCCGCGGAGCGTCTCGCCGCGCTTTGCGACCGCGATCCGGCGTGGCAACCTCTAGCTGGTGCGGTCCGCGCGGCCGCCGCGAAATGAAAAAGATTTCCGTCGTCATCGAGAATCTCGGTCCGCTGCTCGACTGCGGCCGTCACGCGATCAAGCGCCTCGTCGGCGATCCGGTGGATGTCACAGCCGATGTTTACAAAGACGGCCACGATTCGGTCGCTGCCGTGCTCAAGTGGCGCAAGGCGGGCGCGAAGAAATGGCAGGAAGCACCGATGAGGCGGGGTGAGAATGATGTCTGGTCCGGATCGTTTGTCGTCACCGAGATCGGCGATTGCGAATACACGGTCGAAGCATGGCTCGACAGCTACGAGACGTGGCGCGACGAATTCCGTCGCAAGCACGAGGGCGGGCAGGAAGATCTCTCCTCGGAGGCGCTGGAGGGCGCGCAATTGCTCGGGCAACGGGCGAAGCTCGCGGCAAAAAAGGACGCGACGGTCCTGAGGGCCGCGGCCGACGCGCTCGGCCGGGCGGACCGCGCGCAGGCCGCTGCCACGGCGGCGCGTGCTGATCTGGCTGACATCATGGCGAAATATCCCGACCGGACCATCGGATCCGAATTCCGTCCGTGCGGACGGATCATGGTCGAACGCAAAGCCGCGCTCTTCGCCTCGTGGTATGAATTTTTCCCGCGCTCCGCCGGGGGGCGGGGCGACCGCGGGTCGACTTTCCGCGATTGTCTGGGCCGTCTCGATGACGCCAAAGCGATGGGGTTCGATGTGGTTTATTTTCCTCCGATCCACCCGATCGGAACGACGAAGCGCAAGGGGCGCAACAACGCGCTCGGATGTGAACCGGGTGATCCGGGCGTGCCTTATGCCATCGGCAACAGGCATCAGGGTTGCCCTCACGGCGGCGGTCACCGCGACGTCGCGCCCGAACTAGGGACGCTGGAGGACTTCGAATGGTTGGTCGGAGAAGCGAAAAAGCGCGGCCTCGAGATCGCGCTCGATTTCGCCCTCAACTGCTCGCCGGACCATCCCTACGTAACACAACATCCCGAGTGGTTCTTCCATCGTCCGGACGGCACGATCAAATACGCGGAGAATCCGCCGAAAAAATACGAGGACGTCTACCCGCTCGATTACCACAACCCGTCATGGCGGGACCTGTGGAACGAATTGCGCGATGTTGTCCTGTGGTGGGCGGAGCGCGGCGTGCGCACCTTCCGCGTGGACAATCCGCACACCAAGCCTGTCGCGTTGTGGGAGTGGCTCATCGCTGAAACGCGCGCGAAATTCCCCGATCTGGTTTTTCTCAGCGAGGCTTTCACGAAACCAAAAATGATGCGCGCGCTGGCCAAAGCCGGTTTCTCGCAGAGCTACACGTATTTCACCTGGCGCAACACGAAGCAGGAATTGACCGACTATCTGTCGGAGTTGAGCGCGCCTTGGTCGGCGGATTATTTCCGTCCAAACTTTTTCACCAACACGCCGGATATCCTTCCCTTTTTTCTCCAGCAGGAGGGCCGCACGCCCTTCATGATCCGCGCGGTGCTGGCGGCAACGCTCTCGCCGCTCTACGGGATCTACAGCGGGTTTGAGCTTTGCGAGAATGCCGCGTTGCCCGGACGCGAGGAGTATCTCGACAGCGAAAAATACCAGTTCAAGCAGCGCGATTGGAACGCGACGGGTAACATCAAAGAACTGATCACGCGCCTCAATGCCGCGCGGCGCGGGAACGCCGCGTTGCAGCACCTGACCAACCTGCGTTTCCACGCGGCGGAGAACGACAACATCCTTTTCTACGCCAAAGCTTCGGGGGAGAACTTGATTCTCGTCGCGGTGAACCTCGATCCGCACCAAACGCACGCGGCCGCCGTCGAGTGGCCGCTTTGGGAATACGGCCTGGGTTGGGATGCCGACTACACCGTCGAAGATGTGCTCACCGGCGAGCGCTGGTCGTGGCATGGCGCGCGCAACTATGTGGCGCTGGATCCGAAAGTGCGCGTGGCGCATGTGTTTGCGGTGCGCCGCTGAAAGTTTTGTCCCTTGGCAGCGCCAGTCGCCGCGCTTAGAAAAAGGTCGATGAAATTGTCGTTTCTCTTGGCGTTCGTCGCGTTTGCCGTGGCGTTCCTCCCCTCACGCTCTTCCGCCTGCACCGCGTTTCAACTCAAGTCGAAGGACGGAGCGCAGGTCTATCTCCGTTCGATGGAGTTCGGTATGCCGTTCAATTCGAAGGCTTTGATCGTTCCGCGGGGAACGGAATACACCGGCACCGCGCCGGGCGGCAAACCGGGCCTCGAATGGAAAACGAAATACGGTGTGGTCGGACTGAACGCCGAGTTCGCCCCGAACATCGTGGCCGACGGACAGAACGAGAAGGGCCTCGCCATCGGCATGCTTTACTTGCCCGGCTACGCGCAATATCAGGACGCCTCCGCTTCTGCCGCCGACAAATCGGTCGGCAGTTGGGAAGTTCCGATTTACCTGCTCTCGACGTGCGCGACGGTGGACGAAGCGGTGGCTGCCCTCAAAAACGACCTTTATGTCGCGCAGCAGGAGTTCGTGCCCTTCAAGGAGTCGCTGCCTGTCCACTGGTGGATCGGCGACGCCACCGGAAAAGTTGTCATCGCGGAATACATCGACGGAAAGCTCAATATCCACGACGCACCTCTGGGCACGCTGACCAATTCCCCGCCCTACGATTGGCAGACGATCAATGTCGGCAATTACGTCGACCTTTCGCCGGTCAATGTTCCCGAGCGAACGCTCGGCAAATTCACTTCGGTGAACTACGGGCAAGGCTCGGGAGCCATCGGTCTGCCGGGCGACATGTCGCCGCCCTCGCGTTTTATCCGCGCAGCGCTCTTTTCCCATTGGGCCACGCCGGGAGACACGGCGATCGACACCGTCAATGTCGGTTTCCACGTCCTCAATACCTTCGACATCTTCAACGGCGCGATCAAAAGCAATACCGCCGCCCAGAAGCCCAACACCAAAGCGTTTCTCTCCGCGGAAGTTAAACCGAAGCTGGTCAACACCGACACCACCGAATGGGTCGTGGCCCATGACCGGACTAACTTGAAGACTTACATCCGCACCTACAACGGTCTCGAGATCCAGATGGTCGATCTCAAGAAAGCCAATTTCGACGAACCCGGGCTGCGCACGATCGATCTGCAGAACGATTTCGCGCCGGAGGATATCACCGGTCAGGGCAAGCCTCTCGCGCAGTCCGGATCGTGAGAGCGGTTTTTCCGAGGACGTTGCTTTTTGTTGCGCTCGCCTCGTCCGCGTGGGCGGGGTTGGTGTGGGACAGCACCACGGTCACGATCGAGACGCAGGGAAGTCCGGAGACGCGCACCACCGAATTCCGGTTCCGCAACGACTCGGATCAACCGGTCCGCATCCGCGGGGTGAAAAGTTCCTGCGGTTGCACCGTGGCGAAACCGCAGAAGGACGTCTACGGGCCGGGTGAGAGCGGCGTGTTGCCCGTTTCGCACAAGCCGAAATCTGGCTCGGTCCCGCGACGTTACCGCATCGCCGTGACCACGGATGAGGCGGGCGGGCGCGTGCATGATCTGTCTCTTGTTGTGCAGGGCGAACCGCGAGTGGTTGTGGAAGGACGCCGCATGCTGGTCTGGGAGAAAGGGGAACCGCGCCAGCCCAAAGAAATCACCCTGCGTACCAAGCCCGGCGATTCCCTCAGCCTGACTGGGGCCAAGGCCGACAGCGATATCGTGTCGGTGGAGCTTGCCGGGGTCGGGAGTGCCCGCACGCTCCGTGTCACGCCCAAGGAGGGCGCGATCGGCCGCACGCGCATCCGTCTGC
>JBEDBL010000167.1:0-6084 GCA_041177245.1 Verrucomicrobiota bacterium
ACAAAGAAGCCCTGCGCACTCCATTTTTTGAAGTCAGGCTCGCCGTGGAAGCGCAGACCGAGCTGGGTGACTTCGATGTCGGGACCGAAGGAGAGGGATAAATGATCAGGTTTCATAGTAATTGCGGAGTTTTCGTTGGGCATGGCGATAAGCTTGGCGGGCTGTCAAAGAGCGCATGGTGCGGGAGGGCAGGAGCTTGAGTTTGCGGGTGAGTTCGACGCAGCGCTTGCTCACCGCTGCCCGGCTCAACCGGTGGCGCTTGGCGATCTCGGTGATGGAGTCGCCGGTGTAGGACATGCCGGAGACGGCGGCCAGGCACTCGGCGGTGAGCGATCGGTTGGGGGTGTCGAGGAGTTCGCCGACCAGACGGCGCATCACGTCCCAGAGTTTCTCGCTTATGGCGTCGAGGTCTTCGCTGGTGGCGGCAGCGGCTGGCGGTTCCTCGCCGTCGATCAAGGCTGCCATGTCCGGGGAGTAGGAAAGTTCGTTGGACTCGGCCAAGTCGGCCTCAAGCCCGATGCCGTGGGAGCGGAAGTCTTCAGGCATCGGCTTGTCCACGCCCAGGGCGATTGCCTTGGCAAGTTCGGCCTCGCTCAGACCCGAAATCCAAGCCTCGTAATCGCTCACGTATTTGGTCGTTCGCGTGTGCTGACCCTCGGCGAAGGTTTCGACGCGCGGGAGGGGCTTCTGCGCGCGATTGCGGGGCATTGGCGCTTTGCGGTCAGACCCCGCATCGGCCGGCTGATCGGCTATGCTACGTGAGTCGCGTGGTCTTGTTTCTCCGGTCTTTTGGCCCCCTTCCTCGCGCGTGCTGCAAGCTGCAAATACAACACCACCCCCCTTTAGGGGGTGGGTGTGTGTATTATTTGCAGCTGCTGCAGCTAGTGATTTTTTCATCAGTTTCTTCGGCATTTTTTCAGCAAGTCACGAAGGGTTGGTTTGCAGGAGCTTGTGCCAGTTCCAGAGCGTTCGAATTGAAACAGCCAATCTTTCAGCAACCTTTTCCTCGTTGGAGCGGCTCAAAGTGCCGCCGAACTCGGCCAAGACGGCGAGAAACGCAGCCTCCTCGAACTTGCTCGGACGGCCGCGCTTGCCGGTCGAATACTTGGCGCCTTTCTCGGGCTTCTGCGGCGGCGGACACTGCTCCCAGCAGATGCCTGGACCGGCGGAGTGGCGGACGAAGATCGTGTCGGTGGGATTCTCGTCCATGTCGCGAAAGCCGGCCCGCTTGCGACGCTTGGTCATGGAGAATTGGAAAGTGGGCGGCGCACCATCGCTGACGAAGACGCGCTGGATGACGGCCATCTCGCGCGCCCAGTTGGTGAGGGCCGAACTGCCCAAGCCGCTATAGGCCAAATCCGAAGCGGTCCAGTGAGAGCCGGCCTTCGGATCCTTCGACGGCTTGCCCGTGTGGTGCAGAAGGGCCCAGATGACGCCGGTGCGGTGCGAGATGGCGTTGAGCTGGTTGCAGCAGAACTCGGAGATCACCTTCTGGTCGCTGATGTCATCTCCGATGAAGTTGAGCAGGGGATCGACCCAGACGATGTCGGGCTTGTGGCGGTCGATCAGCTTGGCCATCACCTGCACGAAGCCGGGTCCGGTGTGTGTCGTATTGCGGTAGATGATGATGCGGGTCTCAAGCAGTCGCTCTTCCTCGGGTGTGAGGCCCATTCCCTCGCGCACGCCCTGATACATCTCGGCCAGGTCGCCGATGTCGTTCTCGGCCTGGATGAGCAGGGACTTGATCGGCTGTCCGCGGGTTGGGGCGATGCCGAAGGCCTCGCGGCCGAGAGCCCACAAGATCATGAGCTGCATGCACAGCGAGGACTTGCCGACACCCGACTGGCCGACGATGACCAGCGATCCGCACCGACAGAGCCAGCGGTTGCCGAGGACGGAGTTCGGATCGTTGGAAATGTCGTAGACCGAGAGCGAAGAGACCGGCATCTGCTCGAGTTCGTCGTCGATCTGGTGGGTTTCCCATTCGACCCAGGAACCGGCGCCGAGACCGGTGGCCAGGAGTCGTTGGTGGCGAAGCTCGGAGCCGACTTGGCGGTAGCCGTCGGGACAGCGGGAGAGGCGTGAAGCGTTGCGGTTCTGGCGGTCGAGGTTGAGGTGCTTGAACTTCTCGTAGACCGCATCGACGCGGAGGCGGTATTGGGCTTCGTCGGGCGCATCGACGCGGATCCAGGCGTGCAGGCTCTTGTTGCCCGAATCGATGAGAGCCGCGACCGGCAGGCCGCTAGTCACGATCGCCGCCAACTGCTTCTCCTTGGGGATTGGCTGGCCCGCGGCATCGCAGTCGAACTCGACGAGCACGTGGCGGAAGGCGGCCACGTCCTGATTGCGGGCGCCGCCATCGCGCATCGGATTGACGCGCACGTAAAGGCCGAGCTTGGCGGGGAAGGCCTCCTCGATTCCGCCCTTGGCCTCGATGTAGCGGATCCAGTCTGCCGCTGTCCGGGTCTTGCCACGCTTGGGCACGGCCTCTCCGTCCTTGCCCTCGCCGGCCACGGCAATGGCGACGAACTCGTCGGGGCGGAAGCAGGTTTCCAGAAGCCGTCGCCAGCCCTCGGCCACGGGCGGGGGCAGTGGCATGGTCGGCTCCGGTTCCGGCGTGTGCTTTCCGTTGGTCCCGTTGCCTGACCCGGCCGGGGAGCGCAGGAGTCCGGAGTAGGCGCTTCTCACGGTGTGGCGCGCCTCGTGCTCTCCGAGACCATCGGCCATGGCGCGGGCGATCAAGGCCTGCTCGGCCTCGGCAGCTTCGATCATGGCGTCGCGGAACTGGCAGGCGGCCTCGAAAAGCTCGCTGTTGCGGGATCCTTCCGGTGCGCCACGTTCAAGATACTCGCGGGTGCGGCACGGGAGACGGCCGCCTTTGGTGGCTCGATACTTCATGCTGCTACGGCGGTGGCGGGAGAGCGTCTGCTGAACTTTTCGTCGAGGAAGAGCTTGGCCTCGTCGAAGGTGGCCAACTGCGGGTCGGGATGCCCGAGCTTGGTCAGCCAGCGCAGTTGCTTAGGAGTGGCCAGCTTGAGTTGCCCGCGCATGAAGACGCGGTCGAGGATTGCGGCGGCATGCCCCTTGCACGTGACTTGCCTGGCGTCGAAGCCGAAGCGGCCCAGCACTTGGAGTTGCCGGGCGGATGGCGCGTCGCTGTGCCACGGCATGGTCGGCTCGAACTCGGCCAATTGCAGGTCGCCGAGCGAAACGGCGTATTCCAGCGGATCGAAGAATCGCGCGCGGCGCGTGCGGTTGTTTTCCAGGCGTTCGGACAGCTTGCGCGTGCGGTCTTGCGCCACATCCTCGCAGGCGCCCTCAAGCTCCTCGTTTGAGGCGAGCATCTCGGTCAGCTCCTTGGCCTCGTCCTCGTCCTTGGCGACCAAGTGCGCCGGCTTGATGAGCGAGTGCTCGTCGCTCAGCCACAGGAAATCCAAGAGCAGGAGATGATCTTTGTTCGGATAGACGCGCGTGCCGCGGCCGACGATCTGGCAGTATAGACTGCGGATCCTGGTCGGTCGCAGGCACACGACGCAGTCAATCGATGGCTCGTCGTAGCCCTCGGTTAAGAGCATCGCGTTGGAGATGATGCCGCTGCGTGCTGCGGAAAATTCCGACAATATTTCAGCGCGGTCTTTGCTTGAGCCGTCCACGTGCCAGGCTCGGAGCCCGGCGTCCTGGCACAGACGCGTAAAGGTCTGTGAGAGACTGATGAGCGGGAGGAAGACGATCGTCTTGCGATGGCTGTATTCACGGGCCAGCACCTCGACGATCTTTCCCAGTTGGGGACCGACAATGTTGCCCAAGTCCTCGGCGTTGTAGTCGCCGGCCACCGTGCGGACTCCGCGCAGATCCAGTCCGAGCGGCACCGTGCGCACGCGGATCGGGGAGAGCCACGCCTGTTTGACCAGATCAATCAGCCCGATCTCGTAGGCAATGTTCTCAAAGTATTCGGCAAGTTGACGCTTGTCGGCGCGGTCCGGCGTTGCCGTCACTCCAAGGACGCAAGAGTGAGCATCGAAGTGGTTGAGAACGCGCAGATAGCTTGCAGCCAGCACGTGGTGAGCCTCATCGACCACAACCAGGCTGAAGTGATGTTTGGGCCAACGGTCGCGCCGTGCTTGGCGCTGCAGGGTCTGCACGCTGGCGACGACGATTGGTGCGTCGAGCGAGGCCTTGCGCTGGCCCATCTCCACCTCGGCCTTGAGGCCGGTGAACTTGGCGATCTTGTCCACCGCTTGGTCGATGAGTTCCTCGCGGTGGGCCAAGACCAGCGTGCGGCCGGGCTGAAACTGCAGCGCGGTCTCGGCGAAGAGAACCGTTTTACCCGACCCTGTTGGCATGACGACCAACTGGCGGCGGAATTCGCCGAAGCCCGACATGATCGAGTCGGCCGCCGCCAGCTGGTAGCCCCGCAGGGACCTAGAAGGGGAGTCCATCCTTCTTCTCCGGTTTGGCCGGGGCGAGCCAGGCGGCGACTTTGCTGCGCTGGCGACCCTCGTAGGTTTCGTTGACCGTGCGGATGCGCGCGGTTTTGCCGATCAGTTCGTCGGCCTCGATGTTGACCTCCTCGTCGGGGACAACGGTCTCGCCGATGGCGGCGCGGAAGCTGTCGATCTTCCAGAACGCGGAGGGGGTGAAGACCAGGCGGTCGTAGAGCACGGCCTCGTTCTCGAGGCGCAGCTTGAGCGAGATGATCGGGTTGCCGCCGCTCTGGGACTTGCCCTCCTCGGCGTTGATGATTTCGCAGGAATACTCGCCGGGTTTGACGGCCTCGGGAGCAACGGATGGTTCGCTTGCTTTGTAGCTGGGCATGGTGGTGTGTGGTTACTGGCTGGTTGTTGGTGTTGTTGGTGGAAGCGAGGGCACCGTCTTGTCGGCGAGCAAAGCCGTGATCGGCTTGCCCTGACGGACGAGGTCCTCGGGAAATTGGCGGGAGGGCAGCTTGTCCTCCCAAAGCTGGCGGAACTTCTTGGCCGAAAGGTTTCCGTAGGCGGCGAGCACCTCGCCGAAACCGAGCGCCGACATGTGGCGGCCCACATCGACGTGGTCGACGAACTCGCGGGCGGAACGCTTGGAGAGCTTCCAGCCGGGAACGGGCTTTCCTGCGGTGAGCAGTTCGCGGGCGACTGACTCGGCCTTCTCGCGAAAGTCATCGAGGACCGAGCAGGCGGTGAGGAATTTTCCGAGGCGCTCGGCATCGGCGAGGACTGCGGCGAAGTCGAAGCCGGTGGCGGAGATTGCCGTGGTTGCCAGTTGCATGCGCGCGGGGCACGACATCGCTTTGGCGCACCACGAGCAGTATTCGCAAAGCACGGGCTGCTTGCTCTCGCTCCGGTAGGAGGAGACGACCCGATCAACAATCTCGCGCGCCTCGCGGTGCGTGAAAGTGTGGGTGACGACCTCGCGGCTGTCGCAAAAGAGCAGGTGCGCGGTCCACGTCGAGGCGAAATGCTGCTCCATGAGCCCCAAGGCGTATGCCGCCATCTGCTCGCGGTAGTTGCGCTTGGCGCCGGTCTTGAGGTCGGCGTGAGAGAATTTGGTCGGCACGATCGCATCGGCCGTGCCAGGGGCTTCGAATCCCGGCACGTGCACGCGACAGGATTCCTCGTCAACGATCAGTCGCTCGCCGCCGGCCATGGCGCGCAGCGCGGCCACGGCCCACTCGACTGCCTCGAGGTCGGCGGGGGCGAGGTCATCGGTCGGCGCGGGCTTGGCATCGATGCGGGCGCGGAAGACGCCGTCCATGCGCGTGCCGCGCTCGGCGGCCGGACCGGGATTCGGGTCCGACTCGTAGCAAGGGCAAAGCGCGAGCTTGGGCAGGGCGGAGGGACGAAGGCTCACTGCGCGCCTCCGTTGAATTGCTCCACGGCGGCGAGGAACTTGTCGGGCTCGGCGAAGATGCGGGCCGCGTAGTCGGGATCCACATCGTTAAGCGAGCCGTCCTTGGTGAGTTGGCCGCGGTCGATGAGGAAGTCGCGGCCGTCGCTGACGCGATCACCGAGTATTTCGGCGAGGCGCTCGCCCAGCGGCTTTTGCCGAGGGACGGCGACAAGATTACTGGCAAAGACGGGCGCGATGGAC
>JBEDBL010000168.1:0-6061 GCA_041177245.1 Verrucomicrobiota bacterium
GGTGGCGGCGACCGTGGCGCGGACAACAACCGAGCCCGTGCCCGAGTTGATGGTCAACTGGTCTCCGGAGAGAGCGACTTTGTTCGTGTCCCCGCCGACGAGCGCGTAAGTGACTGGCGCGGACGGCGAAACAGTCGCCCCGAGCGTGATCGTGCCCCCATAGGTCGCAAACTGCGGGGGAACAAAGCTGAGCGAAGGCGCGGAGCGGTCGACGAGTTGCAGGTATTGCGCCTGGTAGCTTCCGGTCCCGGCCGTGTTGTTGGGCAGCCCGACGTAGAGTCCATTGTCGATGAGGTCTGCGCCGGTGCGGTTTGTCGCCCAGACGTAGGTGCCTGCGTTGTCGGCCAGCAGGTCTTTCACGTTGTAGGTGCGCCCGCGGTCGATACCGAAGTAGTTGATGTCCGTTCCGGGAACTTTCGCGTTCAGGTCGAACAGGGCCGCCACCGCGGGGTTCCCGCGGTAGTTGTTGTTCGCGAAAGCGAAAACCACGCTGTTGCCGGAAGCGCCGGCGCTTTGCCCGATGTTCTTGATTTTGCCGACGGCAAAGATGCTGTCGTCGTAGCCTCCGCCCACCTGCTTTTTGGAGAGGAAATAAACATTCTGGCTCTGCAGGGCAGGCGCGGCGAGACGGGCCTTGTTGACGCGTCCGTAGAAAGTCTGGAGACGCCAGTCGTTCGTCGTGCGGCTGCTCCAGATCGAGGCCATGTTGTTGTAGACTTTGAAGTTCGGGATGTTCTTGCCGAAGTTCTGCTCGTAGTTGGCGAAATTGTTGGCCGCGTCGATCGTCCCGAAGTTCGCCTCGCTTGCCGCGTAAGCCGTCTTGCTGTTCTGCGCGCCGGCCTCCTGCCCGTACATGAGCATGGGAATCCCGTCCATCGCCCCGACCTGCGCGTAGGCGCAAGCGACAGCCCAGACATCATTGTGCGGGAAAACCTCGTCGTGACTGGTGAGGTTGTTGAGCAGCGTCACGTTGTCGAAGGCGTTGCGGCGGTCGTCGAACGCTTTCCACGTGTCATAAGTGACGGGATTTTTCACCGTGCCCGCACCGCCGTTGGCCGGGTAACCGAAGAACGTGTCGCGCCAGTAGAAAACATTGTTTTCGTTGAGCACATCGAAATGGCGCGCCGAACGGTATCCCACCCCGTGGCGTTTGCTGCCGGAGACCTCGCGGTAACCGTCGAGCGACTCCGCCATGAAGATGAAGTCCCACTTGCGGGAACGCGTCTTGTTGATGGTGTATTCCCAGAACTGCGAAGGCAGGCCCTGCGCAAAGTCGCAGCGCAAACCGTCGATACCCTTGTAAGACTGGTTCTTCGGCGTCCCGTTGGTCAGACCCGTCTTCTCGAGCCAGTAGACCGGGTAGTGGGCGAAGTAATTCCAGACCTGCCGCGTCGTCGCGGTGTGGCCGGCGAACTCGTCGCGCTCGAGCAGGAAAGCGAGTTTGTAAGCGTTGTCCGGATACGACTTGTCGGGGTTTTGCGTTCCCTTCTCCTTCACCAGAGCATCGTAGTCCCCGAAGTAGAATTCACGCACATCGGTCCAGTTGCCGAAGTCGTTGCGGTCGGGGGCGATGGCGATGTTGTTGGTTCCGGTCGCCGGTTGGCCCGGGTAACCTTCCTTGGCATACCAACCGGGGTTGAAGTTGCGGATCTGCGACGAAGCGTTGTTCGTGATGCCCAGATCGACGGCACCCTGACCCATGATGGCATCGGGCGAGCTGTGGTTGAAGGTTCCATCCATCATCACGCCTACACCCCAACTGTCGAGGTTCCCGACGAAAGTCTGGAATTCGCTCAGCGCATTTTCCGCGGTCTCCGAGCGTCCGAGCACAGGATTGATCGACCAGTAGTCCTGCACCGCATAAGGGCTGCCCGGATTGAAAGGCGAACCGGTGGATGGGTCCGTGTCGCGTCCCTCCACGCCGATCGGGTGGACCGGTTGCAACCAGAGCATGTTGATTCCCAGCGCGGCGTAATGACCCTGGTTGAGCGCATCGGGACGCCCGTCACGGCTTCCGGATTCGACGAGATCAAGGAACGTGCTGCGGCCCGCCTTGGTGGAGTCCTTCGCTTCGACGACAAGGGGATTGACCTCGTACATGTTGAGTTCGAGCGTCTTCTTCGGCGAAACGACAATGGCGCAATCGCGGCGAAGACCGTTGTCCGTGTAGTAGATGTAGTTGCCGCCGTTGACTCCCGCGATCTTGTATCGCACCTGCAGACGATAGGCTCCGCAGAGGTTCACCGGCAGCGTCGCGGTGTAGTAGCCGTTGGCATCCGGCCCGGACATCGCGTAGGCGCGGAAGTAGGTGGCCGAGGAGGTTGTCACGGTGGCCGGATCTTCTTCGAGCACCGCGAAGTCGCGGCGGTTGAGGTTGCTGTAGACCTCGACGTTAGAAATGGACGCGCCGACCGCGGCGTTCGGTTTGAATTTCACAGTCAGGGCGGACACATCGCCCGCCACCTCGTCGAGGTAGAAACGCCGCAGCCCGTAATTGCCGTCGGTTTCATTGCCGTTGACCGAGACGATCATCTGCGGTGCGCCGACGTCGAATTTTCCGTCGAGATCCTCGTCGCGGAGCGAGGCAGTGTTGAGCGGTTGGTATTCGGGAACTTCGATGTCGTTCGCCGAGTTGCCGAAGAGTGCGGGCGCCTGCGAGAGCAATGTTCCGCCGAAACCTCCGGAGTAGGCACCGACAGCAATGTAAATTGTCTTGGGCACGGAGCCGAAGGCTTCGACGAGGTCCAACTCGGATTCGAGAGCCTGCCCGGCATTGCCCAGCCAGTTTTTGCCGGAAGTCTTGAAACCATATTGGGCCGCGATGGCCGGTGTGGAGAAGATCCAAGGCTTGGAGCCCGCGCCGCCGTCGAATTTTCCATAGACACGCCCGCCTTTGCTCGAACCTCCGGTGCGGTATATGCGCAGGTCGTTGAAATACGGCTGGCGCTGGTCGCCGTCGGCAAGCCCCTCCGCGTAAAATTCGATCTGCGTCGGCGCGGCCGAGGCAACGGTGATATCGCGCGTGAAGACTCCGCCGTCGCGGCGCGTGGCGCGCAACGCAAGCGTGGTGGCCGAAGTCCGCGTGATGCTCCAATTCATCACCTGCGTTCCGTAGGCCATGCCGGTGCTGGTGCCGTTGACGGCAATGTCGGAGGTGCCGGCATTCTCGACGTTCATGAGGAAGGTGGATCCGGCCCAGATGTTGAATCCCTTCTTGCCGCTGGTGCCGTTGCCTCCGTCCCAATTGATGCCCCACTGGAAAGCGATGGAATCACCGACGCCGAGCGAGGAGGAGAACGGACGGATGGCTTTGACGCTGGAACCGGACTTGGCATAGAGCCCGAATGATGACGAACTCATTCCTTGGATTCCGGCTGAAGAGGGATTCCCCACAAAAACACCGGCAACGGAGCCCGTCGTGGCATTCGACCACGCCCCGAATCCGGTGCCCTGATTGTTGCCGTTGGCCCAGCCCGCGTAGTTCGAGGCGGAATCGGAAGCGGTCGCCGGCGCGACCGTGACCGGATCTCCGAACTGATCGGTGATGAATATAAGATGGTCGTTGTTGCCGCCCTTCGGCGACCACGTGGCGGTATAGAGCTTGTTTCCGCGAATAGCCGCGTAGATCCGCATGCCGTTGTCCGAGACGATGAAGTTTTCACTATCGAAAAGCCCGTCCATGACGAATGCCGCCGTGGTGGAAGCCGACCAGGAGGAGAGCCCGCTGCTGTCCGTCTGGGATCCGTTCGTAAAGGTGTATGAAACCGATGTCGCGCCGGCCGGCACCGTGTAGGAGTAGCTGAACTCAGTCGGGCCGCCCGTCATGGTGAAGCTCTGGGGAGATCCGCCGCCCGTCGGCGTGATGTTGACAGTCATGGATGTCGCGCCGGCCAGCACGCCGTCGTTCGGGCGGTAGGTGATGGTGACGATTTTGTTGCCGCCGGACATGCCGAGCGAAGAAGTCGCGTACGAGCCCACGGTGGCGGGCGGGACACTCGCGGCATTGTAGATGCTGTAGGTGAAGGGATTACCGCTGATGCGGAAGCCTTTGATCACCTCCTGCAAATTCGACGTGCCATCGCCGTCGGAATCCACATCGCCGTCCCAGCTGCCGGCGTAATCCGTGTCGGCCGCCATGGCGTTGAGGCGCGACCAACTCTCGCCGAAGTTCGGGATGAGATCTTTGCTGTTGTCACCCGGCCATTGGACATCGGGGCCGGGATTGGTTCCGTCGAGGAACCCGCTCAGTTCGACTTCATCGGGCAAGCCGTCTCCATCCGAATCGTGCAGATTCTGCCCGAAGAGATTGAAGACCACGCGTCGTGAAACACGGTTTTCGTTCGCCGTGCCGGGGTTGACCACGGCCTCGAAGAAATTCGCACCGTTGACGAAAGCGCCGGTGAACAGCTTGTCGACACCGCCTTGGCGGTAGCGCCCGCTGAAGGTGAATTCGAAAATTCCGCTGCCCGCAGTAGTTTCGGAGGGGGCAGTCTGTTCGTAGCCGTTCCAATAAAGTTTCACGTTGTTGGTGGAGGTTCCGGTGGGAACCGTGACGGTCGTCTTGAAGAAAGGTTCGTTGAGGACGGCGTTGTTCGCGTGGCTGATGGCGATCGCGGAACCGGCGGAGTCGACGGTGAAACTCCTCGCCAATGTCGAAGTGTTGATCACCGCGCGCGAAGTGCCGTAGTCGGCCTCGGTGGCGTTGAGCGTGATGCTGTGGTTACCCGCGGAGAGACCGGACAGGTTGATGCGCCACTTGCCTTTGATGACCTGGTCTGCCGGTTGCGCGGAACCGCCGTCGATCGAATAAGTAAGATTGTAGACCGTGCGATCGGGATTATTGACCGTGACGACGCGCGCGCCTTGGATCGTTTCGCCCGCATTGAGATTTTCAAACTCGAGGTCGGGTCCGCGCCGGTCGACATAAACGGTTTCGGTCCAGGTCTGGAAAAGCGCGGGCTTGCCGACGCGGCCGTTGAAGGCGCGGGCCTTGATGACATGGAGACCCTCGGGGACGTTGGTAAGCGTCGCGGTCACGCGGCAATTGCCATCGCTGATTTTGCTCATGTTCTCGAAACCGCCGGTGACCACGCTCTTGCCGTTGTTGTCGACGACACCGTTGCCGTTGATGTCGCGCCCCTGCCCCCACTTGAGCAGAACATTGTCGACCGTCTCCGCGTTCTGCTGCGGATTGGTGTTGGAGTAACGGACATCGATCTGCACGGTGTCGCCGGTGAGACGGACGATGTTGCGCACCGGTTTGGCGGCGCCGTCGCGTCCCGCCGGGATAACCCACGGCATCGTGCCAACACCTGTGCCGGAAAATTGCAGCGGATCTGTACTCGCTGGCGGTTCGGCGTTGAAAGGCGCGTAGCAGACGAAACCTTGTCCGCCAGATCCGGGAACGCGGACGGTTACCTGACCGCTGCCGTTCACAGTCACCGTGTCGCCGTTGCGTCCTGTGTAATCTTTCAGCTTCGTCCCCGGAGCGAAGGATGTCTGGATCGGGCCTTTGGTGATGTCGCCGCCGGAATCGTTGAGGGCGACTAGGAGCAATCCCTCGCCCGAGTCGGGGCTGCCGTTGCCGTTCAAGTCGTCGTAGCGCTCGAACGCGAAGTAATCGCCTTCGCTCCAGCGCGTGTATTCTTTGCCCCGCGCGAATTGGTTATGGATGTAGATGAGATTCGGGATCGCGGTGCTTTGAACACCGTTGACGGTGTCGCCCAGCGCGTAGTCGTAGCCTTTTTCCATCCACGTGTTCTTGCCCGCCGTGCGGCCGATCTGGCTTTGCGCGAGGTTGTTTCCGGAAAAATAAACAACCGGCACGCCGACGCGCGTGAGGATGTAGGCGTAGGCCAGTTCGAGCTTGGACGGCGGGCCTTCATCGTGGCTGTGGGCGAACATGACACCCTCGGTCGGATCAAAGCCCGTGAATCCGGCCAACGCAGCCAAATTTCCGCTCTGGAAGGCGTCGGTCATCATCCCCTTCTTGCGCGGGAAATCGAGGTAGCGGGTCTGGATACCCCAGTTGCGGTCGGCCGGATTGCGCCAATAGTCCACT
>JBEDBL010000169.1:0-6039 GCA_041177245.1 Verrucomicrobiota bacterium
ACCGACGACGCGCGCTCCCGCGGCGAGCAATCCTTCGCTGTGCCCCCCTCCGCCCAAAGTGCCGTCGAAAAAGATTTTGCCCGCACGCGGTTCGAGCACACGCAGGACCTCTTCACGCAGCACGGGCTCGTGCCACACTGCGTCAGGGCCTGCGGGGCTGTGCCGGCTTGCGGAGTCCAAATTGCTCATAAACGGTGCGCACGCGTAGACGCAGACAGGACGCGCCTTCCGCCCGGCCTCCCGCGTCTTTCTTCGCGGAAAAACCAAAAGCGAACTTGCGGCCGGCTTTTGCCATGCTTGCTGGGTTGATTTCTGTTCTCGGGGTTTAGGGAATGAAAACGCGGTCGCTAGAGTCCGACTTCTCCCGCCACACGGCGGAAAACCTCCTCTTCGGCGGCTGTCGAATCGCTCCAACGCTGCGAGTTCCAAATTTCCATGCGACTATGGCTGCCAATGAGGACCACTTCGCCCTCGAGTCCTAGGCGGCGGCAGTATTCCTCGGGCAACAAAATGCGTCCCTGCTTGTCGACCGAGACGAGCTGGGCCAGGGCGTAGAAGCGCCGGATAAATTTCCGCCGGTCCGAAGGCGAAATCGCGGGATTGGCCTCGACGTCCGACTTCACGCGATCGAATTCCTGCGGCGGCAGGATCATCAAAAAATTCCCCGCCGGATCGGGCACCGCGAAAAACTCCTCGCTGTCGCCGTCGGCACGCCAGCGCGAAGGAACGGTCACACGGTGCTTCGTGTCGACTGCGTGCCGAAATTCGCCGGCATAGACGATCTGATCTCGAGAGGATTTGGCCATTTTCAGGGCGGCAGAGCCATTCTCCACCACTTTGACCCACTTTAAACCACTTCGCCTCCCCAAACGTCAACATCTTTACAAGAATTTTTCTGAAAAACTTTCGGGCGCCAGAGCGGTTTCCCGCATGATAGGGCCGATCCCGCCGGGTCCGGGCTTGAGGCGCGGGGAGAACTCCGTCAGCCTGTGGTTTCGCGCGCACGCCATGTCTTTCATCGAGTCCGTTTTCCGCCGACTGCGGCGCCACCCCAAACGCATCGTTTTTCCGGAGGGGGAGAACATCCGGACCGTCCTGGCCGGGAGGCGTTTCTACGAGTTGGGTCTGGGTGTGCCTATTCTTCTAGGCCGGCGCGCGGTGATAGAAGACCTGGCGCGCAGGGAACGGATCCCCTTCGATCACTTGGGCGTGATCAATCCCGAAACCTCGGCGGACCTCCCTGATTTCTGCCGCTTCCTCGAGACCCTGGACCGCTACAAGAACTTCGGCTTGTCCGACGCGCGCACCTTGCTGCTCAACCCGAATTATTACGCGTCGATGATGGTCCAATACGGCCGCGCGGACGGCGTGGTCGGCGGCATCGACTCTCCCACCACCTCGCTGCTCCGTCCTTTGCTCCGCGTGGTGAAACCAGCGGGGGCGCAAAATTTGGTGAGCAGTTGCGTCATCGCCGACACCGGACGAAAGGAAATCGGGCACAAGGGCGTGCTCGTCATGGCCGACTGCGGAGTGATCCCCTCCCCCGATGTCGAGCAACTCGCCGCCATCGCGCTGCAGGCCGGCCATCTTTGCCGTCAATTGACCGGTGAAGTGCCGCGCGTCGCCATGCTCAGCTACTCCACGCGCACGAACACCCCACAGGCGGCCGGCACGGAAAAAATGTCGGCTGCCGCCGCGTTGGCGCGGCAGCAGGCGCAAAACCGTCATCTGGAAGTGGAGATCGACGGCGAATTCGAACTCGATGCAGCGCTGCTTGCCGAATCCGCGCGGGCCAAAAATGTGCAATCGGCCGTGGCCGGGCGCGCCAATGTGCTGGTCTTCCCGGACCTGAACAGCGGACACATCGCGGGCAAACTGGCCGGCATTCTCGGCGGCCCCGCCTACGGACAAATCATCACGGGCCTGACCAAACCGGCGGCCGATGTTTCCCGTTCCGACGATGCTGACACCATCGCCGCGGTAGCCGCGATCGTGGGTCTGCAGGCGATCGAAATGCGGCGCCTGCAGGAAATGGCCGAAGAGGACAAAAAGAAGTCCCGATGAATCCGCGCTTTAACCGCGCGCAACATTTTCCAGAATCTCCAGTGTGCGGCGCACGTTGTCCGCAAGCGAACAGCCCTCTGCTGCGGTGCGGCATTCGTCTGCAGCCGCGGCGGCGCGACCGTCCGCCGACCAGTAGCGCAGCGCGGCAGCCAGTGACGCGATGTCATCGGCACGCTGCACGATCGAACCGTTGACACCTTCGCGCAAAACCTCGGAACAGCCGTTGGCCGATGTCGTGATGACCGGGCGTCCCAGTCCGAGCGCTTCGAGGCAGGCGTTGCTGAAAGGGTCATAGACTGTCGGCAGGATGAAGACATCCGCTGCGCACAAAAGCGGGCGCACATCGCGCACCGGTCCCAGGAAATGGGCGTTGCACCAGTAGCCCGGCGGTTTGCGGCCTCGCCCCGCGACAACGAGTTTGGCGCCGGGAATCTGTGCGGCGTCGATCGCGGCGAGGGCAAATCGCAGGCCCTTGCGCTTCCAACCGGTGCCGGCGAAAGCGGCAAGAAAACTTTTCTCGGGCAACCCTAGTTGGCGCCGCGCTTCGCCGCGCGAGGGCAGGTCGCGGGAAAAATCCTCCGGCAGTCCGTTGCGAACGAGATGGATTCCGTCCTCGGGATAGGCGTAGAGATGCCGGATCTCGCGACCCACGAGAAGGGAATTGACGATCACCGCCTTCGTGTGCTGCGCGGAAAAACAACGTTGCTCAAGGCGCAGCAGATCACGGTGCTTGGCGGAGATCCGCCTCAACATGACATGGGTCAGCGGATCATACTGGCGGCGCCGCTGCATCCAAGCGACGTGCACACCGTCGCCGGCACGGTAGCAGTCGGCTGAGACAAGACGCTCGAAGCTGAAAACGAGTCCGTCGCCCCACGTGCTTCGCCACCGCTCCACCGCCGCGGCGAACTTCCACGGTGTCCGCCCGCGCAAAACGGTTTGCGACATACCTGCCCGCGCACGCTCGGGCCACGGACGATCGGTGACGAGCACCAAGTGACGTCCTGCTTGCGAGGCAACCGCGGCGAAGCGGGCGAGAAACTTCTCCGCGCCCCCGGTCGGTGAAAAACCGCGCCGCACCAAGGCGATCGGCCGCGGCTTGCCGGGAACCCATCCTGCACTCACGGCCTGCCCCCTCTAATCTCCGTGCTATCTAGCGACTCTGCCGTTCCAGGCGAGGGAACCGAAGCCCCCTCTTCAAGCGGTCCCCGCGCGCCGGTGAAAAGTTCGAAGCCGTGTTCGACGCCGCCGGGCGGGAGGAGGGCGCGCCAGCCCTCGATTCCGCCGAGGAACGGCGCGGGCGCGGGCCATTCCGATTGGCGCGTGCGATCGTCTTGCTCTTCGTGTGCCATCGACCGCGCATCCTCGCCTGCGGCCGCCCAAGCCTCAAGCTGCGCCAAACCGGGCGGCTCGAATTCCAACTTGAAAGGCACCATTTCTTCACCGAGCGGAACTGGAAGCAGAACCCGCCAACCGCGGGCGTCGCCCACTCCCGTTTGCAGGGCGGCACCGATGCCGGCAAGGGGGCGGTATTCGAACTCCGTTCCGGCCAAGGCGGCAGCCTCCTGCTTGCGGTAAGCGGCGAGAAGTTTCGGGGCCTTTTTCGCACGCGTGAGATTGCAAAACTCGATGATACCGCGGGCGATGGAGTCGGCGAGACGCGCGCGCCATTTTGCGTCGTTGAGCAACCGCGCGTCGCGCGGGTTGGTCACGAATCCGCATTCGACCAGAACGGCGGGAGTGACAGCGCGGCGCAGCACGGCAAACCGCGCCCGCTTCATCCCCCGGTCGAAAAGCGGGACGCGTCCGAGCATCGCGTGGTAAATCGCTCCGGCCAAAGCTTGGCTCGCATGGTCGAAAACGTGTCCGGTTTCCGCCGAGAAGCTGCGCCGCGTGAGGAAGGAATCGTGGCTGTTGGGAGCACCGCGCGGCGTCATGGTGAAAATCTCGAAGCCCGTCGCGGCAGAGGGATAGCTGGATGCGGCGTTGCAATGGATGCTGACGAAAATCGTCCCATCTCCGAGCCTGCGCGCCATCGCGGGGCGCGCTTCCAAGGGAATGAAGCGATCGGTGGCACGCGTCAATTCGGCGCGGAGCCCGGCCTCACGGAGGCGCCGCTGGACTTCCGAGGCGATGGCGAGGTTGTAGCTTTTCTCCGAGCCGAAAGGATTGGCCGCACCGCGATCGTGCCCGCCGTGCCCTGGATCAAGCAGGACCGCGCGCACGGGCGGCAATTTCGGAATTTGCTGCGGCCGCACGGCGGGGTCCACCGTTTTGGAGAGATCCATGCGCGAGAGGTAGAACTGCCCGCCGAAAACAACGATGGGGAAGGAAAGCCAGTGCTTAGCGCCGTCGATGCGCGCCTCGCGCGAACCGGCGGCGAAATCCATGCGCCTCGTATCCGACACCAGCGAAATACCGCCGTCTCCCCGTGGCACGGCACGCATCTTGTAGAATGAAGCGACCTGCGGAAGCGGAACGTAGTCGCGTCCGCCGAGCGTGCGGAGTTGCCACGATGCTTCGGCCGGTGCTCCGGCGAAGAACAGCACAAACAGGAAAATGATCAGGCTACGGACATGCATGGAGTCCAAGAAGAGGCGGCGCAAGCTACCCGATCGACAACCCGGCAACAACCCCGCGGGCTCACTCCGCCTCGGTATCTTCGGGGGCAAGACGCCGGTATTCCTCGATGACCTTGGTTGCCGTGTGCCCCAAAATCGCGGCCACAGAAATCGTCAGGACAAGTCCGCCCCCCCAGACCACGTAGTCCATCGTTCCGGGCACCGACTCGCCGCGCAGGATGCGGATGCCCAGTTGGCCCAGCGTGCCGAAGTAGCAGTAGAGGAAAACTCCGGGCAGGCGTCCCAGCGCCACCCATTTCATGCACGTCCAGAACCTCACCTTGGTGATGCCGTAGAGGTAGTTGAACAGGCTCGTGGGAAAGAGCGGGTTGAGTTGGCTGAAAAAAATGATGCGCGGGCCGCGGCGCGAGATGGCGATGTCGAGCGCCGCCCAACGGTCGTCGCAGAGAATTTTTTCGCGCACGAAGCCCCGGCCCAGCATTTGACCGACCCAGAACGCGACCGCGGCGCCGAGCAAATTTCCGGCGAGGACCAGCACCGTTCCCCACCACAGACCGAAAAAAAATCCACCACCCAAACTCAGCACGCCGCCGGGTAGGAACAGAACCGTGGCCGCCATGACCAGCAGTGGATAAACAACCACGCTAAGCGTGCCCCATTGCCGGACAACGTTTTCGGTTTCCTCGACCGCGCCGAGAAACGGCGCGGATTGCGCGAGCCAAACAACAGCCGCGGCAACCAGGACAGCAACGACGATCTGGACAAAAGCGGCCTTGGCTGCCGGGCGCATGGGATCAGGCGATCGACCGCTTGCGGCGCACCATCCACACCGCGAGGAAAAACATCACGGCGGCAAAGACGATCGAGACAACCATCGACGCGGTGTAGGACGGCACCGAGGCAAGCTGCACCGCATCACCGTAAAACGCGCGGCGGATGGCGGCCGTTCCGTATGCGACGGGATTGACGGCGACCGCGTAGCGCACCCACGAATCGGGCGCGGCAGGAAACAGCGCTCCCGAAAGCATCCAGAGCGGCATGAGGAAGACGTTCATGATCGCGTGGAATCCCTGCGTGGAATCCAAGGGCCACGCGATGAGGAATCCCAAGCCGACCAGTCCGAAGCCGACGACAAGCAACGCGGGCACAAGCCGCACGAACACCCCGATATCGAAAGGCAATCCGGCCAGAGGCGCAGCGAGACAGAAAAGCAACGCCTGCCCCGCAGCGAGAGTCATCCCGCCGAGGAATTTTCCGAGAACGATGGCTTCCGGCGCGACCGGGGCCACAAGCACACCCTGCAGGAAACCTTCGCGGCGATCCTCGATCACCGAAATTGTCGAGAAGATCGCGGTGAACAAAAGAATGAGAACAACCGTGCCAGGGAAAAAAT
>JBEDBL010000170.1:0-5955 GCA_041177245.1 Verrucomicrobiota bacterium
GGCTTCGCCCGTCGAGACAAACTGGCTTCCCTCCACCATGCTGTGGATGAGGACCGATGCATTCAAGCGCCACGGCTTCCCGGACTTTGAAGGTTACAGTTTCGGTGAAGATGCACATCTGACGCACCGGATCTGGCGCGAAGCCTCAAAGCGGGGCGGAAAAATGTATTTTTTGGCGGAACCGGAGTTCGAGCATCGATCTATTCAAAGCGGGGTGAAAGCGCGCAGATTTGCGTTGGGCCGCATGACTATTCGCAACCAGCAGCGCATTGCCAGCGAAGCAATGGGCAAGCCTGCTCTCGAGGTGTTCTGGAAGTCACTGCTGCACCGCGCGTTCGTGACGCTTGCGCTGGCAAAGAGTCGACGCGCGGGTTGGGTGGCCGAGTTGGCGGGGGTTTGGAGCGCGTAAAGCGCGGGCCCATTGTGACAGGTTTAATTTTGATAATGTGACAAAGTCACGATCCGGAGTCTGAAGCCTGGTAAATCTCAAAATGACCAAATCCCAAAATCGCGAAGCGTCTGCTCCGCTTCGCGTCCGCATCGGCCTCACGACGAGAAACCGCCCGGAATATCTGACGAAGTGTCTGTCCTCCTGCCTCGCGCAGACTTATGAGCCGAAGGAGATCGTTGTCTGGGATGACTCGGATGATCCAGAAGTCCTCAAAGCAACCGAGGAGATCAAGCGGCAGTTTCCGCAAGTGCGGTGGATTCATCCGACTTTCCGCACGACGTGCAACCAAGCGCGGGTGCAGTTGATGGGCGAGCCGGGCTGCGATATTTTTTGCAGTATCGACGACGACGGGTGGTTCATGGGCCACGATGAGTTGGAGAGGGGAGTCCGCGAGATCGAACGGACTCCAGATTGCGCCGGTATCGCATATGATATTCTATCGCCGGATCGGCCGAATCCGGTTACGCACGGTTCTCCGCAGCCGACCATGACCTTCATCGGTTGCGGTTTCATGTTGCGGGGATGGATGCTCAAAGAGGCGGGATACTACGCCGAGTTTCCGGGTTGGTATGGGGCGGAGGAAAAGGACCTTTGTATCCGCTTCATGGATCGGGGATGGACCGTGAGTTTCTTGCCGGGGGTTCATGTCTGGCATGACAAGACGACGAAAAACCGCAACTGGGCGGAGTTGCACCGCTCCGGAACGCTAAACGACATGATCTTCGGTCTGGTGCGTACACCGTTTCCCGATGTCCTATATTATCTTCCCGGGAAGGCCGTGAACCTCGTCGCTTGGGGGCTCAAGGGTACCAAGCGCGAGCGTTGGTCGGGGATGCTTGGCCTGTGGGATTTCGTGAGACATGCACCGGAGTATTGGAAAAAGCGTCAACCAGTGAGCCGCAAGACGTTCCGCGAATTTTTCAGGTCGGGGCGTAAATGCGCCGACAAACCGAGAGATTGGGATGGTAAGAAGAGGTGAGCGGCGGAAGGCCTCCCCGCTGTGATGGGCAAAAAGCAAAAGGTTGCGGGTAACGGCAGAGAAAACGGAGGGAATCGTTCTGCTTGAAGAGCCGGCATCCGGTCTCCAGCTGCCGATCTCAGTTTGCTCGCTCTCTGCTTTCCATGACATTTTGAAAAACAAGGAAAGAGCGTTGCGGCGGGGGGAGTCGTTGACGCGGCTACGTCCTGTGGAACTGGCGGTTTTTTGCAAATGGCTCCTTCGTGTGCGGCGGATCGAAACGGAAGCGCAGGGTCTGAAGCTGTTGGTCGATCCGGCAAGCAACTTCGGGCAGCGCGTCCTTGGTGCCGGGACTTACGAGCCGGAACTCACCCGGGCAATGCCGAAACTCCTGAAGCCCGGAGGTGTCTTTGTCGACGCAGGAGCCAACGAAGGCTGGTTTTCCCTGGTAGCCGCAAAGCTTGTCGGACCAGCAGGCCGTGTTCTCGCCTGCGAGCCCCAAGAGCGACTGTGGCCCGTCATTCTGCGCAATGCAGCCAACAATCAGTGCGACAATATACAACTTTGTCCCTGCGCGCTGTCGGGCCGCGAAGAAGCGTCCTATATCAACCTTTATCCCTCGACAAACACCGGCTCCTCGCATCTTGGAGCAGTCAGGAGACGCTGGGAGAGAAAGCAAAGCGTCTCCGTAGTGCGGTTGGAGCGTTTGCTCAACGGCTTGGAGGGCAGGGACGTAAACCTGCTGAAGATCGACGTGGAGGGGCACGCGTTGCAGGTTCTAGAGGGTGCGGGCTCTTGCCTCGGCCGCTCCATCAGAAAGATTGTCATTGAATTGCACGAGGGCGCTAATGGTGCGGACCGATTCACCACAGAGCGCGTTGTCAGTCTGCTGAGAGGCCGAGGCTATGTGCGAAAATGCACGGAGAGTGTCGAGGTGTGGACGCAGGACGAGTGACATGCAATGAAAAAGTGGCGTTTTTTTCTGACAAGCTGCATCCGGCGCATTTTCTCGCGGGCTGCGCTTCTCTGCCCCAGTTGCGGCGGCAAGCCTGCAGCGATCATCGATCGCAAGAGCGGCGTGCTCACTTTCGCGCGCTGCGGTTCCTGCGACCTGCTTTACCGCCAGCCGACCACCCCTCCTCGGCAGAGTCGCCGTTTTTACCAGGACGATTACGCCCAAGGTTACACGACGTATATGCCGGACGATGAAACGCTGTGGGATTTGAAATCGCGGAGGTTCGCCGGCACCGAACGCGACTACAGCAGATTCATTGCCATGTTCGACGCCCTGGGCGTGCCACGCCACGCGAGGGTCCTGGAATTTGGTTCCTCCTGGGGCTACGGGGCTTGGCAACTTTCGCAGGCGGGTTATTCGGTGCAGGCGTTCGAGGTGTCGGGTCCGAGATGCCGGTATGCCCGCGAGAAACTCGGGGTCGATGCCGTCGACTCTTTGGAGGCGGTTGACGGTCGTTTCGATCTGGTTTTTTCAAGTCACGTTCTTGAGCACGTAGACGCTCTGGCGCAGAATCTGGACTTTCTCGAGGCGCGTCTCGCAGAGGGGGGCGTGATGCTACACGTAACACCGAATGGGTCGATGGCTTACCGTGAAGCGGCAGGGAAAAACTGGCACCTTTTATGGGGAGAGGTGCACCCGCAGTTGTTGGATGAAATATTTTGTCTGCGCCGGTATGGAGATCATGCGCTGCTCCTTGGAGCGACGCCCGCCGATCCCGGCGAACTTCGGCACTGGGATCGTCGTGGCACGCGCCTGCTCGATCTCGCGGGCTCCGAATTGTTTCTGGCGGTAGCTCCGAAAACGAGAGCTCACTAAAAATGCAAACAAGCCAGTCCGAAAAAGACAAAAAAAAGGGCGTGCTGCTCGTGCATCCCGGAACCCAACACGCACCGCGTTTGGCGTCCGAGTTGCATCGCCGCGGTCTCCTCACGGAGTTCTGGTCCTGTTTGGCGACCGGCGATGATGCCGCGTGGCTCCGCCTTTTGCCCCCGAATTTCCGGGCCAAGTTGGGAGGAAGGATTTGCCGCGGCTTGCCGGCCGGAAAAGTCAGATCACGTCCCCTGTTAGAAATCCGGTGCTTGGCCCGAATGCGTCGCGGGTACCGCGGCGAGGATGTGTTCCACGAGCGCAACGAAGCGTTCCAGAAAGCCGTGTCCGAAAAGAGTCTGCGGAGAGCGGGCGCCGTGGTGGGGTTCGATACTTCGTCGTGGATCTTGGCGGAGCGCGCTTGCACCGCGGGCATACCTTTCATTCTCGAACAAACTGTTGCACATCCCTTGCACAAGCAGCGCATGATGGAGGAAGCAGCCCGCCGGTTTCCCGCTTGGGCGGAACGGGAAGGACCAAGGCCCGAGCACGTGCTGGCAGCGGAGCGCTCGGAGCACGAGCGTGCCTTCCGGATCGTGGTGGGCAGCAGTTACTGCCGCAACACGCTCATCGAACAAGAGGTCGATGAAGCGAAAATCATGGTCAATCCTTACGGTGTCGAGCGCTCTAACGCGGATTTCGCCGCACGCGTTGATGATGAAGACAGGCCTTTGCGTTTTCTCTTCCTCGGATTTCTCTCCCTCCGCAAGGGATTGCCGCTTTTGCTCGAGGCGTGGGAGAAGGCCGGGTTGCGCGATGCCGAACTGGTTCTGGCTGGCGGCATCCGGCAGGAACACCGGCGTTTGTTGCCAGACTCCAAAAGCGTGCGTTATGCCGGATTTGTTCCGCGGGATTCTTTGCCTGTCTTTCTGCCGCAACATGACGTCAATGTGCTGCCCAGTTTTTCCGAGGGCTTCGCAATTTCCCTGATCGAGGCGATGTCGGCGGGCCTGCCCGTTCTGGCCACCCATCACACGGGCGCTCCGGATATGGTCACTCCAGGCAATGAAGGCTTCATACTTCCGGTGGGGGATTTGGATTCGCTGGTGGAGCAGTTGCGGTGGTTTTCCGCAAACCGTGACCGGATACGCGGCATGTCTGCCGCGGCGAGACTGAAGTCGCGCGAGTTCACATGGGAGCGGTATGGAGCGGCGTATGAGGAGATGCTGCACGAGCTGGGCTCGTGACGAGCATCGGGTGACAGGAGACAGCGATGAGGAAAAGAAACAGGGGACAAAGTCCAGGAGACAGGTGACAGGAGACGGGGAGTAGACATCAAGCAGCAATCAACAAGGAGAAGAAGGGACTACTGGCGATTATGGCAGTGCGAACTGCAAAAGAACTTGAGGTTTATAAAAAGGCGTATGCCTTAGCGATGGGCGTGTTTCAACTCAGCAAGGCTTTTCCTTCTGAAGAGCGGTATGCCCTGACTTCGCAGATCCGGCGATCATCGAGATCGGTGTCAATAAACTTGCGTGAAGCTTGGGCCAAGCGGCGCTACGAGGCACACTTCGTAAGCAAACTCACAGACTGCGATGGTGAGTGCAACGAGACCGACACTTCATTGGATTTTGCAAGGGACTGCGGCTACATCACCGATGCTCAACACGCCAGCTTGGCGGAGGTGAATAGGGAAGTTGGCCGCATGCTAGGTGCCATGATTGCAAATCCCGGGCCTTTTCTCTTACACGCTGGCTGCTGACCACTGTCACCTGTCTCCTTTCCCCTCCGCTATGTTGATCGTACTAACTTCCCATCCCATCCAATACCAAGCCCCGCTATGGCGAGCGCTGGCGGCGGAGACTGGCGGCGGACTGGATTTCGAAGTTTGGTTCCTCACCGACCAAGGGGTGCGGCACACGGAGGACAAGGACTTTGGGAAAGCTTTCGCCTGGGATGTTGATCTCCTTTCGGGATACCCGCACCGGTTTCTCGAGTTGGTCGGCAAGTGGGATCTTCGGAAATTCAACGGGATTCCGCTGGCCAAGCCGATCGGCGATTCCCTCCGCGGGGCGGGCGCAACTGCGCTTTGGGTGGAAGGATGGCGGTTCAAGCCATTCTGGGATGCAATCGATGCGGCGAAACGAATGGGGATTCCGGTTTTTCTGCGCGGGGAGACGAGCGACAAGATTGCGGAAAAAAGCGGCTTGTTCGGACTCGTGCGCAATTTTGCGCTGCACCGTCTTTTCGCGAAGGTGGACTACTTCCTGGCCATCGGTCAGGCTAGTCGGAGGTTTTACCGCAAGCATGGCATTCCGGAGCGGAAGTTGATCGATGCGCCCTACTGTGTGGATAACGAATTTTTCCGGCGGGAGAGCGGTAAAATTCGCGGACTAAAAGAGCAAGAGACCAAGAGCCGAGTCTGCGAGACAGCGCGAGGCACAGCCGAGGGCAAACCAAATGAGGCGGGTGCGCGGAGCGCGCATTTTGAAAGGGCTCATTTTGATAATTTGACAGATAGGCAGAAAATGATCCGGAAGGAATGGGGGATTCCGCTCGGGGCAAAGGTGGTGATGTTTTGCGGAAAGTTTGTGGGAAAGAAGAGGCCGCTCGATGTGGTGCTCGCTGCGCGAGCACATTTTGACAGGGGTCATTTTGACAATTTGAAAGACAAGGAAGAGTCGGCACAGCCGTGGCATTTGCTGTTTGTCGGCAGCGGAGAGC
>JBEDBL010000171.1:0-5945 GCA_041177245.1 Verrucomicrobiota bacterium
GTTGTCGATCCCATGCGGATTGAGAAACAGGGTCCGCTTCATGCGCAGTTTGCGCGCGAGCGCGTTCATGTGCGCGGTGAAATTGCCTGCCGGGTCAAGTTTGGCGTTGTTCGGAAGCCGGGCGCCGACATTGCATGCCAAGGTGTAGGCGGCGTGGTTGTCCGACTGCATCAGGGCGGCGTAGATCAAATCGCGCAACGAGACGCGGTCGCCCGGTTGAAGTCCGCATGCGTTGACTCCGCCAATATTGATGATCCCCGAGGGAACTTCGACTTCGGCGGCGAGGGAGGAATTGGTCGCTGCAGCCCAGTCGTAGACCACCATGGCGGCGGCTATCTTGGTCAGGCTGGCGATTTGTCTTTTCTCGTTGGCTTCGGAGGAGTCGAGAATATGCCCGGTTTCGTCGTCGACGATGATGTAGCTCCCGGCTGCTTGGACAGACGATGGAAGAAGCAAAGCAAGGACGAGGGTGGTAATCAGGGCTAATGGGCGCATGGTGAAGAAGCCTCCGATGCTAGTGTGCGCGGCACGGAATTCCAAGCCCTCGCCCGTCCGACCATTGCCCCGCGGGCCCCGCGCTGCTTTACTGGAAGGTCGTGAAGAAGCCGATTTTCGATCCCATCGAGGCCGTGATCAAAGATATCAAGGTCGGCCGCATGGTTATCGTGACCGATGACGCCGAGCGCGAGAACGAGGGCGATCTGGTCATGGCGGCGTCCAAAGTGACGCCCGAGGCGGTCAACTTCATGGCCAAGAACGGCAGGGGTCTCATCTGTGTCCCGCTTGCCGAGTCGCGGGCGAAACAACTGGGTCTGCAGCGCATGGTGGCGCACAACCGCGAAATCCATAGGACCGATTTCACGGTTTCGGTCGATGCGGCGAAGGGGGTGACCACCGGCATCAGTGCACGCGACCGGGCGCGCACCATCAAAACTTTGGCCTCCGCGAAATCTTCCCCATCCGATCTGACGCAACCCGGGCACGTGTTTCCATTGCAGGCAAAAGAGGGGGGTGTCCTGCAGCGCGCGGGACACACGGAGGCGGCTGTGGATCTTGCCCGCCTTGCCGGATTGGATGCGACGGGCGTGATTTGCGAGGTCTTGAAGGAGGATGGGTCGATGGCCCGTTTGCCCGACCTGCAAGTTTTCCGCCGACGCCACAAACTCAAGATGTGCAGTATCCGCGATCTGATCGCCTACCGCCGCCGCCGCGAGAAGCTCGTGCAGCGCGAGCAATGCGTGCACCTTCCCACCGAATTCGGGGACTTCGACCTTTATCTCTACCGCTCCTTGACCGACGGCGCCCATCATCTCGCTTTGGTCCGCGGCGAAATCGATCCGAAGCAACCCGTGCTGGTCCGCGTTCACAGCGAATGTCTCACCGGCGATGTGTTCGGCTCCCGCCGCTGCGATTGCGGTTCGCAACTGCACCGGGCGATGCGACAGATCTCCGAGCATGGCAACGGCGTCCTTGTTTACATGAGGCAGGAGGGAAGGGGCATCGGCCTGCCGGCCAAAATCCACGCGTACAAATTGCAGGAAGCGGGCTTGGATACGGTCGAGGCGAACAAGCGACTCGGTTTTCCGATGGATTTGCGCGAATACGGCCTGGGGGCGCAGATTCTTTCCGATCTCGGCGTGCGGAAGATACGGCTCTTGACCAACAATCCCCGCAAGATGGTCGGTCTTTCCGGCCACGGTCTGGAAATCGTCGCGCGCGTGGCGATCAAATCGAAGCCCCACGCGCAGAACGCGCGCTACCTGAGCACCAAAAAGCGCAAGATGGGGCACTTTCTCTGATTGCGCCCCTCCGCAAACCTCTGCGACAACAAGCTATGTCCACCAGACTGCCGACCAGACCGCCGAAATTCGACAGCGTCAATTCCGCGCGATTCGCTATCGTAGCGAGCCAATACAACCCCGAATTCGTGCAAGGTTTGGTCAACAACGCGTGCCGCGAGATCTATCTCATCGAGGAGAGGAGTTCGATCGAAATGTTCAGCGCGCCGGGATCCTTCGAGATTCCCGTGGTGGCCGAAATGGTGGCGGCCCTCAAAATCCACGATGTCATCATCACCCTCGGTCTTGTCCTCCAGGGAAAAACCAAGCACGCGGAGTTGATTGCGGAAAGCGTAGCCAACGCGCTGCAGCAGGTCGCGCTGAAGCACGCGGTGCCGGTCATCCACGAGGTCCTGCTCGTCGCCAACGAAGACGAGGCGCGCGAGCGTTGCCTCGGCAAAGAATTTAACCGCGGCGTCGAGGCGGCGCGCGCGGCCTTTGCCGTGCTGCGCACAAAACAGCAATTGCAAACCAACACCTCGCGCCGGACGGGCATCAAATGAGCGGGGCCGAGGGATCCAAAGAAAACCGGCGCCAAGCCCGAGTCCAGGCAGTCCAGCACCTTTACGGGCGCGAAATGCGGGGGGCCTTGGGCGGCAACGAAAAACCGCCGCAGGACGATGCCGAACTCGGAGCGTTCGCCAAAAGTCTACTCGAGCATTCCGGCTCCCGTCTGGATGAGATCGACCGTCTTCTCGCTGGTGCCCTGCAGAACTGGGATCTCAAGCGACTCGGTGCGGTGGACCGCGCCATCCTGCGTGTCGCGGTGGCGGAGATGCTCTCGCATCCCGACATTCCCGCCGCGGTGACGATCAACGAGGCGATCGAGATTGCGCGCAGCCTCGCTTCTGCCGAGTCGGCGCGATTCGCCAACGGGGTTCTCGATCGCGTGCGCAAGGAAATCGGGCGCGATCCCCGCGCCACAGCTTGAGCATGGCCGCGGGATTTCTTCGCGCCATCGCCGAGCGGTTCCGCGGACGCCCCGTCGATTGGGACGAACTAGAATCGCTTCTTTTGCAGTCCGACCTCGGGGTGAAAGTGACCATGGAGCTTGTCGGTGCTCTGCGTGCCGAGACGGGTTTTTCCGCCACGGCCGACGAAATCGAGCGCGAAGCACGGAAGCGTTTGACCGCGATGCTTCCGCCGCCTCTTCCTCCGCTCCTGCCGGTGCCCGGCGCGACGAGGGTCGTCCTCGTGGTGGGAGTGAACGGAACAGGAAAGACCACTTCCATCGCGAAACTCGCTGCCCTCCTGCGCCGCGAGGGGCGTTCGGTGATCATGGCGGCGGGCGATACCTTCCGCGCGGCGGCGATCGAGCAACTCGCCGCCTGGGGTGAGAGGCTGGGTGTTCCGGTGGTTCGCGGGGCCTATCAGGGCGATCCGGCGTCCGTATGCCACGACGCGATGGAGGCCGCTGCGCGCGACAAAATGGAATTCCTGCTTTGCGACACGGCCGGGCGACTGCACACGAAGCACAATCTCATGCAGGAATTGGCCAAAATGAAGCGGGTGCTGGCCAAGAAAGATCCGTCCAGCCCGCACGAGATCCTCATCGTGCTCGACGCGACGACGGGAACGAACGCGCTCGAGCAGGCGCGGCAGTTCAAGCAGGCCTGCGGCCTGACCGGCGCGATCCTCACCAAACTCGACGGCAGTGGTCGCGGCGGGATGGCCGTTGCCCTGCAACAGGAACTCGACGTTCCGGTGCGCTTTGTCGGAACGGGCGAGAAAGAAACGGATTTTGCCCGCTTCGACCCGAAAAAATTCGCCGACGAAATGTTCTGACCGCCGCTATTCCTGGCAGTAATGCAGGCTGACGCGGCGCATGCTTTTGTCGTCCGCCTGCGCGGTGTAGTGCACCAGACGCAGCGAAACGAAATTCTGCACCCAGATCCACGCGCGAAGCGTGTGTTTTATGCCGTCTTTCTCCCCGCGGTCGTCGGCGAATATCCGCCCCATGCCGTATTTTTTGTCCGCCTGCTGTTTGATTGTCGTGACCCAGGAAGAAACGCGCGCCTCGTCCCAACCCTCGCGGTCATATTGCAGTTCGACCTCGTTCAGACCGCCTTCGGCAAAATAAAAAAGCGTGCGTTTCAAGCCCTCCTGCACGATGCCTTCGACGACGAGCAAGTCCCTTTGGCCCGTCACTTTCTCCTCCACCACCTTGGCCTTGGCCTTGCCGATCACTTCCTTGATGCGGTCGATGGTTTCACCCCACTCCATTCCGAAAGGCGCCTTGATCTCCTGCTGGGCGCGCGCGGGTGCGGCGTACAACAAAACCGCCGCAACCGCGAAAAACAGGAGCCTTTGCATCGGAAGCAAATTCGGATGAAGCAGTGCCCGAGGCAAGCTCAGCCGTTGGTGGCCGCGAGTTTCTCGTAGAAACGCAGGGCTTCGATCGAACTGCCGAACTCGGAGAGAAAATAAACACCCTTCCGGTAGCCGTCGCCCGGGTCTCGGATGAGGTATTCGAAACCCGATTTTCCCACGATGACAACGAAGTGGGTTGTGCCGCTGGGGTATCTCAGGCGCACGATGACCGGGTTGCCGCACAGCAGATTCCAGTCGATGAGAAAGTGGGAGGGGTCGTCCTCGTAGACGTGTTCGGCCACGGCGGGAGGATAAGCGCACGCCTTCTCCCAGTAGAGCCATCCGCGCTCGGTGAAACCGCCGTTGTCGCGCAAGTGCGCGTTAAGCCGTCCCGGGTCCAGGTCGGCACCGTAAGAGGCGAGCACCATGGCCGCAGAGGCGACAGCGCATCCTTCCTGCCCCAGGGTTCCGGGAGTGCTGGCGAGTTTGTCTTCCGACCAGCACGGGTCGTTCTGCGCAAAATGCGGCACATCGTTCAAGACGGTCGTCGGAAACCAAAGTCCGCCCTGCGGCGGGAGGGGCGAGGCTTTTTCCGACCAACCACGGATCCACCAAGCTCCGGCAGCTAGCACGCCGAGAGATGCGATAATGAGAAAGGCGCGCCATTTTCGCATGGGACCAAACAAAACGCCAAAACCCGCGCAGGCCAATCCGTTTTTTGCCGTTCGCCGGAGAAAGCGGTCCTTGCCGCAGGTTAAGCCTCTGACGATGTTAGGACGCCCATGAGAAAAGGCAGGTTTGTCCTCTTGCTGCACGCGCATCTGCCTTATGTGCGTCATCCCGAACATGCCGACTTCCTCGAGGAGGACTGGTTCTACGAGGCCATCGTCGAGACCTACATTCCGCTGCTGCGCGTATTCGAGCGGCTTGTCGAGGAGGGTGCGCCCGTCCGTCTGGCTATGTCGGTGACACCGACCTTGTGTGCGATGATGGAGGATCCGCTGTTGCAGGAGCGTGCGGGGCGGCACATCGAACGTTCGGTCGCTTTGGCGGAGAGCGAGGTGCGACGAACATCTGGCGACCGCGAACGCAATGAACTGGCGCGGTTTTACCTGGGTCGGTTTCTCGCCGCGCACGACTACTTCGAAGCCCGACGCCGCAGGCTGATACCCGCGTTCCGTGCGCTACAAGACGCGGGTTTTCTGGAAATCATCACCTGCGCGGCGACGCACGGATTCCTTCCGCTCATGGCCGAGCATCCCGAATCGGTGCGGGCCCAGATCAAAACCGCGTGCGACTACCACAAATCTTGCTTCGGACGCGCACCGGCGGGGATATGGCTGCCTGAGTGCGCTTACTTTCCCGGTGTGGAAAAATTTTTGCGCGAGGCTGACCTAAAGTGGTTCGTGCTCGACGCCCACGGTCTGATGTTCGGCAAACCCCAACCGCACTTCGCCATTTACGCGCCCTGCTACACGCCGGAGGGTCCGGCCGTCTTCGCGCGCGACCGCGACTCGAGTCGGCAGGTGTGGAGCGCGGAGGAGGGATATCCGGGTGATCCGGCTTACCGCGATTTCTACCGCGACATCGGATATGACCTTGGGGCCGATTACCTGCGGCCGTTTCTGGGCGGGGACGGCCAGCGCAAGTTCACCGGAATGAAATACCACCGCATCACGGGCCGGACGGAAAACAAGGAACTCTACCGCCGCGACTGGGCCGAAGCGGCGACCGACGCGCATGCATCCGATTTCCTCGCCAATCGTATCCGTCAATTCACGCCTCTCTGCGCCGAGA
>JBEDBL010000172.1:0-5941 GCA_041177245.1 Verrucomicrobiota bacterium
TGATGCCGAGCGGGGAGATTTCGCCGGCAATCCAGCCGAGGTGCGTGTTCTGCACCAAGCCGAGCAACAACTCGGAACCGGTGTTGATGATCTCCGCCTGCATCAGCCGCGGCAGAGGAGGTTGCTCCAAAGTTTGACTCGGGCGTAGAGGGTGGTCTTTCCCTGCCGGTGATAAACATAGAGGAGGTTGGCGAGGATGCGGGTGAGCATCTGTCGGGTCCCTGCGGCGGCCAGGTGCCATTCTTCGAGCTTCTGATTCTGGCGGCGCAGGATTTCCACGCAATCGCGGCGCGTGAGCACACGCCCTTGGTGGAACGGATCGAAAAGAACAGCACCGTGCCGAGCGAGAAAATGTCCGGGAAGATTCACGCCTTCGATTTTCGCGCCGGCCCGCTGTCCGACAAGCATGTAGACGAGAGTCAGGCTGATCGGGATGCCCTTGCGCGAATCGAGCACGCAAGGCAGCAGGGAATTGCGCTCGTTGTAATAATCGTCGGTGTTGCCCGCGAAAACGAGTTCGCTGCCGAGGAAGTCGGCGATGATGTCCGCGCGGTGTCGGTCGCCGGACGCTCTGCGCAGGCGCCGCTTCAATTCCGCGCCCCAGGCATCGAGGCGCTGGCGATACGGCGCAGCCTCGAATCCCCGCAGCAGCGCGGCGGAAAGCACCCAGCAAGCCTCTTCGAGATCGGATCCGTCGCCGAATGTCGGGCACAGGCCCTCGAATTTTTCCAGCGCCTCGCGCTGAACGACCTCGTGCACGACGTCGCGCGCGTGCAGCGCGGCGAGGGGGTTGTCGCACCCCGCGAGGTCGCGCAAATCGTCCAGTCCGGCCGCGCCTTCCCCGGCGAGGCTTTCTTTGACCATGCGCACCGTTTGCTCGTCATCGTCGGCGAGCAACCTCACCAGAGCCTCTTTTTGCGGATGCATGCTTAAGGGCGAATTAAGCCCTTTCACGGCCGAAGGCAAGCCGCCCGCCTTCTGCTTGCTTGAGTCGGGGGCAAAGCTCGTCCATCTTGGCGGCTCATGAAAAAGACGGGCTGCGCGCTTCTCTTCCTTTTCCTCGCATTGTGCGCGAGCGTCTTTTTCAACCTCGTCCTCGTGGCCCTGCTCGGGGCGGGCGAGGCGGAAAGCGTGGCGACTTCGGGTTGGCGATCCTCCATGAAGGAAACCCCGCTCGAGGACGGTGAGTCAGGCGGCGGCAAGATCGCTGTTGTTCCCGTCCAGGGAGTCATCCACACGCAGGAACAAAACGAGTGGGGCACGTCGATGGTCGACGACATCAAGAAAGCGCTGCGCGCGGCGGCGGAGGACGACGAGATCAAAGCGGTCGTTCTGGCCGTGGATTCGCCGGGCGGTGAAGTCACCGCCTCGGACATCATCTACAATGAAGTCCTGAAGGTCCGCGCGAAGAAGCCGGTCGTTGTTTCCATCAGCTCGCTCGGTGCTTCGGGTGCCTACTATCTGGCCTGCGCGTCCGACTGGATCGTGGCCAATCCGACTTCCTTCACCGGCAGCATCGGCGTGATCATCCAATCGCTCAATTACGAGCAACTCTTCGACAAAGTCGGCCTCGATGCCGTCGTCTTCAAAAGCGGGAAGTTCAAGGACATGCTCAGCGGCACGCGTCCGATCACGCCCGAGGAACAGGCTTATGTCGAAGGTATGGTGCAGCAAGTTTACGGGCGTTTCCTCGACATCGTGGCCAATGCTCGCAAGTTGCCGGCGGGCGAGTTGCGCGACGGTCTGGCCGACGGACGCATCCTCACGGGCAAGGATGCCAAGGATGCGGGCTTGGTCGATCAACTCGGCTATATCGAGGACGCCTACGCCAAGGCGCGCGAAATTTCCGGCGCACCCGGTGCCGGAGTCATCCGCTACGAGCCGGGGCTCAACTTCGGCCGTGTGCTCCGTTACCTTGGAGCGGGCGCGAATTCCAAGGTCGAGTTGCAGCTAGGAGCCATGCCCGCTTTCCGGCTCCAACCGGGCCGCGCTTACCTCCTCCCCGAATACTACGCGTGGTAAGCGGCATCTCCGCCTGGCTCGCGCTCGCCGCGTTGGTTGTTTTCACCGCGGCCGGGCTGCGCTTTTATCTGCCCCTTGCGCGGCGCGTTTTCGCGCGCGGCGGTGGGGCGGTGGGAACCGCCTGGATTGGAAAAATCGATGCCGCCGTCGCCATCGTGCTTGCCGTGTGGTTGGGTGCACTCGGACGCGACGCGATGGCTTCCGAGGGCGACCGGGCCATCGAATTCCGCCACATCGTCGGCGGTGCGATGACGTACGCATCCGTCGTCGTTTTCATCCTCGGTGTCCTCGTTTATCGCGGGATTCCCCTCACGCGGGTCTTCGGCTGGAATTCGCCGGGTTTCGGCGGTGCTCTGGGTCGTGCCCTGCTCTCGTTGCTCGCGGCGTATCCTTTGCTCATGCTGGTCCAAGCAATGGTCTACGGCTTCTCCGGCGGTCATGTGACGCCGCAGGATGTCGTCGAATTCCTGCAAAGCGCCGAATCGCCGCGCGACCGCATCGCAGTCCTCGCCATGGCCGTGGCAGTTGCTCCGCTCGCCGAGGAGACCATTTTTCGCGGATACCTTTATCCTGTCGGGAAACGCTATGTCGGTCCGTTCGTTTCCGCCGTAGTGTGCGCGGGTCTCTTCGCTCTCTTGCACGGGCATGCGGCCTCGGTGCCTGCGCTGTTCACCTTGGCCCTGTGTCTGACCTTGGCCTACGAAAAAACCGGATCGCTCCTCGTTCCTGTGCTCATGCACTCGGTCTTCAATGCCGTGTCGATTGTCGGTATCCTGTATTTGATGTGAGCGCGAACTCCGAAGAAGCGATCATTGCAAGATTGCGCAGCACCTTGCGCCGTGCCCCGGCCGTGGCGGGGATCGGCGACGATTGCGCCGCGGTGGAGGCGCCGAGGGGCAAGCTTCTGCTTCTCAAGACCGATTGCGTGGTGGAGGAGCGCCATTTTCGCCCGTCCGACCCGCCGTCGTCGGTCGGTTGGAAAGCGGCCTGCCGTGCGGTGAGCGATATCGCGGCCTGCGGGGGGACACCGCAACATGCGCTGATCACATGCGTGGTGCGCGAACAACAGACCGGGCGTTGGCTCGACGGGCTCTATCGCGGCATCGAAAAAGCCGGGCGCGAATTCGGGTTTCATGTCGTCGGCGGCGAGTTGGCCCGCACCGATGGCTCCGATGTTATCAACGTGGCCATGACCGGCACCGTGTCGCGGCGCCAGTTTGTCGCGCGCGGCGGTGGCCGGGTCGGCGATCTTCTCTACGTGACCGGTGTCCTAGGCGGATCGCTGCGTTCTGGCTGGCACTTGCGTTTCCGTCCGCGCCTGAGCGAGGCCCGGTGGTTGGCGGGGAATGTCCGTCCGTCCGCGATGATGGATCTGAGCGACGGTTTGGCGGCCGATCTGCCACGGTTGGCTGCAGCAAGCGGGACGGGCTTTGTTGTCCAACCGTCCGTCGTGCCGCGGCGTCGCGGTGCTTCGTTGGGCGCAGCCTTGTCCGACGGCGAGGACTTCGAATTGTTGTTCGCAGTGCCCGTGGCGAAAGCAGTGCGTCTCGAAAAGGACTGGAAGCGCAAGTTTCCGGCTTTGTCACTCACTCGCATCGGGTATCTGGCCAAGCGCGGTATTTCCGATGGCATCGGCGTGGCGCGCGGATACGACCACTTCATCAGCCGGTGAAGACCGAAGCCTTCATCTTCGACATCGGTAACGTGTTGGTGCGCTTTGACCACATGCGCGCGGTCGCGTCGCTCTCTTCCTTGGGTGCTGATGTTTCAGACCGCTCCGAGATGGAGCAACTTGCCGCGCGCTACGAACGCGGGGAGGTCGACCGTGCTGCTTTCCTCGGTCAGTTGCGCGTCATCCTGCGCCACAACGCCGACGATGAATCCGTGGCGCGCGCATGGCAGGAAATCTTCGAGCCGAACCGTCTGATGTGGGAGTTGGTGGAGAAACTCCACGCCTCGTATCCGCTGTATCTTCTTTCGAACACCAATTGTCTGCATCACGACTACTTGCTCCGCCAATATGCGGTCTTCGAAAAATTCGCCGACGGCGTTTATTCCTATCGTGCGGGCATGGCCAAGCCGGAGCGGGAAATTTTCGAGCTGGCCATCCGGCAATTCGGCGTCGATCCGCAGGCCACGATCTATCTCGACGACCTCGCGGCCAACGTCGAGGCAGCGCGCGGCGCGGGATTGCGCGCCTTCCGTTACGATCCCGATGCTCACGGTGACCTGCTCGCCGCGCTGCGCGCCGAAGGCGTGCAATGCGTTTGACTTGGCCCGTCGCGCATTTACGCTCGCGCGCAGTGAAAGAGACGTTCGCCCGACTGCAGGAAATCTACGACCGGCCGTTTTTCGATCTACTGACCGAGGCGCGCGCCGTTCACAAGAAACACTGGCCCGGACGCGAGGTGCAACTTTGCACGCTGCTCAGCATCAAGACGGGGGCCTGCAGCGAGGATTGCGGGTATTGCTCCCAAAGCGCGCACCACAACACCGGACTCAAACCCGAGCCGCTCATGACAACGGAGGAAATCCTCCCGCATGCCCACGCGGCGAAAGCGAACGGCTCGACGCGTTTTTGCATGGGGGCAGCGTGGAAGGGGGTGCGCTCCGGCGACCGCCGTTTCGAATCCGTGCTCCAGACCGTCCGCGAAGTGAGCAAGCTCGGTATGGAAGTCTGCGTCACTCTCGGGCAACTCAACGATGACGAGGCGCGCCAACTCAAGGAAGCGGGGGTGACGGCCTACAACCACAACATCGACACCTCGCCGGAGTATTATCCCGAGATCGTCACGACCCACACATTTCAAGACCGTCTCAACACCATCGGGTCCGTGCAGCGCGCCGGCATGCAGGTCTGCTGCGGCGGCATTCTCGGCATGGGTGAGTCGGTCAAGGACCGCCTACGCATGCTCGAGGTGCTTGTCGGCTTTGATCCGCCGCCGGAGAGTGTGCCGATCAATTGCCTCGTTGCCATTGAAGGCACGCCGCTGGAAAACGCGCAACCGGTCGAGATTTTCGAATTAGTCCGCCTGATCGCCACGGCGCGCATCGTTCTACCGCTCTCGAAAATCCGTCTTTCCGCCGGGCGGACGTCTTTGACCAAAGAAGGCCAAGCCCTCTGTCTCTTCGCCGGGGCCAACTCGATTTTCTACGGGGACAAACTCCTTACCACACCGAACCCCGAAGAAAACGAGGACCTCGACCTGCTCGAGACGCTCGACCTCGCGCCGCTCGCTCCTCATTCGCAGGCGGGCGTGCCGGTCGCCTAATCTTTGCCCGCTCAGTCGCCGGGTCTGAGTCTAGAAATCCGATTCTTGTCTTTGAATCTCTAAATCAAGTAGTTCTAGTTCACGCTCCAACTTGTCTTTCGCGTTGCGCATTTGCACAGGGGCGACTGTCCCACCCTTGGAACCGGTATCCGCACCGAAGTGGTCGATCTGAATCTGTAGTCTCTCAAAATTGTATTTCTTTTGAGCGTAGCTCTTCTTGAGAGCGGCTAGCCGCCTTTGTTGGTCTGTGGGCGTTGGGTTGGGCGTTGATGATTCTGAAGCGGTCGGTGCTGATTGGATGCCATCAGTCGCGGAGGTTTGTTCACTTGCTATTCTGGCTCGTAATTTGTCCACCACATCCAAGTCATTGGTAAGTTTACTTTCATGCACGGTGGCTTGCACGTCCCCTTCAGCAACCGTGACTTGATCTCCCTCCTTGCTGACCATGCGAACCGCTTTTCCGACAGGGAATCCGTGGATGCCTCCATCAATCGGCACGCTAAAGCGTTCGCATACGTATAAAGTTCCTTCTGGTGCAAGGCGCGCAGCGGGGGTTGGGGAGGGTGTGGGTGTCGGTGTGGGCGTGGGTGTGGGTGTGGGTGTGTTTGCGCGCTCATAGGCCAAATAGCCTGCTATTCCGATGAAGA
>JBEDBL010000173.1:0-5882 GCA_041177245.1 Verrucomicrobiota bacterium
TTTCCGGAAAGCCCGATGACGGCGAGGGCGAGACCGAGTGCGGCCAGTCCGCCGAAGTAGCCGAAACTCCACCCGTAGCCCGAGACCCGCCCGACGTTCTCGGGTGTGCTCAACTCGCTGAGGAAACTCGCGCAGAAGTTTTCCCCGAAAGAAAACGCCGCATAGGCCGCGACAACCAATGCCGCGGCAAGCCAGATCGTTCCGGGTCCGGTGAAAAAGAGCAACGCGGTCGACGAAGCACAGATCCACATCATGCAGAGCAGAAACTTTTTCTTGGTCGCGCTCATGTCGGCCATGATCCCGAGAGCCGGACCGAACACGATCACGATGGCTTGCGAAACAGCCAGAATTCCGCTCCAGAGCGTGTTGGCCGCGGTGTTCCCCGCAGCGATCACCCCGGTGAAATAGGGACCGAAAATGACCGTGATGACGACGGTAATGAACGCGGAGTTGGCGAAATCGTAGCAGCACCAACCGAAAATTTCGCGTTTGCGGACCGTCGGTTCCATAGGCGGCCCAACGTGCCGCAAAAGCCTCGGGGATACGATCTTCTTTATTCGCGCGATTCCCCCGCGCTGCCCATAAGGAGAGGCGCGACAAAGTCGCGGATGAACCCCTCTTTCACGTTGTCGAAGTGCAGGCCCCTGTCTTTGTCTTTCCTGAACTCTTTCTCGTAGGGAATCGTCACGATCTTTTCCGCGTAAAGCTTGCGCGTGGCGGAGGAAGCTCCCCGCGGCAGGACAAAACCCCGGAGGCCCGCACCGGGGTCGTGGAACTTGCGGTCAGCCGTCCCGGCAAAAGGCATGGCAATCCCGAGCATGCGATCGTGCGTGGAGGTGATGATGTAGAGCCTGCCCCTCACCCGTTTGAGAGCTTCTGTCATGTCGTAGTCGCGACTGATCGCAGCGCCCAGCAGGACGACATGGTTGACGCTTTCCAGTTCGTCGAGGCACTCCAAGGCGAAGACAGCTTCCGCCGTGCCGGCGGAGAAACCCAGCAGCGAGGCAGGGGCCTCGGGATGAGCCCGGCGGTAGGCAAGGATCCGTTTTGCGTCGCGAACCGCCTTCGCTCGCTTGTAAGAGACGCTGGCGACTTCGTCGGCAAACAATCCGTGGCCCGTCTCCCATGCCATCATCTCCGCCTCCCCGGGATAACCCGCATCCCGCAGTCCCCGCATAACACCACCGGCATAGTTCTCCCGCGCGGTGCCGCCACCCGCGCCGTCGAAGTAAAAAATACAACCCCGGGTCAGACGACTTTGGCGCGCGGCTTCGCTTTCGTCGGGATGCCAGACGGATTTCGTGGCGCAGCCGCAGGTTGCCAACACGCAGCAAACAACAAAGAAGCGGCCGGAAATAAGCCGCGTGGCAAGCAAATGGAAAAACCGGCAACTCATACCCGCTTGAGGCACCGCCCCTCTAGAACGTGTCTTCGACCACGACCTGATCGTAGGCGAGTTGGCCGGGCCGCGGCCACACATCCTGCGCCTTTTTCCCGACCGTGATCATGAAGGAAATGACGTGATCCTGGGGAAGCTTGAGAATCTTGCCCACCGCCTCGTAGTCAAAGCCGTCCATAGGACAGGAATCGTAGCCCATCGCCTTCGCGGCAAGCATGATGGTTTGCCCGGCCAACCCGCACGAGCGCATGGCTTCGTCGCGCTGCACCTGGGGTTTGTCCTCGTAATATTGGCCGATGGCCGGAACGAGGAAGTCCTGCACAGGTTGCGGGGCGTTCCGCCAGTAGCGTGCAGGGTCCTGGGCCCAAGCTTGGAGATTGGCGCACAGCACCACGAGCAACGAGGCATCGGTCACCTGCGCCTGATCCCAAGCCACAGCGCGGATCTGTTTGCGGATTTCCGGATCTCGCACGACAACAAAGCGCCAGTTCTGGATGTTGAACGCCGTCGGTGAGAGCATGGCCAGCTCAAGCAAGTGCCGCTCCTCGTCGGCGGACATCTTGTGGCTTGCCTCGTAATCCTTGATGGCGCGGCGCGCCTTGATTGCTTCGATGGTATTCATGGAGAAAAGAATGGTGCGGGACACAGGGTTCGAACCTGTGAAACGCTGGTTGAAGAAGAAGGACTTATAAAAGGCGACTCACCATTACACGCACAAAATGCGGCAAATGTTGACCTGACGCTGATCGAGGTGGCTTATCACTGGCCTCAACTGTCGCCGGCTATCCGCCAAGCAATCCGCATCATTGCCCTCGAGCACATAGGAGGTGCAACGGGAGATGCTGGGTCGCTCGCGAAGCGAGCGGCCCAGCGCTCCCGCTTACCTTGTTATAATAGGGAACAAAATTCCCAAACAGAGGCGGACACGCAATGAGACTGCGGACCGATGAGCAGCAATGGCGCGTGGAGCGGTCTGTTAAGGACTGGCCGCGATTGAACTTTGTCACCGCAACCCTGCGCGAGGAGATGCAGAACCCAAGGGTGATTTCGGAGCGGTGGACGGCTTTGATCAAATGGCTACGCAGGCACCACTTCCCCGACCTCAAGAGCATTCGGGTACTTCAAAAGCATCCCAAGGGACACGGTTGGCACATCCATGCTCTGCTCGATCGCTACATTCCCGCGCGCATACTCAATGCTGGCGCTGCGAAATGCGGTCTCGGACGAATGAGTTTCGACATGGTGTCGGGAGAGGCACGCCAGCGATCCATTTGCTACGTGGTGCGCTATGTCGTGCGAGACATGAAGGACCGCTGGCGGGATAAAACACTGAAGGGCGTACGGCTGCTTACAGCCTCAGGTCATCTACATGCGCCAAAGCGTTGGTGGCTGCGGCTGAGCGATATCGTGATCGAGGATACTGGTACCAATGCCCGAGCACTTTTGGAGCGCCTAATGGTGATGCATGGTTTGTTGACCCGCATGAAGAGCCGAGGCGGACACCCTCCTGTCCCGATGTTGGATTTGCTGACCGCCGCACCAGACTGGATTCGGGACTTGTGGATGCGAACTTGCAACAAGGAGCCGGCCAGATACGGCTGGGTTTACTGATGATACCGGTTTTTGCAGCAAATATGCTGACCGGACCGGTTCAGTGGTTTGGGTTTTGCCTGCGGAGGACGCTGTTGCAAATTGCGAACGACCAAGGCGCGCAAGCCTACCTATACACCAGCAAGCAGCAAAAGAGACGCCGATCCAGAGTCCGTCAGGCGCTCCAAAGCACGACGAACGACAAGTGACACGTCACGATGCCCTTCCTTCCGTGCAGCTGTGACAACCCACTTCAGCAGCTTAGGAGGCAATGCCACATGGATTGTCACAAATCCGCCGATTTGCTCGATTGTAAACTTATTTTTGTTTCGTTTAATCATGATTCGAAGATCTGGGAGCATACTTCACAAATCTCAAAGCCCGTCAACATGATATTCGCAACTTTATAGTTATTATGGCAACGGAGCGAAAATCAGCAGAGAAAAGCCGGCCAATAGGCTTCGAACTAAGATGCGTTTACTTTGTTGTTTTTGTTCGTTTTGTTTCTTATGTTTCAGCGATGAACAAATCGAGAAATACCAAGACGAACCGCGGGCCCAAGCAGGGCGTTACGAATTCACATTCCCCTTTCCCCGAACCGAACGACCTGCTGAGCGAGGCGCATATGGAAATCGGCCACAGCGACCTCAAGAGTTACGCGACGGTGATTGCCACGCTGCGAAAGAAGGGCTTCAGCTTTCGTGAAATCGCGGAGTGGCTGAATGCACGCAGCGTCCCAACCAACCACAACGCAGTATATCGAATTTTCACCACTTGCCTTGCCCCAGGCCAGGCGGATGAGATCGAGGAAGATCTCGACCACCTTAAAAGCGAGTAACGTTTGCAGAGTTTTTGCGATGATTGTGACTGATTTACTCACGAAGAAACAGGTTGCCGCTTACTGCGGGGCAAGCGTCCGGACTGTTGAGCGGTGGATGGCCTGCGACCACCTCGCTGTGGTGCGCTTCAACTCTAGGCATATCCGTTTTCGCAGGGAGGACGTTGTGGCCTTCATCCAATCTCGCTTGCATCTCCCGCGGAGGGCACAATCGTGAGCGCTTTCATCTTCAAGCCCTCGCGAATCAGCAAAGGCAAAAGAGTCCGCCAAAAGCACTATGTCGCTCGCATCAAGATGCAGTGGGAGGATCTGGCACAGGATATTCGGCTCGGGATCTCGGATCGGCAGGCGGCACAAGCGGCATTGGATGAATTGGTCCGTGAGAAGGAGCGAGAGAGGGCAAATTTGCTTCCGCCTAAAGCCGAGCGAGTAGCGGCCGCGCGCAAGCTTGAGGATCACCTCAAGGCCTTCATCGCTGAAAAGGAGGAGCTGTCGACTGTGCCCAGGTATGTTCGGGAGGTGGAACTGCGCCTCGAACGCTTGTTCAACGAAACCGGCTGGACGCATGCAAAAGACATCAGCGCGGAGACTTTCTGCCGCTGGCGCCAGTCATCGACCAAGCTGAGCACAAAGACGCTCAATGACTTCAGAGTGGCGGCAAAAAGCTTCACCAAGTGGCTTCGAGTATCCGCGCGCGCCCTGCTCCACGACCCGCTCGAGGGAGTCAAGGCCCTGCCGGCGAGCGAACCGACCTTCACGCGGCGCGTCATCACCGATGAAGAACTTTCTCGCCTCATCGCCGTCAGCCCCCGGCGGCGCCCATTCTACATGACGGCGTTCTACACGGCACTGCGTCGCAATGAACTTCGACAACTCGAGTGGAACGATGTCAGACTCGACGGCCCCGAGCCTCACATAGAATTGCGCCGTGCGACGACAAAGAACCGCCGCGGCGGCACGCTTCCTCTGGCTGGTGTGTTGGTTGCAGAACTCAGAGCCCTCAAAGACTTGGGTTTATCAAAGACCAGAGTCTTCGAGGGCATCATCCCCAAGCCGAAAACTTTCCGAAGAGACCTGATAGCGGCTGGCATCGAGCGCCAAATCGGCCTGCAGCGCGTCGACTTTCACGCCTTCCGCAAAACCGTAGGCACCCGCTTGGCTTCGAGTCCCGATGTGTCTTTCTGCACCGCTTCGAAGTTTCTGCGCCACTCGGACACGAGAACTACTGCCAAGCATTACGTGGATCGCGAGAAATTGCCTTTGCGCAAGGCGGCCGATGCGTTACCCGATTTGACAGCCATGCCGGTTAATGACTCACCGTATTACGCACCTAATTTAGGCGGAACGTGTCGGAGCGTGGCGGAAGATGTCGCATCGGAAAGTCGCGTGGCAACAACGCAAACTATTGCCGATCAGGACGTTTGTCGGGAATCGGCGGAAGATGTCGCGACGTGTCACGACGGTGAGAATGGTGCGCGATACAGGGTTCGAACCTGTGACCCCTACCGTGTCAAGGTAGTGCTCTACCACTGAGCTAACCGCGCAACTGATTTGAGGCAGGAGTAAAAGAGCTAATCCGTCCCGCTTCCGGATTCAATCCTTTTCGGATTCAGGTTCCCGCCGTGACACCTTCGTGAAGCCTTGCCGAGAGCCACCTCACCCAGAGGGCAAGAAGGAGAACCACCGCAAAATAAACCGTGTATCGGTTGAGATGGAAGGCGCCGAAAACGACGTCGAGGGGCCCGAGAAGATCCAACACCGCCCCCCACACCATCGGAGCACCGCCCAGAGCGAGGCCCGAAAGCACCGCATAGAGGGCGAAAAAGTGGTTGCGGCCCATCACGGGGACGCTCCCCATGAGGATGCGCGTGCTAGCTACGCCGAACATGGCGCCGGCCAAGCCACCGAGAAGATTCAAACTCCCAACCACGGATTTCCACGCGGGCAACAATCCGCCAGCCAGCAACAACCAACCGGCGACGGCCACTTCGAAAAGAAGAAGAGCCCGCGCCATCCAGGGTTTGCTCCCGGTCTCATCGAGCCACGGTCCGGTAA
>JBEDBL010000174.1:0-5881 GCA_041177245.1 Verrucomicrobiota bacterium
TCCAATCACTGACCCTATCGTCCAGCGGTTAGGACACCGCCCTTTCACGGCGGTAACACGGGTTCGAATCCCGTTAGGGTCGCGTTCTTCCTCAGGGCATGTCGGCTTGCTTGGACGGCAGCCATAGATTCGGGGTGCGTTCCGCGGGGGCTCTGGTAAAACCTTCCCCGTCATGTTTTCGCTGCAGCGCATTTTCGGACAGGAAGAGCGGTTTTTCGGATTGCTGGAGGCGAGCGCGCAAGAGGCGCGCGAAAGCGTCCGGCTTTTGTCGGAGTTGCTCGCCTCGAAACCGGATCAGCGCCAACCCGAGGAACTCACCCGCATGCGCTGGAAGGACAAGCGCATCAACCAGGAACTCACCGAACTGCTCTGCAAGACATTCGTCACCCCGCTCGAACGCGAGGAAATCGAGGCGCTCTCCCATGCACTCTACAAGATCCCCAAGTCGGTGGAGAAATTCGGCGATCGCGTGCTGCTTTGCCCGGAGCGTCTCGACAAGATCGATTTTTCAAAACAGGCCGCCATGCTGGCCAAAGCCGCGGACACGCTGCTGGAGATGGTGCGAGAGCTCGGCTCGGCCAAACATCTGGAGCGCGTCAAGGACCAGAACGACCAACTGCGGGCCATCGAGGGCGACGCGGACCGGCTGATCCTCGCCATGCTGCAGGATCTTTACCGCACCAGCACCGACCCGGTGACAATCATGCTCTGCAAAGACCTGCTCGAGTTGCTGGAAAAAGCAATCGACCGCTGCCGCAACGCGGGGAACATCATTTTCCAGATTGTCCTCAAGCACTCCTGACGTCCGGTCATGGCGCTCACGCTGATCATCGCGGTCGTGCTGGTGGCCTTGGTGTTCGAATACATCAACGGGTTCCACGACACAGCGAACTCTATCGCGACCGTTGTTTCGACCAAAGTCCTGTCGCCCCGGCAGGCGGTCATGCTCGCGGCGGTCTTCAATCTTTTCGGCGCACTGTGGGGCACGGCGGTGGCGACCACCATCGGCAAGGGTCTGGTCGACACCAATTTCGTCACACCCAACACGGTGCTCTGCGCGCTGCTCGGCGGAATCGTTTGGAATCTCATCACCTGGCGCGTGGGCCTTCCCTCGAGTTCGAGCCACGCTCTGATCGGCGGACTCTGCGGCGCCACGCTCGCGTCGGCCGGAGGCGATTGGTCGGTCATCAAATGGTCGACGTTTGATGCGGCCAAACACACCTACGGCGGGATCTGGCACAAAGTGGTCATACCCATGATCACATCCCCGGTCTGCGGCTTGGTGATTGGGTTCATCGTCATGGCCATGCTGATGATCCTGCTGCGGGGATGGCGGCCGGTCACGGTCAACCGGACTTTCGGGAAACTCCAACTGGCCAGCGCGGCATGGATGGGTTTCAGCCACGGCACGAACGACGCGCAGAAGACGATGGGCGTCATCGCGCTGACGCTATTCTCCGCGACAACGGCGGGAACACTCGACGGCGCACCGTCATGGATGTCCTTCCTGCATACTCCGGAATTCACGGTGGCCATGTGGGTGAAAATAATGTGCGCAATCGTCATGGCCCTCGGCACCGCTGCGGGCGGCTGGCGCATTATCAAGACACTCGGCCACAAGCTGGTGAAGTTGCAACCGGTCCACGGCTTCGCTGCGGAGACTACCGCGGCCGCCATTATCCAAGTGGCTTCACACTGGGGCATCCCGCTTTCCACAACGCAGGTCATCTCCGCGTCGATCATGGGCGTGGGGTCGGCCAAACGTTTCAACGCCGTGAAGTGGGGCATCGTGGAACGAATGCTCTGGGCTTGGGTTCTCACGCTTCCCGTCACCGCCGGTCTCGGGTACGGATTCCTGCGCCTCTTGAAGTGGTGCGATATCCATTAACCCCGTCCCATTCCGCGAGGGCGGAACCCCGACAGCCGGGCAGGCGGCCATGTCTTTGTTTGGTAGTGCACACGCTTCGTGCGCGGGCTACAAGCAGCGGCATGAAAAGACTCCTCTTTGTCCTTCTACTCTCCGGCGCGTTAGGCGCCCGCGCGGAAGAACCCCTCACCCGCATCGCTTTTGGTTCCTGCGGCAACCAGCGACGTCCGCAGCCGATCTGGCAAGCCATCAACGGGCTGAAGCCGCAACTTTTCATCTTCATGGGAGACAACGTTTACGCGGACACCACCGATCCCGCGAAGCTGAGGGAGAGTTACAACACGCTGGGGGCGATGCCCGAGTTCGCCAAGCTGCGCGCAAACACGCCGGTCGTCGCCACGTGGGACGACCACGACTACGGCAAGAATGATGCCGGTGCGGAGTGGGAAGGCAAAGAAGCATCGAAGGAAGCATTCATGGAGTTTTTCAAAACGCCGGATGACTCTCCGCTGCGCAAACGCGGTGGCGTCTACGACTCGAAAATCTTCGGACCCGAGGGGAAACGCGTGCAGGTCATCCTTCTCGACACGCGCTGGTTCCGAGGTCCGCTACACGCCATGACGAAGGAAGAGATCAAAGAAAGACGAAGCAAGACAGGCAAGAAAGCCGGCAGATATCTTGCCGATGACAAAAGCGGAAGCAGCATGTTGGGAGACGAGCAATGGCTTTGGCTCGCGGAGGAACTGAAAAAGCCGGCGGAATTGCGACTTCTTGTCAGCAGCATCCAAGCGATCCCAGACGAGCACGGCTGGGAGAAGTGGGGCAACCTGCCTCGCGAAAGAAAAAGGCTGTTCGATCTCATTCGCGATAATGCGAAAGGAGTCGTCATCCTCAGCGGAGACCGGCACTTCGCGGAAATCTCCATGCTGCCGCCGGAGACCGACGGCGGCCCATTATACACGGTTTACGAGATCACCTCGAGCGGACTGAACCAAACAGGCCTCCCCGACGAGTCAAACCGCTTTCGCGTCGAAGGGTCCGATGTCTACAACCAGTCCAACTTCGGCCTGATCGAGATCGATTGGCAGCAGGAAGACCCGACGCTTACGTTCGAGATCCGAGACAACGAAGGCAAAGTAGTGCGTGAGGTGAAGACCACCCTCCATTCGCTCAAGCCCTGCACGCTGTAGCGGGACCCCGGCGAACGATGGGTTGCTGCAGCAGTCCTCTTTGATGGGCAATGATCATAGCAGGCCTCCGAGGACCAAGTCAGCTTCGTCCTCGGCGCCAGGTAATCTCTCGCCTGCGACTTAAGCAAACGCTAGCGGATCAGCGGCCCTATGACTAGGGCGACGACGGAGATCAACTTGAGGAGGATGTTGATCGAGGGACCGGCTGTGTCCTTGAAGGGATCGCCGACGGTGTCGCCGACCACCGCTGCTTTGTGCGGATCGGAGCCTTTGTAGTATTTCTGCCCCTGGATCTCGACGCCTTCCTCGAACATCTTTTTGGCGTTGTCCCAAGCCCCGCCGGAGTTGGCCTGGAAGATGGCGAGAAGCACTCCCGAAACGGTGACACCCGCGAGCAATCCGCCGAGCGCCTCCGCACCGGTGCCCGTCGCCCATTTGAAGGCGAATCCAACGGCAACGGGGGCGACCACCGCGAGCAGACCCGGAAGGATCATTTCGCGGATCGCTGCTTTGGTGGAAATCTCAACGCACTTGCCGTATTCGGCTTTCCCGTGCGCGTCCTCGAAAACGACTTGGTCATCCTTGCTCCAATACTCGTGCTCGACGCCCTCGTTCCGGCGCATCACGTCGAGCGCGGCGCGCAGTTCCTTGATGTCAGAGAATTGGCGGCGCACTTCCTGAATCATGGCCATGGCAGCGCGACCCACCGCCCCGAGGGCGAGGGCGGAGAAAAGAAACGGCAGCATCGCGCCGACGAAGAGCATGGCCATAACCGAGGCATGCGAGATGTCGATAGACTTGAGTCCGGTGACCGACATGAAAGCACTGAACAGCGCAAGCGCGGTGAGCGCCGCGGATGCGATGGCAAACCCCTTGCCGATCGCCGCCGTGGTGTTGCCCACGGCATCGAGTTTGTCCGTGCGGCCGCGCACTTCCTTGGGCAACCGCGACATCTCGGCCACGCCGCCGGCGTTGTCGGAGATCGGACCGTAAGCGTCCACGGCGAGTTGGATTCCGGTGTTGGCGAGCATTCCGACCGCGGCGATGGCGATTCCGTACAAGCCGGCAACTTCGTAAGCGACGATGACGGCGCCCGCGAGGATAAGGACGGGCAAAGCGGTCGATCGCATACCCACACCCAGGCCGGCGATGATATTGGTCGCGGTGCCGGTGAGCGACTGTCTGACGATATCCATCACCGGTTTCTTGCCGAAGCCTGTGTAGTATTCGGTGATGAGACCGATGGCCACTCCGGCAACGAGACCGGCAATTGTCGCCCAGTAAACACCCGCCGCCGTATAGGTAAGGCCGCCGATGGTCCATTGCGCAGGCAAAAGACCGGTGACGAGGAACCAACTGGTAACAAGCAGTAGCCCGGCGGCGACGAACTGACCCGCATTGAGGGCGACCTGAGGATTCCCGCCCTCGCGCACACGGACAAAGAACGTCCCGATGATGGAAACCACGATGCCCGCCCCGGCAATAAGCATGGGCAGAAGGACAGCGGTGAGACCGCCGAAACGAGTTTGCTGAAATTCCGGAAGCGCAACCATGGTAACGCCGATGACCATGGTTCCGACGATCGCCCCGACGTATGACTCGAACAGGTCGGCACCCATGCCGGCCACATCGCCCACGTTGTCGCCCACGTTATCCGCGATGGTGGCCGGATTCAGCGGATGGTCCTCGGGGATACCCGCCTCGACTTTGCCGACCAGGTCCGCGCCGACATCAGCCGCCTTGGTGTAAATGCCCCCGCCGACGCGGGCGAAGAGCGCGATGGACGATGCGCCGAACGAGAATCCGGTCAGCACGGTCATGAGTTTCGCCACGTCCGTCGACCTGGTCGTGCCGAAGACGCCTGCGTAATAAATAAAGAGCACGCTGAGACCGAGGAGGCCGAGACCGACCACGCCCATGCCCATGACCGAACCGCCATTGAATGCCACGCGCAGGGCCTGATTGAGCCCGGTGCGTGCGGCCTCGGTCGTGCGCGTGTTGGCTTTGGTGGCGACGCGCATACCGATGAATCCGGAGAGAGCAGAACAGACCGCCCCGACGACGAATGACAGGGCCACCAGGGGACTGGATTCAACCTCAGAGGCACCCTGCCAAGCGAGAAGAGCCCCGACGACGACCACGAAACCGGCAAGCACAGTGTACTCGGCGCGCAGGAAGGCCATGGCGCCCTCGTTGATGAAGCTCCCGATGCGCTGCATTTGCTCGTTGCCGGCTGGTTGGCGGGCAATCCAGCGGGAACGGAAAAAGGTGAACAGCAAGGCCAGCAGGCCGGCCGCGGGTAAAAGGTAAACAAGTTGATTCATAGGAGGGATGACTGACTAAAACGGGCTATGCTAGCGGTCCCCGGGGGACGCGGGCAAACCACAAAAATTAAACCGCACCTTGCCCCGACATGTCGAAGCCGGTCTGCCGCGCGAGGCGCTTCATCCTACGATCGCGATAATAAGCCGCGGCATCCGGAGAGGCGAGCTGGCCTACGACCAGGTTCTCCATTCCGTAGTGCGCGATAAAATGACGGAGGACAACAAGGCACGCGACGGCATCGAACAGCGCATCATGCCAGCCGAACTCCGGACATGCCGCGCGTAATTCGTGTTCGAGTCCGGAGGCCGATACCACCGCGGCGAGCGAGTGATCGGGCAAATCCGGCATGAGCGCGCGAGCGAGCGCGAGCGTGTCGACCCATGGACCGAATCCGTGCATGGGAAACGTGCGAAGAAAGCGCCGCTCAGTCCCAGCCCCGTGCGCGAGGACCACCGCGCCGGCAAGGCGCGCCTTGATTTCGGGCCAGAGACTCGGGAGC
>JBEDBL010000175.1:0-5852 GCA_041177245.1 Verrucomicrobiota bacterium
GGGCGTCGCGGAGGGAGCGGGTTGCGGGGCTGTCATGTTCGTTTGGGCTGAGATCGTGAGGGCTCCGGCCAAGATAAGAACAGAGCAGATCACCAGTTTCATAATAATTATTTGCACCAATGTGGCCTTTGCTGTCAAGGTATCTGGCGCATAGTCAGCTTTGTCTCCGCAGCCATGATCAAACCTCCGACCACTTCCGCCGCGCTTTTGTTTGCGGCGATCCTGACCACCCACGCTTTCGCCGGGACCAACGAGTCCGCTTACTGGCTGGCCTTCAAGGACGCGAAAGACCGCTCGCCGGCGAATATTCTGACCGACTTTTCCTACGCCGGATACGAGCACGGGGAAAAAGCGATCCCCGATGTTGCCGGTCCGGTTTTCAAGGTGACCGATTACGGCGCGGTGGCCGACGACGGTGTTTGCGACGAGGAGGCGATCCGCAAAACAGTTGCCGCGGCGGAGGCGGCCGGTGGCGGTGTGGTATTGTTTCCCGCGGGAAAATTTCTCGTCTGGAGCGACCGCACCAAGGCCGAACCGATCCGTATCGGCAAGTCGGGCATCGTCATTCGCGGCGCGGGTTCTTCCGCGGGCGGCACGCTGATCCGTTCGATTCACTCCGGATACCGCACGGGACCGTATCCCGTGCCGAAAGGAACGAAAGATGCCGAGGGCAAAGACGATTGGTCGAAGATTCCCTACATTTTCATGTTCGAGCCTTCAGGCGGGGAGTCGGATAGTGCGCCTTCCGCGCCTGTGACCGGTGCGGTCAAGCGCGGCAGTTTCGAGGTTCCGGTCGAATCTGCCGCGGGATTCGCAGCAGGCCAGTGGGTTGTCTTGAAAGCCAAGACCCACAAACTCGACGATGAACTGCTGGCCGGCTGTGAACTTCACCCGACTTGGAAACGCATCATCGAGGACGGCGCGGGCATGAGCGAGCTCCACCGCGTCAAGGAAGTGCGCGACAATGTGCTCGTGCTGCAAGAGCCGGTGTTGATCAATCTGGGCGAGGACTTCGGGGTAAAAGTCGCGGCGGCCACGATGATCGAACAGGTCGGCGTGGAGGACATCGCTTTGCAGGGCGGATGGCGCGGTGCTTTCGTGCACCATCGTTCCGCCCTCGACGACGAGGGGTGGGACGGCATCCAGTTCAAGGGCGTGGCCAACGGCTGGGTTCGGCGTTGCGCTTTCCTTAATCTCAACACCGGGATTTACTTGCGCAATTCCGCCTGCTGCTCGCTTTTGCAGAACCGCTTCGCCGGAAACATCGGGCACTATGACACGGCGGTCCGTTCGGATAGCTCCTTCAACCTCACCGGTCTGACGCAGGAACAGTTGGCTCCCCAGCACGGCGCCTCCACGGGTAACCGTTCGGCCGGAACGGTGGTTTGGCGTTGGCGGATGACTCCGGACTCGACGGTCGATTCGCACGGCAACGGTCCGTATGCGACGCTGATCGACCGTGTGGATGGCGGCACCATGACGCGCAGCGGCGGACCCGCGCCGTCGTTCCCGAACCATCTTCGCTGGATGGTGTTTTGGAATTTTTCCTACGACGGCGACGACGAGCAGCCGGTCAATTTCTGGAATTTCGTCAAAGGCAAGGAGGCTAAGTTCGTGAAGCCGCTCTTTGTCGGGCTCCATGGCAAACCGCTCGAGTTGAAGGCGGATGCGCTCGAAGGCAACGAGTCGCCCGGCGCACCGGTCACGCCCGAGTCGCTTTACGAGGCGCAACTCGAGTTGCGTTTGGGTAAAGCTCCCGACTGGGTCGGCCAATCAAAGGCAGAATGGGAAAAATTGCGGACGCAGTCGCTGCCGCCTTTTGCCGTGGCCGACGTCGCCAGGGGTGACCTCCACGAGGAAGATTTCGCGCTCGAAGATTTGCTCAAAGATTGGTCGGCGATGATGGCCGGCCAGGAACTCGGCTGGGCCGTGCCGCTCGAGCTTTCTCCGGAGGTTTCTTCCGTCCGCTTGCGCGAAGACTATGTGGTTCTGCGCACCATCCTCCAATCGATGGCGACCTACGCGAGTCCGCTTCCCGCCAAAGACGAAGAGAAAACGCAGGAAGCCGGCAAGACAGTCTATGCGTTGTCTCCCGCGCTCAAGGTCGATGCGATCGCGAACAACAAAGAACTAACCATTTCCATGCCGATTCAGTCCGACGCCAAAGCGCAGCGTAAGAATGCCGATGCTTTGCGCGCTGCGCAGGAACTGTCCCCGGTCATCGGCGCGACGCTGCTCATCGAACCGACCAGCCTCAAATTGAGCGTGCCGCTTTGAGCGGGGTTTAAATCTTCCTGTAGCGGCGCCGTCCCCGGCGCCCAATCTGACCGCTTTAAACTGCGGGCAATGCGGGATGGCGGATGATCCAATCTGCTTCTCCGCGGCCCCGCATTGTCCATGTTCCAGCTTCGGTCGCGGAGATTTGCAAATCCGCAAGAGGTTTCGACACCGGACCGATGCCGTGGAGCGCGGCCAGCCAGCCTTCGCCCTCGATGGTGGCGGTTTGCAAATACGGCGTGAGGCTGTTCGCGGCGGAAATGTGGGTGCGCGGATTTTTTCCCTGCGTCACTTGACGCAAGGCGGAGCTTTCGAAGCCGCGCACCGCTTGCAGGACCGCATGGTGCGTGCGGTTGTGCCAAGCGATGCGCGGAAAATTTCCCGAGGACGACAGATCGGATTCTTCGTCTGCGGCGAGGCTTTGTCCTCCAAGCAGGAGTCGGCAGAGATTCGCGATTTTGTATTTGTGGAGCTGCAATTGCCAAGGCCCGTTCCACCAAAGGTGGCTCTCGATCTCGACGCCACTGCCGAGCGCGTAAGTACAGGCCAGATGATCCGCTTCCACCGCGATCGCGCGGGTGGCCTGGCGTCCGTGCAAAGCTCCGTCGGCGGATTGCGCAGTCAGTGACGCGTCGAGCGGATACTCGGTGCCCGGCACCTGCACCTCGAAGCCCGCGCCGGTGCGATAGCCCAGCTTGCCCCATTTGTAGGGACCGAAGATCGTGTTCGCTGCGCAGATGGCGGTGTCCGCGTTGGCCAGTTCGATCTCGCCGCCAACTCCGCGCACAATAAGTCCTGTCTGTTTCATGGGATGGGAAAAATCTCCCGCCTCGCTCGGCAGTGGTTGTTCGTCGGCCTGCCAGAAGTCCGAGGTGGGCGGCAGCAGCAGGGCGGAGAGGCCTTTCGCGCACCAGTAAGGCGAGCCGCCGCAGGAATACCGCTCGGTCATCTCCGGAAAAACATCGACCCAACCGAGTCCGATCGCGCCCTGCGATTGGCGGATGGGACGCGACCAGAAAAATTCGAGATTCTTCGAGCAGAGGCGGCGGGATAGTCCGGGTGGCAATGTCGAGATGCCCGCTTTCTCGGCCAGCGCGAACGGCGCCACCGCGTTGAAGCGGTAGGTGAGCGAGCGGCCAAAGGGAACATTTTCCCCGCTCGCGGCAAAGAAGCGTGCATGGTCCGGTAAAAACTGCGCCGTCCAATCGTTCCAGCGTGTTTTTCGCGCGGGATCGGACGCGCCATGCAGCATGCCCCACCAGATCGAGTAGTAGTGAAAGGCGTAGGCGTTGTAGTAATCGACCGTCTCGTTGGTGCCGTCGCGGAACCATCCGCCGCCCAGCGCCATGGTTTCCAGCGCGTCGAGGTTTTCCGCGATGCTGGCCTGGTCGCCTTTCGCGCCGTAGCCCTCGCGCCGCAAAAACTCCAGCGTGAGCACGCCGAAGAAAAGGTGGTTGTTGCGATGGAGTTTTTTGCCCCGGATGCTGCCGAGCCACGCGGCAATTTGCTCCCGCTCCTTGCTTCCGAGCGGATCCCATAGATGACCTCGGGCGATATCGAGGGAGAGAACGAGCGCAGCCATCTCCACGCTGTGCTGGTGATGGTCTTGGGTCGGTCCCCAATACTGAGGACCCTGCGGATCGGTGCCGTGCACCAGGCCGCGGCGGAACCATTCGGCGATTTCCTCGCGCGAAAGCGAACCCGCCTCTTTGCGATCCTGATCTTCGCATTGCAACCAGTGCGCAGCCCAGAGGCAGGGGCGCGCGAAAGATTCAAGACGGTCGGCCTGCGCGCCGTGGTTGCTTGCTTTGCCGGTCAGCGGAAGTTCCGCTTTGCCCGGTTGCATGAGCTTGGCCAGCGGACTCATTCCTTCCTCCGCGATGCGCAACCATGCTTGGTGATCGAGGGAGGGCTTCATCGCGCGATGTTCGATGTCTGATGTCCAAGCTGTGGATGGCAAACGTCCGGTCGCAGCCGCTGCGGCGCCGGCCATGGCGAAAATAAAATTGCGGCGGGAAATCGGCGCGGGCCCGGGGCGCCCGTCCGCGCTGTCCCCTCCTACCACCAGCCCTGTTCGTTGGCGGCGCCCAGTGCCTCCGAGAGATCGGCGAGGTAAGGATGCCACATTTTTTCCCACTCTAGCGACACCGCGCCGTCGTAGCCGTCGCGGCGCAGCACCGACATCACCTCGCGCATCGGCATCTCGCCGGTCCCCGGAACAACGTAAGTGTAAGGATGCCTCGCCGAAGGAACGCCGGTGCTGTCCTTGATGTGCACGTGTTTGATGTGCGGACGCAGCGCATTCCACGACTCCGCGGGCGCCTCGCCGCCCAACCGCCATGTGTGGTGCGAATCCCAGATGATGCCCGTTCCGTGGCCCAGTCGTTTGAACAACTCGAGCAGCGGCGGCGTCGCGGAAAACGCATCGTGCGTTTCGATGAGAATATCTGTGCGCCATCCGTTGATTGCGCGCTGGGCCTCCCACCACTCGAGGACTTCCACCGCCATCTCGAAATCCTCTTCGGTGAGCGGTTTGCCCCACGTGCCTCCGCCGAAAATGCGCAGATACGGCGTGCCGAGTTCCTCGGCCAGACGCGCGAAGGACAGCAAAGCGTCGCGCCCGGCCTGGTTGTCGCCGACCAGTTTGAAGGATGTGCCGAGCACACGCGCGGGTTTGGAAGCGGCTTCGAGAACGTCGCGCGCCGCGGCGGGGCCGCCCTGGGATGCGGCGAAATATGCTGGAAGGTCGGTGGTGTTTTCGAGCGACCTCAGCTCCAGGCAGTCGATGTCATGGGATTTGGCCAAGTCGACGACACCCGCGAGATCAAGCTCGGGACATCCCATGGTGGAGAAGCAGGTGAGGAACTCGCGCTTTGTCGCGGGCGTTTTGCTCTCAGGTTGCGCGATCATAGACTTCCGGAGTGATCAGTCCGGGGATTTCCTCCCCGCGGACGAACTTCTCCAAATTATCCAGGGCCAACGCGGTGCTGTCACGCCTTCTATCTTTGGTCGGCCCCGCGATGTGCGGCAGCAGGGCGACATTGGGAATCCCGCGCAATGGCGAATCCTTGGGCAAAGGCTCATTTTCGTAAACATCGAGCGCGACCTGCAGGTCGTCCGCGCGTTCCTTTGCAACTCGGACCAAAGCGGCTTCGTCCACCACCGCGCCGCGGCCGATGTTGACAAAGACGCCGCCGGGGCGAATGGAGCGCAGGAGTTTTTCCGTGACGATGTGGTGGTTCTTCGGCGAGTAGGGCGCGAGTTCGATGATGACATCGTTACCGGCAAAAAGTTCCTCCAGCGAATCCGCGCGTTGCACGCCGTGCTCCGCGAAAATACTGTCGGGCACGCTCGGCGAGTAAGCCGAGATGCGGCCGCCGAAAGGCCGCAGGAGCGGGACCATCTGCTGCGCGATGTGACCGAAGCCGTGGATGCCGATGCTGCGGCCGAAGAGACTCTGCGTGACCGTGCGCATGCCGTCTTTCCAACCTCCTTCGCGATGCATCGCCACAGCCCAGTGCGACGCCCTGCGCATGGCCATTAGCGTGAGCAGCAAACCGCATTCGGCCACGGTG
>JBEDBL010000176.1:0-5851 GCA_041177245.1 Verrucomicrobiota bacterium
TGCCGCGGCCGCCAGGTTGGATCCGGCGGCGGCGATGATGTCCTGGAAGTAAGCGCGTTCGAAGGCGATGACCGCCTCGCGGTAAGGCAACGCGCCGCCCGCGACTCCCGCCGGACCGGGTCCGGCTTCGCGGAAAGCGGCGGGCAAATCCTCCGGCCTTACCTCCCCGCCACCCATCATCACGGTGAGCCGCTCGACGAGGTGTTCCAACTCGCGCACATTGCCCGGCCAGGGATGGCGGCCCATGCGCTCGATGATCTCGTCTGTAAAACGCAGCGGTTGCCGGCCGCGGGACGCGAGACGCGCGGCAAAGAATTCGGCGAGCAGCGGAATGTCACCCGCCCGCTCGCGCAGCGGCGGAATCTCCAGTGCAACCACATTCAGCCGGTAGAAAAGATCGGCGCGGAAACGTCCCGCGGAAACTTCGCGCGCCAGGTCGCGGTTGGTCGCGGCGATGACTCGTGCCGACGAGCGCAACATGCGCGAATTGCCCACGCGGCTGAATTCCCCGGTCTGCAGGACGTGCAGCAACTTCGCCTGCAGGCCCCGGCCCAGCTCGCCGATCTCGTCGAGAAAGATCGTTCCCGCGCCCGCTTCCTCGAACCGGCCAATGCGGCGTTCGGTCGCGCCAGTGAACGCACCGCGCTCGTGTCCGAACAACTCGCTCTCGATGAGGTTGGCCGGAATGGCCGCGCAATTCACCTCGATGAAGGGCGCCTCGCGGCGGGGTCCGAGGGCATGGATGCTCTGCGCCACGAGTTCCTTGCCCGTGCCGGTCTCGCCCGTGATGAGAACGCGGCTGTCGTAGGCCGCCACGCGCGCGGCCAGATCAAGCACACGGCGCATGGCAGGATCGGATGTTACGATGGAAGGCGCACCCGAGCGCCCCGGCGCGACCGAACCTTCCAGACCGCGACGAATACGCGCGACGAGTTCCTGCGCGGCGACGGGCTTGTCGAGGTAGTCGTTCGCCCCGAGACGCATCGCTTCAATGGAGGAATTCTCGTCGCCGCGACCGGTGATCATGATGATCGGCAGGCGCAAGCCCGCACCGCGGATGCGGCGGATCACCTCGAACCCGTCCAACTCCCGCATGGCCAAAGTGGTCAGGACGAGATGCCCCCGCGCCGCACCAACCGCACCGCGCGCAAAGGACTGGAGCAGACCGTGACACGGAAATGGGGGCGCAGGACAGCGGAGGTCTCGCTGAGAAACTCCTTGTTGTCGTCAACCACGAGAATGTTGCTTTCGGAGGCGCCCATGTGTGTTGACTTTATAGCCTGTTTGTTGACTTTAAAGAAACATTTTGAAAAATCAAAAGAGAGCCATCAAATCGAGCTTCGATTTTTTGCTGGTGTGGCATGTGCCGTAAATTTTAGTTTTCAACCACTATGCACGACCTCGCACCCCCCCGAAAAACCGCAAGCCGACGCGACAACGCCAAAAGACACACCACCCCGGACACCGCACTGGAAATCTCCACCGGTCGCGCCCGCGACATCGCCGCACTGTACGGCCTCGGCTTTTCCTTCCGCGAAATTGCCGAGCATTACCATGTCACGCCGCAGGCCGTGTCGCTCCTGCTCGAGCGCAACCGCCGGAAAATCGAAGCCATCGGCGGACTCCCCTCGATGGCCGCGTTGTCGACACGCGCCGTGAGCGCGCTGCACGGAATAGGCATCACTTCACCGCAGCAGGCGGAGGGCAAAGATGTTCTCGAGAAGCTGCGCCGGACGCGCAACTGCGGCGTAAAGACACTGGCCGAAATCAGCGATTGGTTGGCACCCGCGCGCTGATTGCCGAACGGCGCGCACGGTGGGAGCCGGAATCAGGATTTCCGGCGTCCCGCTTTGGCTTTCACCGAACGCTCGGAGCGGCGGGCGGGTCTGACCGGTGGCATGATGGTCCCGCCGGCCGTGTATTCGCCCTCCACCACCATGCGGAACGGACGCCGCGGCAACCCGTAGTCGCCGCGCTGAAGCAAACCCGAAAGCAGGTCGACCGCCATGGAACCCATGAGGCGGGCGTTTTCCGTGATACCGCCAAGTTCGGTGTCCCCGTCGGGTACGGTGATGACGGCGACGCTGAGATGCTCCGGCACACGCAGGCCCGCGGCAGCAACGCGCGGGGCCAGCGCTCGCCAGAGGGAATGGTTGGCGAGGAGAACGTCGGGCTTTTCTTTTTTGAGGCGAGCGACGACGGCGTCCGGATCGACTTTGCGCAGGGGATGCAAGGCGCGCGCGGCAGGCAGACCGGCCAACTCCATGCCGTGACGAAACCCGGCCGCCCATGTTCCGTCGACGCGTTCGTCGATTTCCTGCTCGTAGAAAAAAGCGGGCGCACGGAAGCCGAGCGCAGCGAGGTGGCGCACAAGTTTGGCCAGTGAGCGGTAGTGATCGTGGCCCACCGTGTGCAAATGCGGCCGCGTGAGGGTGGATCCGAAAGAAACGGCAGCGACATCGGACCAGTCGAGTTGGATGTGGGTGTGCGGCACGGGTTGCGGGGGAAGCAGGATGCCGCGTATTCCCCGCGCCCGCAGCAACCGCGACAATCCGGCGCTGCTCTGCCCGCTCTCGCGGCTCCAGATTTCGTCGAGCACGAAACCGAGTTGCTCGGCGCGCGCTTTGGCACCCTCGTGGTATCCGCGGATGTGCACGCGCGCGGCCCAACCGCGTGCCGACTCGAAATTCGTCAGCCAAGCGAGAGTCGCACGGTAGGCCGGCGCGTCGCCCATTTGCTTGCGGTTGGCCAGGGCGGAGAGAAGCGGATCGGGACGGTAGCCGATCTCGCGAGCCACGGCCTCGATGCGCTCGCGCGTCGCGGTGGGAATGGACGGACTCTTGCGCAACGCGCGGGACACCGTGGAATGGTGCACGCCGGCCGCGCGGGCCACGTCTTCGATGGTGGGGAGCCTGTTCATCGGCCATACAGCGCTGGCGCTGCGGCGGGAGAGAATCGGACAGAGAGAGGCCATCGGTAACCCTCAACCTTGTGCACAAGTGTGCACTGGGTGCAACTCCGGTGGCTTTTTCCCTCGGGCATGGTAACACCGATCCGCCACCCCAACCCATGAAGCTGTCCCGATTCTTTGCCTTTGCGCCACTCTCCCTCTGCCTCGCCACGGCCGCGGCGGATGACATCAATCTGCGCATCGGGGATCCGAGCGGATGGATTTCCCCGGAGCTGATCGGCTACAACATGGCGGTCAACCCGCCGGAGAGCAACGTGGCCTCCTTCCTCCGCCAATCGGGCGTCGGGGCGATCCGCCTGCGCCTGCAAGCGCGCCGCGCCGAAGATGAGGCGCTTCCCGGGCAAGGCGTGGCGACACAGGAGCAGTTCGCGAAGGCAGAGAAAGATTTCCGCCGTTCGACGCACGAAGAACTGCGCAAGGTGTGGACTTTTCCGAACGAACTCAACCGGAAGAAACTCGAGGAAATCCGCCGCGACGATATCGAGGTGATGGCGTGCGTGACTTACAGCCCGAACAAATTCCAGATCCTCGGCGCGGACGGCAAGACGGACTGGTCCATAGCTTGGGACCTGTGGCGCCGCTACTACGCGGCCGCCTCGGAGTTGGCCTCTCTCGGCATACGCCGCATTCAGGTCTTCAACGAACCGGACCACAAAGAGAGCGCGAAGATGAGCATGGACGATTACCTCGCGCGCATGGCGCTGGCCACCGATGCGGTGCAGGCCGCGTTGGCCGACGAACCCTCGCGCGGCGGACCGAAGCTCGAACCGCTCATCTCGGCGCCGGTCACGGCGAACATCGCCGCTTTCGGTCCGCGCACCGGACGCCCCGACACGCGCGACCTCGAGCGCGGTTGGGGCGAGCAAACTTTGCTGCACATGCACCGCAAGTGGGACGGCACGGACGACCCCGGGTACAGCCAGTTCCAGCAATACGGCTACCAGTATTACAGTATGGATGCAGCGGACTACGCCAAGAAGATCGAGACGCTGCGCGACGGAATCCGCCGCGTGCTCAAGGGCAAGATGCTCCCGATCGTCGTCTCGGAGACAAACGTGCGCATCGCCAAAGCCTACGCGGAGATGCCGGAGACACAGGATTCACCCTCGGACTTCGCCGCGCTCGGCCAGATCGGCGCCGCCATGGCGGGCGGCCCGCTCGACGAGATTTATTTCTTCCGCATGACGCAGAGCGCGAATCTCGGCAAGGGTGACATCAAAAAGAACGGCACGCATTACGTCTCGAATCAGGACCCGCTGCACAACATCGGCGGCACGGCGAAGACGGCGGAGGTGATCCGCCTGCTTGCCGGGTCATTCGCGGGGCACAAAGCGCTGCGCAAAACCGAGGGAGGCAAAGACCGTGGCGTGTGGAGTATCGCGAGCGACGATGCGCTGTGGATCGCCAGTTCCTCGGAGGAGCCATCGCGCAGGATCAACGCGGACCTTACCGCGTGGAAACCGCAAAGCGGCGACATCCTCGTTATCGACGAGGTCTCCACGCGGCGCCACGGCGATGTCGCGAGCGTTCTTGCCGCGGACACCAACGAGACGCTCAGTCTCGACGTTCCGGGATATTCCGTGACGCGCGTGCGCTTGCTGCGTGGCGCGGGCGCGGCGCGAAAGATAGCGGCCACCGCGGCCTTTTCCGTGCAGGCCGGGGCCAAGCCGGTCGCTTCGGAAACACTGGCGGTCGGACATCGCGCCGCCCCCTCGCCCGCCACGCGACTTGTCTATGCCGGTTTCCCCGGAGTTCCCGCGGGATCGATGGCCATGGTGAATCTCTCGGCCGACAACCCGAACGAAGCACCGGTCATCCTGCACCTCTACGCGATGAGCGGTGCGGCATGGTCGCCGGCGGGAAAACGCTTTCCGCATCTCGCGGACGGCGCGCAACCCGCGGACCAGATCGAACCGCGTCTCATTGCCGATATCGGCAACGGCGTGGAATACGCGGGCGCGATCCAAGTGCCCCCCGGAAAATCGGATGTCACAGCGGATCTCAGTCCCGTTCTGGCGAAGCTGGCCGGCAAACCTTTCGGCTTGCTCGTCGTGCGCGAACCGCGCTTCAACGGCGACGCGGGCGCGGCAAAAGACATCGCGTTGACTGCCGCGCCGGCGCTGCAGGTTTACCGGGCTGCAACGACGAAATGAGCGCAGCTGCTGTTGTCCTTCCCTTCGGCGCCGGGGACGGCGCCGCTACAAACTGTAGTGTCGGCGTCCCCGCCGGAGCTCGTTAGGATCTGGACCCAAAATGATCAAACCCTTCATCCACGAAGATTTCCTGCTCGGCACCGATGCGGCGCGCGAACTTTACCACCGGCACGCTGCGCCGCAGCCCATCCTCGACTACCACAACCATCTTCCGCCGCGGGACATCGCGGAGAACCGCCAGTTCGGCGACCTTTGGGAAGCGTGGCTCGAAGGCGACCACTACAAATGGCGAGCCATGCGCGCCAACGGCGTGACCGAAGCTTTCTGCACGGGGAAGGCGGCACCGCGCGAAAAATTCGACGCATGGGCAAGGACGGTTCCCTACACACTGCGCAATCCGCTTTGCCATTGGACTCATCTCGAGCTGAAACGAATCTTCGGCATCGACGTGCTGCTCTCGCCCGACACCGCGGCCGAGGTGTGGCACACGGCGAACGGACTTCTTCCCTCGCTGCGCGTGCATGACCTGCTGGCCAAGTTTGATGTCCGGGCACTTTGCACCACGGACGACCCCGCGGATCCGCTCGACTGGCACGCGCAGATCGCGACATCCGGACTTCCGACCAAAGTTTTTCCGACCTTCCGGCCGGACAAGGCGACCGCGGTCGACGATGCGGGCTACAACGCATGGCTGGAAAAGCTCGGCCAGACGGCGGGCATGCAGGTC
>JBEDBL010000177.1:0-5803 GCA_041177245.1 Verrucomicrobiota bacterium
GCGACGGAGTGCGCGCAGATCATGCCGTCGCCGTCGGCCTGCGAGATGCGGCAGGAGCAGATGTTTTCCACTTCGGTCGGCGAAACGATGCGCAGCCCCGAGGCGAACAGCCGCGAACCGGCGCGAACAGCGCCTTTCAAAATCGGGGGCTCGTAGGCTGCGCGTTTGACGCGTCCGGCAGCACGGATTTTGCGCGCCTCGAACACCACGGGCCAGCCGGCCAATGCCGCGAGCAATTTTTCCGTCAGGGTGACCATTTCCGGTGGAGCTTATCAGCTTCCGGCCCGTGCACCGAAAAAATAACGGGGCCTCCGGATCCATTGCCCCTCAACCCCCCAAGGGTAGCGTGTCTCCGTGGCCCTGCCACTGACAATATGCGTTCGTACAGCAGCAACCTGCGGATGAACCACCAACCGCATGGTCGTTGCGGAAAATTAGCACGCTCTGAGCGTTGCGCAACCGGCCTACATGCGGACGACCGGATACTTCTGGCCTTTGTACTCCCCGGTCATCGTGTTGCTTAGGGTGTCGTATTTGACGATGCGAAACTGATGCAGCCCCGACTTCGGCATAGTGACGAGCAGCATGTCGCCCTGCAGTTTCCAAGTGCCGCGTCCGTAGCCGTTGCCGAGTCCGGCGATGGCGACTCCGTTCTTTTTGAAAGTCATGATGTGCGGAAACCCCATCCATGTTCCGAGGAGGCGTTTGTTGAGATTCCCGGGAAGGTTCCCGGCTTGTGCGGAGGCCATGAGGGTGAGGGCCATGAAAAGGGCGAGGAGGAATTTCATCCCTTCTCCGTTAATTGCCCTGTGCGCCCATGGCAAGCTACTTTGCGGAGCGAATTCGCCTTGCCCGCGCAGCGGCAGGGCGTCAGGAGTCTGGATGTGACTGGTCTACGCATTGCTCTGATCGCCGCTTGCGCGGCAGTTCTGTCCGGCTGCGGGCGGGAAAAAGTTGACGGTGTTTACCGAGACCCCGCCAATCCCGCGGTGCGTTACGAACTGCGTAACGGTGATTCCTGGTCCGCCGAAATGGTCGTCGAGGTGCCGGCCGGCATCTTTCCGCACGGGGCGGGAACATGGTTGCAGGGCAACTACACGCGAAGCGGCGATCTGATCGAACTCGTCTGCACCTCCGCGGGGCGACGTGACCCGCTTTCGGGGGAGTTGCGGGCGGACAAAACCGATCCGGCTTCTTACAACCACAAGCTCGTTCTCGAAGACGGCGCGCTCGTTCCGGTCGGTGCAGGTGGTGAAAAAGAAGCTGACTTCGCCACCGACCTTAATCCGTTGGGCGCTCGCAAATTGGTGCCGGAGGAGAAACCGCAATGAGCAGGGGTGCGGTTCGTCTAGCGGGCGCTCTGTCGATGCTGTGCGCCGCTTCGCTCTCGATCGCCTCGCCGGTTATCGACGATGCGGCGCTCGAGGAAAAATTCGCCGAGGGTTTGACCCAGCCCGGAGTGGACGGAATGAGCGGCAAGTCGGCCGTCGTGGCGCTGGCGGAAGCGGAGGGAAAGCAGTTGGAATCCGGCGCAGTCGGAGAGTCCGGCGTCACCGATTACGAACGCATCTGCCGGTCGGTTGTCGTGGTGGGCTCGGTGGTTTTTTGCAAGGACTGCAAGAAATCCCACATGGGCGCGGTAAGCAGCGGTTGGATTGTCGATCCACGCGGCCGCATCGTCACGAATTACCATGTGCTTGAGGACAAGGAAGCAGAGGAACTCGGGGTGATGACGTTCGAGGGCAAGGTCTATCCGGTGCGGGCGGTGATCGCGGCCGATCGCGAGGGCGACGCGGCTGTTGTCGATGTCGATTTGCGCGATGCCAGTCTGCCGTCTTTGCCGCTGGCGGAGACGGCGCGGACGGGCGAACGCATCCGCGTGGTCGGCCATCCCGACGGGCGTTTTTATAGCCTGACCGAAGGAATCGTCTCCCGTGTGTTCACCATGGAGACTTCCGACGCGAAGGATCGACGGACGTGGCTCACGGTTACCGCGGACTACGGCGGGGGGAGTTCCGGTGCGCCCGTGCTCAACGATTCAGGCGAAGTCGCCGGGATGGTGTCGAGCACCGCGACGCTGCTCGCCGATACCGAGGAAGGCAAGGAGCCGGCAGCCGCGGATGTGCAGATGGTTTTCCGGGACTGCGTTTCCGTCGAAACGATGTGGCGGCTGATCGCGAAATAAATCAGGCAATCGTCGCGCTGCCGGCCCGCGTTTCGCCCGCCTGCAACTCGGCAAGCATCGGGGCAGCCACAAAACCGCGCTCGCTCATCGTGTTCGGCGATGCGAAAGCTGTAACGGGTGAGATGGCGAAAGCGCTCGCCGGGGGTTCCGGAATACATTAGCTCTGAATCGGAAAGTTTTCCCGTGAATCACTTGATCGACATAGCGCGCGGTTCCCTCGGTATCGCGGTGTTTGTCGGTATTGCAGTGCTGTTCAGCTCCGACCGCAAAAACATCCCGTGGCGCGTGGTGGGGGTGGGAATTGTCCTGCAGTTTGTCCTCGCGGCCTTGGTCATCCATTTTCCGCCGGTCCGCATGGGCGTGGAAGCGGTAGGGGTGTTTTTCGTCAGCCTGCTCGGTTTCACGGCCGAAGGGACGCGGTTTCTTTTCGGGACTCTCCTCGACGAAAAGACCCACGGCGTGATCTTCGCGCTGGCCGTGCTGCCCTCGGTCATCTTTTTCTCCGCCTTCAGCGCTGCGCTCTATTACCTCGGAATCCTGCAAAAAATCGTGCGCGGCATGGCTTGGATTTTTTCCAAGACGATGCGCCTCTCGGGGCCGGAGACGCTTTCCGCCACGGCCAATGTGTTTCTCGGTCAGACCGAGGCGCCACTGCTCATCCGCCCCTGGCTTGCCGGGATGACGCGTTCGGAAATCCTCTGTGTCATGGTTGGCGGCATGGCCACCGTTGCCGGTGCAGTGATGGTGGCCTACATCAGCCTGCTCGGCGCAGGGGACCCGCAGCAGCAGGTTGTCTTCGCCACGCACCTGCTTACGGCTTCGGTCATATCCGTGCCGGCGGCGCTGCTCATGTCGAAAATCCTGCTGCCCCAGACCGAGGAGGTCGACAAATCGTTGCAACTCGCTCAGGAGCGCAATGGAGTGAACCTGCTCGACGCGATCTGCCATGGAACCACCGAGGGCGTGAAGCTCGCGGTGAATGTCGGCGCCATGCTGCTCGTCTTCACCGCGCTGGTAGCCTTCGTGAACTTCATCTTCGAACATTGGATCGGTGCGCCGACCGGATTGAATGCCTTGGTGACGCAGTGGACCCATGGGGTCTACGACAAATTCTCGCTCGAATTCATTCTAGGCATACTCTTCGCACCTGTTGCCTGGCTCATGGGAATCAGCGGCGATGCGGTCTTGCAATCGGGTGAGTTTCTCGGCCTGCGCACCGTGCTCAACGAATTCGTTTCCTTTGTCCGTCTCGGCGAGATGAAAGCGCAGGGCCTTTACACCGACCCGCGCAATCTGATGATCCTGACCTACGCGCTGACCGGTTTCGCCAACTTCGTTTCCATCGGTGTGCAGATCGGCGGAATCGGCGCGATGGCGCCATCGCAGCGCCAAAACTTGGCGCAACTCGGATGGAAAGCGCTGATCGGCGCGAACCTCGCCTGTTTCATGACCGGCGCGGTGGCCGGAATCCTCGCCCCGCGCTGAAACATCCCTTTCTATGGTTTCAAAGAGCAGCAAAGCTAAAGCTTGATGCGGTTACTCATTGGGAGCGTTCCCGCACTTAACCCTCAGGCGGATTGGGTGTTGATAAGCTGCTTCATCTCAGCCACGGCCTTAGCGAGACCAACGAAGAGGGCGCGCGAGATGATGGCGTGGCCGATGTTGAGTTCTTCGAGGTGGGGGACGGCGAAGAGTTCGCGGACGTTGGTGTAATTCAGTCCGTGCCCGGCATTCACGCGTAGCCCAAGCTCGTGCGCGAGTTCCGCGCCGTCGATGAGCCTTTGCAGTTCGGTGGATCGCATAGTGCCCGTGGCATTGGCGAATGCGCCGGTGTGCAGTTCGATGTATTCGGCCTTGAGTCCCGCAGCGGCTCGGATTTGTTCGGGGGCCGGATCGATGAAGAGGCTGATGACCGTGCCGACGTCGTGGAGTTTGCCGATCGTCTCGGCGAGGGCCTTGCGATGGGTGAGGCAGTCGAGTCCGCCTTCGGTCGTGACTTCGTTGCGGCTCTCCGGAACGAGGCATGCATCGTGCGGTTTTACTTTCAGCGCGATGGCGACGATCTCGGGCGCGTTGCCCATTTCGAGGTTCAGCTTGGTTTGGAGCGATTCTTTCAATCGAAAGATGTCACGGTCCTGGATATGGCGACGGTCTTCCCGAAGATGCGCAGTGATGCCGTCGGCTCCGGCTTTCTCGGCGATGAGCGCTGCTTCGACCGGATCGGGTTCGATGAGGATGCTCTCCTGATCGCGGGCATAGCGGGCCTGGCGCAGGGTGGCTGCGTGATCGATATTGACGCCGAGGCGGAGCGGCATGGTCAGACCTTGCCGCCGTACGACGCGTAATCGTCGAGATCGAGCCAGTCGAACCAAGTGGCGATATCTTCACGATCGGGAGCCACGCCTTTGTGCGCCTCGTTGAAGTATTCCCGCATTTCGACACCCGAGGGAGTTCGGTCTTCCTGAAAACGCGACCAAAGGTGGATTTCGTGGGGACTGCGTTTTGTTCCGGTGTTTGCGCGGACCCACTCCAGCAGTTGACCGTCGCCGAGACCCGCCTCGACCTGCTTTTTGAAAGCCCTGGGATCGATCGAGACAAACTCGAAGAACTGCATGTCGAGCGGGCAGGCGTAGTTGTAGTCGCCATTGGTGCCCGCAACGACCGCGCGACATTTGTCGATGATGCGCGGCAGAATAACATACCCGCCGAGGCGGGCCCGCACGCTGCGGGGCTGGCGGCGGGTTAGATCGGAGGGTGGCGTCAAATGGCTCATCAGTTGAGGATATTTTGCTGCCGATGACGGTCAAGGATTCAACCTTTCGACCAGCGAGGGGAAGCTGCACTGCGCGCACTCGCCATGGTCGCGCAGGCAAAAATCGCCGTAGATTTGCAGGAGCCCTTGGTGGACAAACATTTTCTTGGGGAGAGCGCGGGGGGTGGATCCGCCGAACAAACGCGCTGCAACGACCCGCAACGACGTGTTGGGCGGTCCGGAGGGAATCGTCCGCCAGTCGGATTCCTCGCCGCGCATCATGGCGAGGGGCAGTGCGATATTCGCGTAGATCTCGCGGATCCGGTCTGGTCCGATCAAGGCGAGCGGTGTTTCGCGGCGCTGACTCGCCCATGTGGTATGGAACGACCAGAACGGGTGCTCGAGTTTACCCAGAACTTCTTCCACGCGGGACGGATCGCCCGACTCCAGGGAAAGACGGACCGCTTTCCAACGCTTGGCGATAGCGGCCAGAGCGCCGATGCGCCGCAGTGGATGGTTGGCCGGTCGTATTCCGGTCAGCTTCCATGCAACGCGCGGAAGTATGGCGTTGGTGTTGGCGGCCCGGAGTTTCCACCAATCCGACCAGAGGGCGGCAACTTCGGCACGCGCCGCTCCCGCGGGCGGTTCGGGTTTTTCGAGGAACCCGGCCAGACCGAAAAGCATGGCCTCCCCGTTGCGTGAAGCGGCGGCGGCAAGCGGAACCCTCTGGGCCAGCAATTGGAAGGGCAGCTTGTTGTTTTTGTATCCGAGTGCCACGGCCACCGATTCGAACAGCGCGGCATCGGCGCCGCGTGCGTTGATCATGGACGAGATCAGGCGACCTTTTCGCTCGAGCCGGCGGCGCC
>JBEDBL010000178.1:0-5662 GCA_041177245.1 Verrucomicrobiota bacterium
GTACGGCCGTCCATCTCCTGGCCGTGGAATTTGCTGATCGCCGAGTTGGCTTCCTCGTCGGTCGAGAAAGTGATGAAACCGAAACCGCGTGAGCGGCCGGTCTGGCGGTCCAAGGCGATCATGACGTCGGTCACGTTGCCACATTGACCGAAAGCCTCGCGAAGCGAGTCCTCGGTGGTGCTGAAGGGGAGATTCCCCACATAGAGTTTGTTACCCATACTGTTGTGTTTTCGTTGTGTTTATCTGCCAGGCTCCAAGCCGTCCGGTGCCTGCGCGAAATCCCACGAACGAATACTCAACCCGGGGGGCGCTTTCTGACCTGAACTTGTCGACTGTCGAATCTGAACTTGGCCCGAACCGTCCAAAGCGCAAGCGAAAAGAGTCAGGGAGCAAGACGGACACGGTAGAAATAGCGGCCGGAGGCGTCGCCGTGGCCGGCGGAAGCATTCGTCGCTCCGTTCGTGGCGGTGACCGGATCGGCCACATTCGACCACGTCGAAGACAAAAGATCCACGTTACCCTGCAGGCGGTAGGTTTTCCCGCCGACGGCGCTCCAGCGGACCGTGGTATTCGTCCGGTCCCGTTCGATCGAGGTGATGCGGAACGAGGAAGCGGAATTCGTCGGATCCGTGCCCAGTGCGTATTCCTGCTCGTTGGAAAAACCGTCCTGGTCGCGGTCGGCGCCGGGATCGCGCTCGCCGGCCGGGATAGAGTATTGCACCCACCAGCTGTCCGGAATCGATTCGGCACCTTGCACCGTCACGGCCGGGGCGGAGGTTGTCGTCAGCATATTGGTTGTCGATTGCGCCGCGAAGGTCATGGCCCCGATATAGAAATTGCGTTGCGTGTCGGGTCCGGCGTTGCTGTTGGAGAAAATGATTTGCGTGATCGGTCCGCTTCCCCCCAGCGTTCCCGTGAGGGAGTTCGCGCCGGTGCCGAGACTGTAGCTGTTGGATCCGATGAGCGTGAAACTGAGGAGCAAACCGTCGCTCGTGTAGGCCACGCCGGTGTCGCGATTGGTAACCGCGTCATCCAAACGGTAGGCTGTTTGACCGCCGATGAAGTGGAAATTGAAACGGTTGGACCCGGCGGAATCGGCAAGCGCGACGCCCACGCGGCCGCCGGTGTCGACCCAGTTGTTGTCGATGCGCACCGAGACGATGTCGCCGGCCTTCATGGCAGAGGGCAGGTTGCGGCGCGCGGTGACGGCGCCGCTGTTGTTGGCCCACAAGCCGAAACCTTTGGCCGCGGAGACGCTGAGGTTGGTGTGGTTCACCGTGTCGGCGAGAAAACTGCCCGCGCTTCCGGTTGCCGCGATATTCCAAACGCCGAAGCCGCTTCCGCCCTGCGCGCCGTTGCCCCAACTTGTGTAGTTCGCCGGTTCGTCGGCTCCAGTTTGAGCGGGCGGCAGATTACTCGGATACAACGCGGAAAACGTGAGCGCGTTTGTGCCCGCCGCCAATGTGATGTTCGTCAGCCAAGCCCAACCGGAAGAATTCGTCGCGCCGGTGTAGGCGATCGATCCGGTCTGTCCGTTCGCCGAGTTGCTCCAAGTCACTCCGTTGGTCAAACCGAGCCCGGCGTGGCCGCTGAAGAAAAATGCGGAGCTGCTGCTCGTCAGGACAATCGATGGGGCAACGACCCGGATGCGGTTCGCTTCGACCGGAAGGAAAAGCGTTCGGGCGTCGACAGGCGCGCTGTTCGAAGAAACTCCCGCGGCATTGGCCGCGGCGACCGAATACACGTAGGCGGTATCCGCTTGGCAGGTGGTGTCGACAAAATTGACATCGGGCGTCGTCGCGTTGGAAACGCCACCGCGGTAGATAATGTAAAAAGCTGCGGTTGCGCTGTTCGACCATTTGAGCGAGACGGAATTCGTCGTGACGTTCTGCACGGCGAGCCCCGCCGGCACCGCGGGCGGATTTGTCGTGGGGGAATTCGTCACGCTGAAATTCCAGTTGCCGCCGCCGTTGTTGTCCCACGTGCCCGAGCCGTTGTTGAAAACGAGCGCGATCGTGGTCGCGTTGGAGGGAACCGCGTAAGTGTAGGTCCAATTGGTTCCAGACTTGGCCATGGGTAGACCGGGCACCGGAGTCCAGTTGGCGGACACATTCTGGTTGTAGCCGTAGTGAATATTGACCGCCGCCGCCGCGGCCAGATTGCGGCCTGAAGGGTTGTAGGTCACGGCGAGCGGTTGGCCGGCGACCGGCACGGATGGATTCAAAGTCACGGCGCTGTTGGTTGCGCCGCCGCCTCCCCCGCCCCCGCCGCTGCCGTTCGTCTGACCGCTGTAATCATCGACCCAAACTTGCTGAATCTCGGATTTGGAGACGTTCCCCTTCGCGTCGGTCGCCTCGATGTAGTAATCGAGCAGTTTACTACGGAACCCGGGGAGGTTTGTCTCGGAAATTTTGACGAAGTAGTAGTCGGCCACTGCGTCGGGCTGGACGGGCAAGAAATAATCGATCTGGCTGTTGGCCGCCGCCGCATTGAGCGCCTCGCGCGTCTTGGGCAGTTCCCGTTTGGTCATGGCCAACGTCTGCCAAGCGCCGACCTCGCTTCCGCCCGCGTAGGTTTCGTTCTGGTTGCTCGCCAACGAGTTGGTTCCGTCGTTGTCGATGCGAACCTTGACCGCGATGTTGCTGATCCCGTTGAGGTCGTAGGCGTGCGTCCAGATGTAGAATTCCGAGTTCATCCGCTTGAGGAACGCGTTGTTGTTGATCTGCGGCTGCTGGTTGAACCAGCCGAAGGTGTATGCGCCGGGATTGTAGGGGAAACGCTGCGGCTTCAGGACCGTCGGTCCGGTGCGATCGTTGCCGCGGCGTGTCGTCGTCATCCACGGTGACAATTTCTCCACCGCGCGGCGCGTGGCCAGACCCGGCTTCATCTCGTCGTCGTTGCCGAGCCCGCCGTAGTAATTGAAGCCCGAGTCGAGACCCGTGAGATAAATGTGCCACGCCTGCTCGACTTCGTTGGGCGATGTCCACTGGCCGTTGCCCAGGTTGTTGTAAGGATCCTGGATTTTCCACGCCTGCACGGTGCCACCCTCGTCGCGCAGGATCTGCTCCGCGGTTTCGCACCAGTTGGCACCGGCCATGAGCGGCGCGTAGCTGTAAAATTTCAGCGCGAAGCCCGGTGTTTCCATGTCGATCTGCGTTCCGGGAACGGTGGTGATTCCGCGGTTGGACACCGTTGCCACCGGCGGCTCGATCCATTTCATGAAGTTGGGGGAGCCGTAATCCATCTCGGGAAAAATCCACGCGCCGTCCTCGATGTGCGCAACCGGCGCATTCGCGCCGTAGGCGTTGACGAAATCCTGCGGCGTCGAGGGCTTGTATCCGCGCGCCGCCGAGTCGTTGAAGAGCTGCGGAGTCGCCTCGAACCAGGAACTCGAACCTCCGCCCCACGCGTTGTCGCCGTCCGTCGCGGGCATGACCATGACGGGCCGCGCCGGGTCGGTGGCATACGGCGAAATGAAAGTGTCGATCTTGCCGACGCCCTCGTTGGCGTAACCATAGCGGTAGGAAAGAACATCGTCAGAAGGAACGGCGACCATCGTTTTTTCCGCGCCGGTCTCGGGATTGACGTATTTGACCTTGTGGAGTTGGTAGGCGACAGGCGCCACGTTCCACGCCGCATTGCCCGGATTCGGTTCGCTGTACCACCAACCGTTGGTCGGCGAAGGCCCGAGCTGGTCGGATTTGTTCGGCGGGCTTGAGTAGATGTTGTAGGTGCCGGTCGGATCGGCCTTGGTGTTGTAGGTCGGGCAGGTGCGGCTGATGTGGTGGCTGGCCACGATGATCCACTGGTATCCCTCCTCGGTCAGCACATCGATGAGGTGGCGCGAGTAGCCCATTTCAGTGGGGAAAAAACCTTTCGAATGGTCGCTGAGATCGCTGTTGCCTCCCCACGCTTTCCACCACGCCTGTTTGAAAATCTGAAGTTCCTTGCGGAAGACGGACTTCGGCAGCAGTGGCGCGAGCGAGTGGTGATAAGTGAAGCCCACGAGGTCCATGCGCGTCGAACCGGCGGGCGTTTTCCATCCGCGCGCTTCTTTGTAACCGCTGTTCCACCCGCTGCCGTAGCCGAGTTGGTTGACCGAACCGAGCTGACGCACGTTGTCGATGAGCGAGCCTGAATAGCTGATGGCAAAACCTCCCGCGCTGTTGAATCCGCCCAACGCGTTGCGCGGTCCGCTCTGGTAGGAAGTCACGCGATCCTGCAGGCCGAAGATGTCGGTCAGGTTGTTCTCCGGATGCTGGCCGGTGGTGCCGCCGTATGTCTGGCCCGGCTTCATCACGATCGAGTCCCACGCGTATTGCACGCGACCGGTCTGGCTGCCGTTGCCGTTCCACTCCGGCCAGTAAATCGGCTGGTGATTGTGCCAGAAGCGCGAGACGTAGACGTTGGCATTGCCCTGCGCGGCCGCGGTCAAGACCGCGGCGCAAAGCCCCCACACCAGCAGAGTGCGGGGAAATGGCGTGTTCGGGGCGAACTTCAAAATATGCAGTGAGCGGAAACTCAGGGCGCGTTGCGCATGAGTTGGAAATTATTGAAGCAAAAGTCGTGGGTCTCGGAGTTCCGGTTGAAGAAGGCCACGCTGTTGATCGCGCCGCCCGCCTCGCCGCCGAACTTGCGCTTTTCGAAGAGCTTCACCGAATGGTCTTTGAGGTTGATAACCTCCAAGTCGTAGGTGTCCTTGTCGACCATGGTCAGCGTCAAGGCCAACACCTCGGTCGTGATCGGGATTCCGGTATCAAAATCCTCTTCCGCATCGATGATCAGGTAATTCGGCGATCCTTTGCGCGCGAGGAACTGCAAGCGCGCGCCGTTCACCCGGTCGGCGATCGACTCGTTTGCGTTGCCCGTGCGGTAGGTGACGCCGACTTCCGAAAGCGAGGCATCGTCGTCGCCGGACTTCGCAACGAACGGACCGTGGGCGATGTCGAAGGAAAAATTGTCACCCGGCTCGAGCGGCACCGAGACGCCGCGGAAGGCGACGACCTCCTCGCAAGACTTGCCGTTGGCATAGAGCGCAAACGCGCGGTCCGCCGCGATGGGCCCCAACTCGGGCTTCTCGCTTTTTTTGGCCAGACAGTTGCCGGCAAAACTCCCCTCGCCATCCGATTTGGCCACGATCTTCCACGGAAAGAACCCGTTGTCGCCCCCCGTGCCGTCCTTCCATCCGCCATTGTACATACCCTGATCGGCATCATCGTCGCCGATGTTGACCTGACTCGCGGCGTAAACGGCGATAGCGAGGGCGGAAAAAGAAAAAACTTTGATGAGGGAACGCACAAACATGAACAAAAAAGGTCCTGCAAACTAACTTGCGATGCGACCGGTGTCAAACGGGCGGAAACCGGCGATCAGTCGCCCGCGCCGTCCCCGAAGTGCTTGCGCGGCATGAGGTAATGCGAAACGTAATCCATCACGGCCTCGCGCAAATTCGTCACCCCGCCGTGGTAACCGGTGGAGAGCAATTTGGTGATCTCGGCCTGGGTGAAATACTGGTATTGCGAGCGCAGGGCCTCGGGCATGTCGATGAACTCGATGCGCGGCTCGCGTCCGAGCGCCTCGAAGATCGGATGGACCAACTCGAGCCAAGTATGTGCCTCGCCGGAACCTATGTTGAACAGGCCTCCGGCTTTGCGGTTGGACG
>JBEDBL010000179.1:0-5600 GCA_041177245.1 Verrucomicrobiota bacterium
TCGCCAACATGGAACACCATCCACACAGCGTGCTCGTTCAAGCCACCATCCCGACGCGCGGCATCATTGGTTTGGAAACCGACCTGGTCAACGCGACCAAGGGCCTCGGAACGATGAGCCATTTGTTCAAGGAATACGGACCGCACAAAGGCGAGATCCCGAGCCGCGGCAAAGGCGTTCTCATTTCCATGGAGGGCGGCATAAGCATGGCCTACGCGCTCGACACCATCCAGGAACGCGGCCGGCTTTTCATCGGGCCGCAGGAAGAAATCTACGAGGGAATGATCATCGGGGAAAACGCGCGCCCGGACGACCTGCCGGTCAATCCGTGCAAGGCGAAAAAGCTGACCAACATGCGCAGCCAAGGCGATGGCAAGGGCATCCAACTCGCCCCGCCGATCCAGATGACCCTCGAGCGTTCGCTCGAATACATCGCGCCCGACGAATATGTCGAGGTGACTCCGAAGACTTTGCGTCTGCGCAAGAAGATCCTCGATGCCACCGCGCGCAAGCGCTCCGCGTCGAAGACGGCGGCCTGACCGCTTTTTCGTCGGCGGGGATGCCGACGCTGCAGTTTTTGTAACGGCGCCGTCCCATGCACCGAAGCCGCACGGCAGCTTACCATCGCCTTGCCGCTGTCATTGACTGCGGAGACAATCTCCGCCCATGCCGGCCCTCGAGCAAAAGCTGAAGGAAGTTTTCGGTTACGACAGTTTCCGTCCGCACCAGCGCGAAATCGCGGAGTGTTTCCTCGCCGGACGCGATACGTTGGCTGTGCTGCCGACCGGCGCGGGCAAGAGTCTGTGCTACCAACTGCCGGCCTTGGTCCGCGACGGTTTGACGGTCGTTGTTTCCCCGCTCATCGCGCTGATGAAAGACCAGGTCGACCAGCTGACCGCCAGCGGCGTGGCGGCGACTTTCCTCAACTCATCGCTCGACTCCGCCGAGGCGAAAAAGCGCTTCGCCAAACTTTACGCCGGCGAATACCGGTTGCTCTACCTCGCCCCCGAGCGGCTCATGCTTCCGGACTTCCTGCCCAAACTCGGGGAATGGGGCATGAGAGCGCTGGCCGTCGACGAAGCGCACTGTATCAGCGAGTGGGGGCATGATTTCCGCCCGGAATACCGGCGCCTGCGCGAGGTGCGGGAAACTTTCACGGAGATCCCGCTGCTCGCCCTGACCGCCACGGCCACGCCGCGGGTGCGGGAGGATATCCTCGCGCAACTCGAACTGCGCGAACCGCAGGTTTTCATTGCGAGCTTCAACCGCCCCAATCTCACCTACCGCGTGATGCCAAAAGCGAAGGCCGCGGCGCAGGTGGTCAAATTTGTCCGCGACCGCCGTGACGAAGCGGGCATCGTTTACGCCCAGTCGCGCCGCGCGGCCGAGTCTCTGGCCAAAGCCCTCTGCGATGTGGGTATCCAGGCTGCACCTTACCATGCGGGGTTGGATGCAGGTGAGCGTTCGCGCAATCAGGAGGCGTTCCTCCGCGACGAGGTGCAGGTCGTCTGCGCCACCATCGCCTTCGGCATGGGGATCAACAAACCCAACGTGCGCTTCGTCATCCACGCCGATCTCCCGAAAAACGTCGAGAGCTACTACCAGGAAACCGGCCGAGCGGGGCGCGATGGTCTGCCGTCCGAGTGCCTCCTGTTTTATTCGCGCGGCGATGTGGTCAAATACCTGCGGTTTTTCGACGAGATCACCGATCGCGCGGCGCGCAACGAGGCGCGGGCACAACTGGAGAAGATGACGCACTTCGCCGAGGACGAACGTTGCCGCCGCGTCGCGCTGCTCGGGTATTTCGGGGAAAATTGGACCGAGGAAAATTGCGGTGCGTGCGACCAGTGCCTCGCCCCGCGCGAAAAGTGGGATGCCACCACGGACGTGCAAAAGTTGCTCAGCTGCGTGGTGCGGTTGCGTCAGAAGAGCGGCTTCAGCACCGGATTGAACCACGCCGTCGAGGTCCTGACCGGCGGGGAGTCGGAAAAAATCCTGCGCTGGGGGCACGACACGGTGAGCACCCACGGCGTGGGCAGCGAGCAACCGCGGGCCTATTGGATCGATCTCGGGCGTCAGCTTCTCCGCCTCGGCCTGCTCGAAGCGACGGAGGACAAATTCGCCACGGTCAGCGTGACGGAGCGCGGGATGGAAGTGTTGCGCGACCGGTCGCCGGTGCAGTTGGTTCGACCGATGGTGATGCCCGCTAAAGACAAGAGCCCGGGCGCCGCGAAAAAGCGCCGCGCCCGCGCGGGCGAGGTCGAGTGCGACGAGGGACTCTTCGAGGTTCTGCGCAAGCTGCGCGCCGAACTGGCCCGCGCGCGCAACGTGCCGCCCTATGTGGTCTTTTCGGATGCGACTTTGCGCCACATGGCGCGCGTTTATCCGAGAGACGAAGTATCCCTGCTGCAGGTGGCCGGGGTGGGGGAGAGAAAGTTGTCGGACTACGGTGCGGTTTTTCTCGCCGCTATCGGCGGATGGCTATCGACCAAGCCGCGATTGGATTTCAGCAAAATGTAGCGGCGGCCGCCTCGCCGCCGGTCGTTGTCGATAATGGCCGTCGCCGGGGACGGCGGCGCTACAGGGTTTTCTTCTTCTCGACACTTGTAGACGGATTTGTTTTCTCACAACCCATGTCGAATGATGTCGGACAACTGTTACTTGTCGGGGTGCCCGGCAAAACCCTCGATGCGGATACGGCCGCCGTGCTGCGGCGCGTCCAGCCTGGCGGTTTCATCCTCTTTGGACGCAACATCGAATCGCCGGAACAACTGCGCAAGCTGATCGACGACCTGCGTGATCTCTCCGCGACGGAGCCGGTCATCACCATCGATCAGGAAGGCGGGCGCGTTTCGCGTTTGCGCCTCATCGGCGAGGAACCGCCCAACGCGCAGCAGTTGCGGGACAAAGGCGATCGCACCTTGATCCGGCGGCACGGCGAATTGACCGCGAAACTTCTTCGTCTCTTCGGATTCAATCTCGACCTCTGCCCGGTGCTCGACATTTCCTTCGACGACGAGGCGGACAACTCTCTGCGCGGACGTTGCTACGGCCGCGATGTGGCGGAGGTCATTGCCAACGCGGGCGAATTCAATGCCGGCCTGCGCGGTGGCGGCGTCCTCAGCTGCGGCAAACATTTTCCCGGATACTCGATGGCAGGGGAGGATCCGCACTACGGATTTCCGGTCATTGATCGTTCACGTGCGGAAATGGAGGCGCACGAGCTGGCGGTGTTTCGCCACTTTGCCCCGTTCGTCGACAGCATGATGATCGGTCACATCCATTACAAATGCCTCGAACCCGACGTGCGCCCCGCGTCGTTGTCGCCGGCCATGATCAACGGACTGCTGCGCGCGGAGATGGGATTCAACGGTCTTGTCATGACCGACGATCTCGACATGGGCGCGATCCTCAACACAGCGTCATTCGACGAGATGCTGGCTCTCGGTCTCGCTGCGGGCAATGACCTGCTTATGATTTGCCACCGCGTGCATCTCCTCGACGAGGCGCGGAAGACGCTCGAGGCCCAACCTGCCGCGTTGACCGAAGCCGCGCTCGCCCGCGTGGCGGATTTCAAAAAGAAAATGCAGCCGCCCACTGCTTTTTCGCGCGCCGAGTTCGACGCGATCAACCGCGACATCTGGGATCTGCGGGTGGCGGTGCTCGGGGAGGAGCGTGCCAAACAACGCAGCACGGAAGACGGAAGTCGCTCGCCGGTAGAGCTTTATTGATTTTTGTAGCGGCGCTCGTCGGCTTTTAGTGCTTGATCGCTCCTATTAGAGGGGCTTATAAGAGACGTTCTGCCGCGAGTTCGCGCTTGCGGCTTTTTTATCGTCCAATGATCACTTTCATGCCCATCGCTTCCGCCGCACTGGCCGCCGAAAAGCTGCCGCTCGAATTGCTCGTCGGCCTCGATTGGCTGACCAATTCGATCCTCGTGGCGTTGCTGGTCGTGGGCATCGTCCTTTGGTTCGCGCGGCGCGCTTGCCGCGACGTCAAGCTGGTCCCGGACGGCCCGCAGAACGCCTTCGAGGCGATCGTCGAAATGCTCTACGACACGCTCGAAGAAATCGTCGGGCCGAAGATGGTTTCGAAAATTTTTTCCCTTCTCGCCACGCTTTTCATTTTTATCCTCACCGCGAACTGGTTCGGCCTCTTGCCCGGCGTGGGCTCGATCGGTTTCGGGGTGAAGACCGGATTCCTCACCCTTTCCGAAGTGAAGGAACCATTGCTGCGCCCGGCCACGGCTGACCTCAACATGACTTTGGCCATGGCCCTCGTCTTCATGGTGCTCTGGCTCTTTTGGTCGCTGCAGGAGATGGGCCTCGGCGGATTCCTCAAGCACATGTTCGGCGTGAAGGGCGGCCTCAAGGGTGTCATGGCTGTCGCGCTCGCCCCGATCTTTTTCATGGTCGGCCTCATCGAAGTCGTCTCCATCGCCTTCCGCCCGGTTTCGCTTTCGCTCCGACTTTTCGGCAACGTCTTCGCCGGCGAAACCCTCCTCAGCACCATGCTCACCCTAGGCAAGACACTCGGGTTGCCCGAAATCGTGGCTTATGTGATGAGCGTGATCATCCCGATACCCTTTTATTTCCTCGAACTCCTCGTCGGACTGCTTCAGGCCATGGTCTTCACCCTCCTCTGCGCGGTCTACGTGACGCTTTCCACTTCGCACGACGAGGACGAACACGGCGACGAGCATCACGGCGAAGCGCACGGCGCTTCGCAGCACGCATAAACACTTTCCCGCCGGGACCATGCCTTGAGCGTGGGCGGCGCGGAACCAACAAAACACAACACACAAAACCATGATCATCCCAATCCTCGCAGAAGCCGCCGCAGCAGCGGGCGGCATCACGGGTAGTTTCACCCTCGGCATGGCCGGGGCCGGCGCCGGCATCGGCATCGGTCTGGTCGGAGCCAAGGCCGTCGAAGCCGTCGGACGCAATCCCGGCGCCTTCGGCAAAGTGATGACCCTCGGCATCATCGGCATGGCGTTGGCGGAAGCTATCGCCATTTACGCCCTGATCCGCGCGTTCGCGGGCCAGTAAGCCTCATCGGTCGCGGTCGCTCCGGCGGCCGCGACCTCCCTTTCCCGAAAAACATGAACGTCATCACAGATCTGTTGAGCACCTTCGGCGTCACGTGGCCGAAGTTCATCGCCCAGTGCATTCTTTTCATTTTCGTCTACTGGGTGCTCAACAAATACGCCTTCGGCCCGATCGTGAATGTCCTCGCCGAACGCCGCCGGCGCATCGCCGAGGCGCAGGACAACGCCGAGAAGGTCAAACAGCAGCTTGCCGACGCCGAAAAGCGCTACCGCGAAACACTCAACAAAGCGGAGACCGAAGCGAAAGTCCTCATCGACGAGGCCCGCGCCAGTGCCGAAGCCGTGCGCGAGAAACGCGTGCAGGAAGCCATCGCCGAAGCCGAGGGCGTGATCCGCAAAGCCCACGAGTCGATCGAGCAGGACCGCCGCAAAATGGAAGCCGAAGTCAAAACGGCCATGGTCGGCCTCGTTGCCGCCACCACCGCGAAAGTCACCGGCAAGGTCCTCACCGCCGACGACCAGAAACGTCTCAACGACGAAACGATCAAGG
>JBEDBL010000180.1:0-5594 GCA_041177245.1 Verrucomicrobiota bacterium
AGTCCCGGTAACCAATCTCCACCGCGAGGAAATCCTCCGCGCGGATCAACTTCCGATCCGCTACGCGGCCTACACACCGTGCTTCCGCCGCGAAGCCGGCGCCGCCGGACTCGGCACGCGCGGGCTCATCCGCATGCACCAGTTCGACAAAGTGGAACTGGTCAAAATCACCGTGCCGGAAAACTCGGCGGCCGAACTCGAAGCCCTGACCGCCGACGCCGAGCGCGTGCTGCAATTGCTCGGCTTGCCTTACCGCGTCATCGAGTTGTGCGGCGGCGACCTCGGGTTCAGCGCGTGCCGCACCTACGACATCGAAGTCTGGGCGCCGGGGCACAACGGTTGGCTCGAAGTCTCGAGTTGCTCGAATTTCGGCGACTATCAGGCGCGGCGCATGGCGTTGCGCTACAAGGGGGCCGACGGAAAAAACCATTTCTGCCACACGCTCAACGGCTCGGGCACGGCGCTGGCGCGGCTTTATGTGGCGCTGCTCGAGAACGGACAGCAACCCGACGGCTCGGTGCATTTGCCGGAAATCCTCCAGCCGTATTTCGGCGCGGCCAAGCTGTCCGCGGCCTGACGCGCGTGAAAAAGGCGGCCGATCTCCTGCCGCGTTTCCTCGCACGCGTGCGCGGCGTGCCGCGGTCCGCGCCGGTCATTGCGGGCGTGTCCGGCGGGATCGATTCGGTCGCCCTGTTCGACCTGCTGCAGCGGGCCGGCTTCCGGAAGCTAGTCGTCGCGCATTTCCATCACGGTTTGCGCGGCAAGGCGGCGGACCGCGACGCGGATTTCGTGCGCAAGCTTGCCGCGGATGCAGGCGCGGTATTCGCCGGCGGGCGCGGACAAACCCGTGCGCGCGCCGCGAGAAAGAAGGAATCGATCGAAGAAGCAGCGCGCAAACTGCGCCGGGCTTTTTACGCGCGCACCGCGGGGAAGCACGACGCAAAAACCGTTTTCCTCGGACATCACGCCGGCGATGCCGCCGAGACCGTGCTGTTCCATCTCGCGCGCGGCGGCGGATCTCGGGGACTATCCAGTCTGCGCGAACGAGCCGGCTTGGAGGAAACAGACGTCGGAGTCGTCCGCCCGCTTCTCCTTTTCGCGCGGGAAGAAATCGAAGCCTACGCGAAGGACCGGCGTCTCGTTTATCGCGAGGATGAAACAAACACCTCGCGCGCACACACGCGCAACCGCCTGCGCCACGACGCGCTTCCCGCACTCGCGGGTGCCGTGGGACACGATCCTGTTCCGGCGCTGGCGCGCGCGGCGGAGATTCTCGGGGCGGAGGACGACTTGCTCGAGGAACTGGTCCGCGCCCGCGCGCAAGCGGCACAGATCGACACGGCGCGGTGGCGGCGCGAATCCCTCGCGCTCCAGCGGCGCTGGCTGCGCGCGTGGTTGCGCGCACAAACCGGAGGCGAAATCGATTTCGAGACCGTCGAGCGCGCGCGAGAGGTCGCGTTGTCGAACGACCAACCGGCCAAAACAAATCTTCCGCGCGGATTCCATCTGCGCCGCCGTGCGGGCAAACTTTTCGTGGAAAAACCCCGGCGCGCGCGATGCACCAAATGACAAGCGCCACGGCAGGTTGCCCCACCGTGGCGCCGCTCACTACGCCAGAGGTTGAATGCCTCGCACCCGCGGACACTCAACCCACATTTGCGTTGGCCGGACTTGCACCCGGCAACCAACAAAGAACGACGCCGATTCGCACCGGACGTGGCGATATGTTGGGCGATATTAGCGGCAAATGTGACCGGCAAGGGACGAGCGGCGTTTTTTTTGTGATGTGCGGAATTTTTATTGTTTAATCGGTTGCTTATGAACGGCTTGAAAAATCCGCTGAGAATCAGGCTCGGTTATCGTTTACTCAATGGCATTGACGTGCCGGCCCATGATCTGCTCTGACCTTCCCATGACCCCCGCGTCTGGTTTCTTCACTCCACTTTCCGCCGGCTTGGCCAAAGGCACGGTGGCGGCGGCGTGCGTGGCACTTGCTTCCTTTGTCGGTATCTGGGTTGCCTCGACCATGAACTCGGCTGTCAGCCCGTTCTGGCCGGCGTCGGGAGTAGCGGTCGGGTCAATCCTGCTCTGGGGGTGGCCCGCGTTGGCCGGGGTGTTTGCCGGCGTGCTGGGTTTCAACATTTACTCGGGCTTCTCCGGACAATTCCTGCTAGCCGGGGCGCTCGGTCTGACCGGCGAAGCTGCCCTAGCTGCTTTCATCGTGCGCACCGTGATCGGCAAGGCGGCGAGACTGGACAATCTGCGGGGCATTCTCGCCATCGTGCTGGGCGCCGCGTGGTTACCTCCCCTGCTCAACGCCCTGCTCTGCGGCCGCAACATGAAACTCATCGACGGATCGCCGTTTCTCGCCAACGGATCGGACATACTGCAATTCGTGCTGGCCAACGGATTCGGGATCGCCCTGATCACGCCGGCCATGCTGGTGTGGTGGCGGATTCCCAAGAGCGGTTGGTGGTGGCGGTTTGCTTTGGTCCTGGCCGCGACCGTCTTCGCAACATGGTTGGCCTTCGACCTGAGACAAACTTCGCTCATATTACTCATCCCCTTGCTGGCCGGGGCCGGGGCCACGGGATTGCGCGGGGCGAGCGTCATCTCGGCGATCAGCGCGCTGGTCATCCTGATTTTGGGCGGAATGGGTTTCGGTCCACTGGTCACAACCACGGGCATCGACGATGCGCTCGTGTATTCGTTGTTCGCCGTGCTGGCCTTCGGCGTGCTCCCCGTGGGAGCGGCCAGCGGCGAATACCGCCGTGTCCTGCGCCAACGCCGCGCGGCGGAACAGGCTGCAGGGCTGCGTTTTTGGGAATGGAACGACACGGACGGCCTACGGCTGGAGCGCGGCGAGGCGCCGGAGAAACTTTTCGACGGCACGAAAGACCGCGGGTCCCTCGAGACGAATTTCGAGGGAAAGAGCGCGTTGTCGTTCTGGCAAACCGTGGCAAGGAATGGCGACGGCTCGCCGCGCGAGGTAACAGGCATGCTCATCGACGCATCCGAGCGGTTGCAATTGGAAGAAACGCGCCGCCAAACGTGGAAGTCGGAAGTGGAGTTGCGCAACCTGCGCGCCAGCCTCACGCCCCACCTCCTTTTCAACTGCCTCGCGGCGGTGCGCGGAATCGTTCGCACGGACCCGGAGAAAGCACGGGAGTTCATCGACACGCTCTCGCGCTTTCTGCGCGACAGCACGGATGCGCAGACCCGCGAGACGGTGCCGCTGCACGAAGAATGGCGGCTGTGCGAGGATTTCCTCGGCTTGCAAGCCCTACGCTACGAACGGGAACTGCCGCGCATCACCGAGATCGAAGGACCCGCGCACCATGCGCACCTGCCCCCGATGATGCTCCTCAACCTCGTCGAAAACGCGGTTAAGCATGGCGAAATCACGCAGCAACACCCGCTCGTGGTGCGCGCCGAACTCCGCGATGGACGCCTCTGTGTCGAAGTGCGCAACCACGGGACCATCGGCCCGACGCCGAAAGGACGCACCGGCGGGGTGGGTGTCGCCAACGCGCTGCTGCGCACCATCTACGGCAGTGCGGCATCGCTTGCCATACGGCAGGAGGGCGGTGATGTTGAGGCAAAGCTTGAATTGCCCGCCGCACCACCTCAGCGCGGAGACAACGACGCATGACCACGCAAACCCTCGACGCACTCATCGTGGATGACGAACCGGGCGCGCGGCGCGACCTGCAGCAGGTCCTCGCCACGATGGATAACGTGCGCATCGTCGCGCAGGCCTCCGACGCGGCAGCCGCGCGGCAGCTGGCCAGGCGCCACCGGCCGCAGCTGATTTTCATGGATATCCATCTGCCGGGTGCGAACGGATTCAGCGCGGCGGAGAGTCTGGACGACAAACGCGCATGCGTCATCTTCACCACGGCGTATGCGCAGTATGCCGTGCGGGCCTTCGAGGTCGGCGCGGTCGATTACCTGCTCAAACCGGTCGATGAAAAACGTTGCCGGCGCGCGGTCGAAAGGGCGCGGGAACAGTTGTCCCGGATCGAACGGATGCCGCCGCCGGAGCCGATACCGTTCCTCGAAGTCGAGGAACACGGTGCGCGCGTGCGCGTCCCGCTCGCCGAGATTCGCTTTGTCACCGCGGAGGGCAACTACCTCGAAGTGGAGCACGGGGGACAACGCGGTCTCGTCCGCCAAACCCTGGAGAATTTCCTCGCCGGTCCGTCCGGTGTCCACTTCACGCAGATCAACCGCGGACAGGCGGTGCGCCTTTCATCCGTGCGCTCTTACCGTGGAGGCACGGCAAGCGGGCTGCACATTTATCTGGCCGGGGGACAGGAATTGACCGTCGCGCGACGGCGCACGGCCGATGTCGCGGCCGCGCTGCGTTCCTCCCGCCAAGCATACGTGGCGGAGGGCTGACGAAGAGGGTTGTTCTTGCCCGCAGGGCGCGTTTTTGGGAAACAAGCACGTTTTGCGCCGCGGCATACCGCCCTTGGCCGAGCACTGATTCCCATGGCCAATACCATTCTTGTCGGCGCCCAGTGGGGCGACGAAGGCAAAGGCAAGATCATCGACTACCTCACCGATGATGCCGATATCGTTGTGCGCAGCCAGGGCGGCAACAACGCCGGGCACACCATCGTCCACGGGAAGAACAAATTCGTCCTCCATCTGATTCCCAGCGGCATCCTGCGCCGCGGCAAAACCTGCGTCATCGCCAACGGGGTGGTGGTCGATCCCGTCGCCCTGGTCGGCGAGATCGACGGACTCCTCGGCCGCGGCATCAAGGTCGGCAAGAATCTCCTGCTCAGCGACAGCGCGCACCTCGTCATGCCCTGGCACCGCCTGCTCGACGAGCAGCGCGAGATCCGCAAAGGCAAAAACAAAATCGGGACGACCAAGCGGGGCATCGGTCCGGCCTACGGCGACAAGGCGGCGCGCACCGGATTGCGCGTCGGCGATCTCCTCGACAAGGATGTCTTCGCGCGGAAACTCAAACTGCGCCTCGAGGAAAACAACGCGGTGCTCGAATCGCTCGGCGCCAAACCGATCGCTTACCAACCCCTGCTCCGCAATTATCTCGCCGCCGCGAAAGTCCTGCGTCCCTTCGTGACCAACACCGTCGTTTGGCTGCACGACGCGATGGCGCGCGGGAAGAGTCTCCTCTTCGAGGGCGCGCAGGGCACTTACCTCGACATCGACCACGGGACTTACCCGTTCGTGACTAGCTCGAACACCACGGCCGGCGGCGCCTGCACGGGATCGGGCGTGCCGCCGCACCGCATGGATACCGTCATCGGGGTGATGAAAGCGTACACCACGCGGGTCGGCGAAGGCCCCTTCCCCACGGAGGACGACGCGCTCGGCGACATGCTGCATGGGATGGGACGCGAGTTCGGCGCCACCACGGGCCGCGCGCGACGCTGCGGATGGTTCGATGCGGTGGCCGCGCGCTACGCGGCGATGATCAACGGCATCGACGAAATCGCCATCACCAACCTCGACGGACTCGACGAGCTTCCGGTGATCAAAGTCTGCACCGCCTACAAACTCGACGGCAAAACGCTGCGCCATCCCCCCACCGATTCGGCGGAGTGGGCGCGGTGCAAACC
>JBEDBL010000181.1:0-5555 GCA_041177245.1 Verrucomicrobiota bacterium
TCGCGTTACCTTTGCGGCGACCGCGAGCTGTTCAACCAATTCCGCGCCGAGTTCGAGAAAAAATGCGTCAAAGGCCAGGGCGATGCCTACGCGGCGTGGCGCCTGGTCAACCAGAAGGAATTGCACGAGCAATACGGGCGCATCATTTCGATGCAGGAGCCGAACGTGAAACACGGCACGGGCGGCCTGCGCGACTACCAGAATCTTCTTTGGATCGGCGCCATGCGCGCCGGGGCGAACACCACGGCCAAGCTGGTCGAAAAAAAAATCCTCACCGAAAGCGAGCGGAGGTCTCTCGAAAAAGCTTACGATTTTCTGCTGCGCGTGCGCACGGAAATGCACTTCATCAACAAGCGCCCCATCGATTCGCTGACGCTTTACTTGCAAGGGCAGGTGGCCTCGCGGCTCGACTATCCCCAAAAGCACGTGCTCACCCGCGTCGAGGAATTCATGCGCGACTACTACCGGCACACGCGCGACATCCAGCGCGTCGCCGAGACCGCCGTCTACCGCATGGTGCCGGAGCTGGAGCCGGTCAGGTCCGGCCTGAGGGGACTGTTCGCGCCGCGCACACCGCGGCCCGAGCATTTCGACGGTTTCTACGCGAAGAGCGGCATGCTCCACGCCGAATCTTCTTCTGTCTTCGGTGACGACCCGCAGCGCCTCATGCGCATGTTCCAGCACGCGCAACTACGGCGCCTCGCGTTGTCCCCCGCCCTGCGCGACCTCGTCCGGCGCCGGCTCGCGCTGGTCAACCGCACGTTCCAGTATTCGCGCGCGGCGCGCGAGGTGTTCTTCTCCATCCTGTCGCGCAAGGGCGATGTCGGCCGCATCCTGCGCATGATGCACGAGACGGATTTTCTCGGGCGCTACCTTCCGGAGTTCGGGCGGCTGACATGTCTGGTACAGCACGAGTTTTTCCACCGCTACACCGCGGATGAGCACACACTGGTGTGCATCGACAAACTCGACGAGTTGATCACCACGGAAAATCCGAAGCTCCGCGGCTACCGCGATCTGTTCCAGAAGAACGACGATCCGGCCACGCTTTATCTGGCACTCCTGCTTCATGACACCGGCAAGGCGGAGCGCCGCCGCCACCATGAGGACGCCAGCGCGACGATGGCGTCGAAAGTAGGGCGCCGGCTCCAACTCGCCTCCAAGCAGAAACGCGCCCTTATCGCGCTCGTGGACAATCACGGGCTGCTCTCCAAAACCGCGCAGTCCCGCAACTTGGAGGATCCCGAGACCATCCGCTCTTTTTGCGACCTGCTGCAGTCGCCCGAGCACCTCGACCCGTTGATGCTTGTCACCTTGGCCGACGGACAAGGCACGAGTGATACCGACTGGTCCGACTGGAAAGAAGGCCTTGTCTGGCAACTCTACCGCTCGGCCCGCGCCTATTTCGAAGAAGGTTCGGAGTATTTCGAGAAACAACGCGTCGGACTCGAGGTGCTGAAAAAAGAGGTGCGGGCGAAACTCGCCGCCGATTATGCCGACGAGATGGAGGCGCACTTTGCACAGATGCCGGAGCGTTACTTCCGCACATTCACCGCCTCGGAAATCGCCGGGCATGTGCGCACGTTCCGCAAATTTTACCGGCAGGAAACCGCCGGCGAGCGCGGCGCGCTCAGTCCGGTCACCAAATGGATCCACCATCCGGGCCTCGGACACAGCGAGGTGCTGGTGTGCGGATGGGACCATCCGGGCTTCATCCGGCGCATCTGCGGCGCGTTTCTCTCGGCGCGCATCAACGTGCTCAGCGCCGACATCCACACGCGCGCCGACAACCTCGTGCTCGACATTTTCCGCGTGTGCGACGCGAAGCATGAACCGGTCGCCTCGGAGCGCGACCACAAACTGGTCGAGAAACTGCTCGATGAATCGCTGTCCGACCCGGACTTCGACTTCACCCCGCACATCGCCAAGGCGCGGCAGAAGATCGCATACCGCATGTCCCTCGAAGCGGATATCCCCACGCGCATCTCGATCGACAACCACGGCCATCCCTCCTTCACCATCGTGGACATCCAGACGTCCGACCGCATCGGCTTGCTCTACGATTTGTTCGGGGCGCTCGCGGACCTCGGCCTGTCGCTCGAACTCGCCCGCATCACCACCGAGAAGGAGGTGGCCTTGGACACGTTCTATGTTTACCGATCGTCCGACGGCGCCAAGCCCTCGGGCGAGGACGAGATCCGCGAGTTGCAGCGCGTGCTGCAGAAGGCGGCGACCGACGTTGACGCGGTGGTGCCATGACCCGGCACTGGCCGCGGATCCTGGTGCGGCAAGCCGCGCGGCATTTTCGTCACCACCGCCTGCTCGCCGCGATGAACATCCTGAGCGTCGCGCTCGGGGTCTGCGTTTTTCTCGCCATCATGATCGCCAACCAGAGTGCGAACCGCTCCTTCCGCGCAGGCGTCGAACTGGTCGCCGGCAAGGCGGACCTCGAAGTGCGCGGACCATTGGACGAATTGCTTTTCCCGCGCATCGCAGCCGTGCCGGGCGTCGCCGCGGCCACGCCCGTTGTGCAGGGACTTCTCACCCTGCGCGAGCATCCGGGCGAATACCTGCGGCTGCTCGGTGTCGATCCCTTCACCAATCCGCCTTTCGAGACTTTCCGCATGGTGCAACCGGACGGGACATCGGTCGACGTGGAAACCTGGCTGCGTGAACCCGACGCGATCGCCCTGACGCGCGATATGGCGGCGCAACTCGGATTGGCTCCGGGAGAGACTTTGCGCGTGGCATGCGGCGGACGCGGCGCGGAACTTAAGGCGCAGTTCATTCTCGAACCGGATGATCCTTCCGCCTTGGCCGATATACGCACAGCATCGATGGACATAGGCTGGGCGCAGGAGTTGCTCGGAACATCGGGAAAATTGAGTTTCGTGCAGATTCTCCTCGCGGAAGGCGCGCATCTTCAGTCTGTCGCGGATCAAATACGCGCGATCGTTCCGGGTGATGTCGTGGTGGCCGCACCCCGGCAACGCAGCGAACAAATCGGAAAGATGCTGTCCAGCTTCCAACTCAATCTCACCGCGCTGAGTCTCGTCTCGATGCTGGTCGGCATGTTCCTTGTTTACAACACCGTTGCCGCTTCCGTCGTGCGCGCACGGCGCGAGATCGGCATCCTGCGCGCCGTCGGCGCATCGCGGGCGGAGGTGCAGGCGCTGTTTCTCGGCGAAGCCCTCCTGTTCGGCATCCCGGGCATCGTTGTCGGGATTCTGGCCGCATTTCCCTTGGCCGCATTTCTGTCCGGCGCGGTCAGCCGGACTGTCAGCTCGCTCTATGTGCTAGTTAGCATCGAAAAGCTTGCCGTGACTCCCTGGCAGATCGCCGCCGCAGTCATCGCGGGCCTCGCCGCGGTGGTAGCGGCCGCGTGGTTTCCATCACGGGAGGCGTCGCGCGCGGAGGTCACCGGCGCACTGCACATGGGCACCGTGATGGAGCAGCACGCGACACTTCCCTCGCGTTGGCTCGCCTTCGGTTGCGCGGCACTTGCCGCCGCTTTCGGCGCTTCGTGGTTCGCCTTGCGCACCGGACCCGCACTGCTCGGCTTCGCCGCCGCATTCCTTGTCATCATCGGATTCGCCTTCCTTGTCCCCGCCGCCACCGCGGTGGCGGGGAGGGTTTTCCGGTTCGCGGCGCTTCTCAGTCCGCAGGGAACAGCTTTGCGTCTTGCCGCGCGCAATCTAGTCCGCGCCATGCACCGCAACTCGCTGACCATCGCCGCGCTCATGGCCGCCATTGCCATGACCGTCGGTGTTTCCGTCATGATCCATTCTTTCCGCGCCAGCGTGGAGCAGTGGATCAACCGCACGGTGCAGGCCGATGTTTTTCTCACTCTCTCCGCCAACGAACAGACCGGATTCCATGCGGAGTTGCCCGCCGAGTTGCTCGCCTGGATCGAGGCGCATCCCGATATCGAGGCAGTCGACACTTTTTACGAGAAGCGGATTCCTTTCCGCGGCGATGAAGTGTTCCTCGGTGTGGTCAGCGGACGCATGCGCGGCGACCTCGCCTTTACCCGAGGCAGCGACAAGGAGAAGGCAGAGCGTTTGCGTCAACCTGACCACGTCGCCGTTTCCGAGAGCTTCTCCCGCCGCCACGCCGTGCTAGATGGTGACACCATCGAACTGGACACTCCTTCCGGTCCGGCCGGCTTCCACATCGCGGGCGTTTATTCCGACTACACGCGCGACCAGGGCGTCATTCTCATGGACCGCGCGAATTACGCCGCCCATTGGCCCGAACCGAGCGTGCACACCGCCGGACTGCATCTGCGGGAAGGCGGGCAAGCGGACACAATCGCCCGAGAAATCAGGGCGCGCTTCGGGGCGGATGCCGAATATGCAATTTATAACAATGCGTCGTTGCGAGCGCGCATCCTCGAAATTTTCGACCAGACTTTCGCCATCACCTATGTTCTTCGCACCATCTCTGTCGTTGTTGCGATCGTCGGAGTTTGGCTCGGCATGGCCATGCTGGTCACCGAACGCGAGCGCGAGATCGGAGTCCTTCGGGCCGTCGGAGCATCAGCCGGACAGGTATGGCGCACGTTCGTCGCCGAGGCGGCGCTCATCGGTGTGGTGTCGAGCACCGTCGGACTCGCGGCCGGGGCATGCCTCGCCATGGTGCTCACTTGGGTGATCAACCTCGCCTTCTTCGGTTGGACTGTGCAGCTGCGCTATCCTTGGGGACTCCTCGCGTGGACTCCGGTTTGGATCATTGCTGTGGCTGCACTCGCAGGCCTTCTCCCCGCCTACCGGGCCTCTAGAATTCAACCGGCGACGGCGTTAAGGTCGGAGTAGGAGTTCACTTCGACTTCGCTTTGAACTTCACACTGGGTTTACCCCGGAAATGCACGTCCTGCGTCCACAGCGTCGCATCACGCTTCTTCGCCGCGGCATAGACAACAGAGCCCGCGAAGGCCAAGTTTTCCTCGAGTCCCAATGCCGCAGCTTCCATGGCCAACTCGCTGTCCAAATCGATCACCTCACCCCGCTCCATGGCCGCCACCGCGGCAAATGCGGCATCCTCACCGCGCTCGCGCAGCACGACTTTGAAAACCTCATAGAGGCAAATCGCGGTTACCAGCAAAGCCTCCTCGTCTTCGATGGCGCCGGCAAAAAATCCGGCAGTCGGCTCGCCGGCGAAATAAGCCAGCCAAGCCGACGAATCGACCAAGTTCATAACCGGTTGCCTTCGCGAACAAACGACGTATCCATGCCCTTGAGGTAGCCGCGCAGCGTGCGGATATCACGCGCCGGAACGATCTCTATGCGGTTGCGGAAGGAAAACACCTTCGCCTTTTCGCCAGAACGCAACCCCATGGCCTCGCGGACCTTTTGCGGGATGACCACTTGGAACTTCGGGGAAATGGTGACCGTCTCCATGCCGTCATACGATACTACGATTGATACGTCGTTCAAGTTTTCCTCGGCCGCAATGGGCAACTGGAAGTTTCCGCTGCGGCTTTTTCCCCTTCCGCCGGCGTTCCATCAGTGTAAATTTGGCCAGATGTCGCGCGTCAAAATCAACCCGGAATTGCA
>JBEDBL010000182.1:0-5549 GCA_041177245.1 Verrucomicrobiota bacterium
GCTCAAATCGCTGCGCGAGGAGAACCGGGAAGATCAGGCCGACATTTTCCTCTCCGCGCTGACCCAGAGCTACGACCCGCATTCCGAATACATGAGCCAGCGCGCGCTCGACAATTTCAACATCCAGATGGCTCTTTCGCTTTTCGGCATCGGGGCGGAACTTCGCAGCGAGGATGGATACGCCAAGATACAGCGTCTGGTCCCGGGCGGACCGGCCGAACGCGGGGGGCAACTCCGCGCGAACGACCGCATCATCGCCGTGGCGCAAGCCGACGGGGAGTTCGAGGACGTGGTCGACATGAAACTCGACAAAGTCGTCGAGAAAATCCGCGGCAAAAAAGGCACCACGGTGCGGCTGCAGGTGCTGCCCGCCGACTCCCCCGATCCTTCCAAAGTCGACGTTGTGACCATCGTGCGCGACGAGGTGAAGCTCAAAGACGAGGAGGCCAAAGCCCAAGTGATCGAGACCAAAGATCATGACGGCGGCGAGACCAAGATCGGGTGGATCACCCTTCCCAGCTTCTACGCCAACATGGACCGGCGCTCCGGCTCTTCACCCAAGAGCACGACCAAAGACGTGGCCGACTTGCTCAAGCGGCTCAAGCGCGAGGGGATCAATGGACTGGTCGTCGACTTGCGCAAAGACAGCGGCGGTTCGCTCGACGAAGCGGTGCGGCTCACCGGGCTCTTCATCGACCGCGGACCGGTTGTGCAGGCCAAGAACACCGACGGCAGCATCAATGCGCTGAAGGACCCCGACCCCGGCGTGCTCTGGGACGGCCCCATGGTCGTGCTGGTCAACCGACTCAGCGCATCGGCGAGCGAAATCTTCGCGGCGGCCCTGCAGGACTACGGCCGCGCCGTGGTGGTCGGCGACGCCAAAAGCTTCGGCAAGGGAACCGTCCAGACCTTGATCGAGGTGGATCGGTTCATGCCAAGTTTTGCCGCCTCCGGAAAATCGGGCGCGGTGAAACTCACCATCCAGAAATTTTACCGTGTCAAAGGCGGTTCGACGCAACTGCGCGGCGTCAGCTCCGATATCGTCCTGCCCTCCCTCACCGACCAAGAAGAATTCGGCGAGGGTGCACTGAAGTATCCTTTGGCCTACGACGAGGTGCCGGCTCAGGATTTCCGTCCGTCGGGCAATCTCGGCGACCTCATTCCCAAGTTGCGCGCGGCCAGCGAGGCGCGGATTTCCGACAGCCCGGAATTCGCTTACATCCGTGACGATTACGAGCGCTTGCGTAAACAGCGCGAGGAAAACGCCGTCACGCTGAACAAGGAAAAACGGATGGCTGAGATCACGGAGATCAAGTCGCGGCGTGAAGCCCGCAACGAGGAGCGCAAAAAGCGCGCGAATCACGAGTTCGACGCGCTCGAGGTCACTCTGGATACCGTGGATGCACCGGAACTCAAAAGCGTTGCCCTCGACAAACCGCCCAAGCGCTCCTCTATGGAAGAACTCGACGCCGGAGACGACGATCCCTCGAAACCGGACGGCGAAGAAATCTTCGTCGATCCGGTGCGGGACGAGACACTCAGGGTTGTCGAGGACATGATTCGTTGGCAGAACCCTCCCGCCGCCACGGCGAAGGCCGAGCAGGCACCATAATTTGGGACTTAGGGTTTGCCATACCTTTCGGGGATTAGGCAGAACCTCAGTGCTTTGGGACACGCGCCATTGCAAGTCCTCGTGGGCCACAGGCGAAACTCGCTGAAGTTCGCTCGACAAGACTTGGAAACGGCCGGTAAATTTACCCCTGTTATGACCAAATTCTTACTCACCATTGTCGGAGTCGCCATCATGGCCGGCTTGAGCGCGTGCAACACCGTCGGCGGCGTCGGACAAGATGTCAGCAATGTCGGACGCGATATCTCGGCCGGCGCTCAGGGCGTCGAGCGGGAAATCCGCGACAACTGATCGATTCGACACGGCGCCGGCACAGCGCTAAATTCCCCAGCCAACGCGCCCGTAGCTCAGGGGATAGAGCAGCGGATTTCTAATCCGTTGGTCGGGAGTTCGAATCTCCCCGGGCGCGCTTAAATCTTCCGGTGCCCAATCTCCCTCTCTCTCCCGGCCGCTACGCATGGCTTGTGGTAGCCCTGCTCTTTCCAGTCGCGCTACTCAATTATTTGGACCGCCAGATGATCGCGGCCATGAAGGTCTCGGTCATGGGCAGCGTTTCGGGCATCACTCTCGAGTCGCAGTGGGGCTACATGCTCGGGCAATTCAAATGGGTTTACGCATTTTTCAGTCCCATCGGGGGTTACGTGGCCGACCGCTACAGCCGGCGATGGACGATCTGCGGCAGCCTGCTCGTCTGGTCGCTCGTCACCTGGCTAACGGGCCATGTTACAAGTTACGATGGCTTGCTCTGGACGCGGACGGCGATGGGTTTGAGCGAGGCGTTTTACATCCCAGCGGCCCTCGCCCTCATTTCCGACTGGCATCGCGGCCCGACACGATCGCGCGCGACCGGCATCCATCAAATGGGTATTTATTGCGGCGTCATACTCGGCGGGTTCGCTGGGTATGCTGCGGATGCGCCTGATATCGGCTGGCGCTGGGCTTTCAACTTCACGGGTTTGGTCGGCATCCTTTACGCGATACCGCTCTTTTTCCTGCTGCGCGATCCCAGGGGGACCGGAAGCGATTTTGACCGCCCCGCAGGCGTGACGCGGATTCGCGAACTGCTGACCAACAGATCGTTTCTCCTTCTTGTCCTTTACTTCACGCTGCCCGCCCTCGCCGGATGGGTGGTCCGGGACTGGATGCCCGCGATCCTGCAAAAAAGTTTCAACATCAGCCAGGGCCTTGCCGGTGTCTCGGCCACGCTTTACTGGCAGGCGGCGGCGATTGCCGCGGCCTTGTGCGGCGGATGGCTCGCCGACCGGTGGATGCGGCGCACGAACCGCGGGCGCATTTATGTCAGCGCGATCGGCATGGCGCTGATCATTCCCGCTCTTTTCGGCGTCGGAAATGCGCCGGGTATCGGTTCGTTCGGTTTGGCCATAGGCTCGCTGGTTCTTTTCGGCATCGGTTGGGGATTTTTCGACACGAACAACATGCCGATTCTCTGCCAGATCGCGCGGCCGGAACTGCGCGCCACGGGCTACGGCATCATGAATTTTGTCAGCATCAGCTGCGGCGGGCTAGCGGACTGGGGATTCGGGCTCATGCGCGACCGCAACGTGCCACTCAATGCTATCTTCGGTGTCTTCGCCACCGCCTGCATCGTTTCCGTCTTGCTCGTGCTGCTGATCCGTCCGCGCGAAACGGAAGAGCCAGTCTAACCTCCGGGATTCTCGTCACCCCGGTCGAGGTGAAGCACGGCCAGCGCGTGCTTGACCAGGGCGCGGGCGCTTTCCTCCTCGTCGAGAACGACGACATCGGCCCCCAAACCTGCCAAGCGTTCGGCTTCTTTGCGGAATTTGGTCCGCGCCATCATGGCAACCGCGGGATTCTTTTCACGCACGATATCGAGCGCGCGCTCCACCGCTGGCGTTGCCGGAAAGGTGAAAGCCACCAACCTCGCCTTGTCCAGACCGCAGAGATCCCACACTTCGCTCTGCGCGGCATCGGCAAAAAGCGCGGGTTGCCCTGCCGCCTGAAGTTTCCTGATCTCCTCCGCGTTGAGGTCGATGACGACCGTGGGGACACCCTGGGCGGAAAAGGCGCTGACCAAGGCCCGTCCCACCGGGCCGTAACCGCAGACTATGGCGTGATCGGACAAATCCAGCGAACTGCGCGGACTGGACGGACGCACCCGTTCGAACTTGAACAAGCCCGGTGCATGTCTCTCCAGCCAATCCCCCAAAGGACCGGCGAATCGCATCAGCATCGGAACCATCGCCATGGAAAGAGCCATCGCCGCCAACAGCGGTTGATTGGCCTCGCCAGGCCATGCAGTCATGTCCGCCGAGCGGCCCATGAGCACGAGAGAAAACTCTCCCGCGCTTCCGAGACCGATGCCTGCGTAGGACGCGGCCCGCCAGCCAAGGCCGAGATAGCGCGCGATGAGGGCGACAAGCACGGTCTTGCCGAGGGTCAGACCCGCAGCGACGCAGACCACGATAAACCAGTCGTCGACCAGCGGGCGCAATTCGATTCCCAAGCCAACCGAAACGAAAAAGATGGTGAGGAAGAGGTCTTTGATCGGAGCGACATCGGAGAGAATGCGGTGCTTGTACATGCATTCGCTCACCGCGAGCCCGGCGACGAAGGCTCCGAGCACGACGCTCAGTCCCATCATGGCGGCAAGGAACGCGACACCAAGGCAGAGACCGGCAACCGTTACGGTGAACAACTCCCGACTGCGCGTGACCGCGACGGCGTGGAGAACGCGCGGGATAACGTGGCGTGCGAGCACGACGGAAATACCGACAAACAGAGCGCCCTTGGCCGTGGCGAGGGCGATGGCGGGGGCCAAGCCGCCCTCCTGCGCGGTTCCAGAAGACATGATCCCGGGCAAAAGAACCAGAAATAGGATGACGAACAGATCCTGGAAAATGGCGATGCTCAGCGCGAGTCGCGCCCCGGAACTCGCCGATATCTCCAGGTCCTGAAAAAGCTTCACGCTGATTGCCGTGGAACTGAGGGCACAAGCTACGCCAACAACCACCACCTGCGGCCAGGTGAAGCCGAAGAACCACCAGGTGAATGCGCCGGCCGCAAGCATGGTGAGGGACAATTGGAGTGCTCCCCCGCGGAGAGCGTAGCGCCGCAGATGGCGCAGTTCGCCGAGGGAAAACTCCATGCCGAGGACGAAAAGCAGCATCATCACGCCGTATTCCGACATCGTGGCCACGGCAGCTTGGGTCCCCTCGCCCGCGACTTTCTCGAGCAAACCGGTATTGGCGATCGCCACCCCGCACAGAAAATAGGCAACCAGCAACGACTGCTGCAGCCTCAGCAGAAGCAAGGACACGGCAACCACGCCCACCAGCATGAGAGCGAGCAGGGAGAACATCGGACTGATGTCCGCCGACGCCAAAACCATGGATCACTTTGGCCGCAAAGCGGCCCGGGGGGCAACCCGGATATCAACGGGCGCGCGTAGGAATGCGTACCGTGCGCAGCACGGCGAGTCCGAGGAGGAAGAAGACCAACGTGACGAGAATGGATTCACGCAACCCGAACATATCGGCCAGCACGCCCATGGCCAAAGGACCCACGATCGCCGCCAGCTTTCCAAAGACTCCCCAAAATCCGAAAAATTCCGCAGCGCGATCGCGAGGCGAGAGCAGGGTCACCACCGCGCGACTGCCCGCCTGGCTGGAGCCAATGGCCAGACCAGCCACGTTGCCGACGACGAAGAAGGCGGCCTTGCCCGCGCTGAAGTAGGCGCCGAGACCCACGGCGCACCACAAAAGGAGCGCCACGGTCAAGGTCGCGCGCGAACCGATCTTGTCCTGCAGCGAACCACAAAGAAACGCACCGACCGCGCTGCTCAACTGCAACGAAGCGAAGAGAACGATGTTTTCCGTGGTGGAGAAGCCGAGGACCTTTTCCGCGTAGATCGCGGCGAAGGCAACCACCGCCCCGAGGC
>JBEDBL010000183.1:0-5540 GCA_041177245.1 Verrucomicrobiota bacterium
AGCGGTAGTCGTTGTCGGCGATGTATTGCTGGACGGCCACGCCGATCTGCCGGAGGTTTCCCGCGCATTTCGCGGAGCGCCCGCGCTCGATCATCGGTCCGACCGCGGGAAAAGCGAAGGAGGCGAGGATCGCGATGATAGCGATCACAACGAGGAGTTCGAGCAGGGTGAATCCGCGCGGACTCATGGGTTCCCGCCGCCGCGGTATTTCGCGCCGGCTTTGCGGTCCCAATAGCGTTGCGAGCGCTGGATGCGCTGCTCGGGAGTCATCTTGGCGTCCCGCGCCAACCGGCGGTTTTCCATGTTTTGCTGCACTTCCGGACGGTTGAAGAATTCGCGCGCCTTGGCGCGGCGTTCTTCCTCCGGCAGATCGCGCACGGATTGCCAGAATTCTCGCATCATTGCCGCTTCTTCGCGCACCTTCGTCTGCTCCTCGGGTGGCAATAGTTTGATCTGCGCCTCGGTGCGTTTGGCGATGGCTTCCGGATTTCCCCAGCCGCCGGGTCCGCGGTTTCCCCGGTCCCGATCACCGCGCGGCGGAGGTGACCCGATCCACGCCCTTCCTCCGCGCCAGCCTCCGCCGTCTTCATTGCCCCTGTCTCCCGGAGCCGGCCCGCGCAGGAGGAAAACCTCGCGGCTCACACCGCCGGCTTGGCGGAACAACGCGGGCGCGGCATCGGCGATGCGTCCGCCTTTCGGCTGATTGACCTGGGGCGACCAGTCCGCTGGCGCCGTAAGGTAAACGCCGGTTTCCTCGGCAGCCTGGGTCAAAAGTTTTTGCAACTCGCCGCCCCCCGCATCCGCCACGAAGTCGCGCCCGCCCCATCATAAAGAGAGGGGCAGGCTTTGCCTTGCGGACGACGACGTAGCTGATAGATTATCCTATCCGCATCTAACAAATGACCGATCGCGACGCCAAATCCGTGCAGGAGGCCAAACTGCACTTCCTTGATTACTGGCGGGTCATCCGGCTCAGGCTGCCCATCATCGTCCTGACCTTTCTGCTGGTGGTGATCACGGCCGGTATCACCACCTATTTCCTGCCGCGGCAATACCAGTCCAACGTCATCATCGAGGTCGAGCAGAACGACCAGAAAATCCGCATCTTCCGCGAGGGGTACGAAGGCGGCATGGGACTCGACCCGAGATTTGCCACGACGCAGTTCCAGATCATTCAACGCAAGGAGATGCTCTACCCGGTGATCGACAATCTCAAACTTGTCGAGAAGTGGGCCGAAACTTACGGAGTGCGCACGCGCGAGGAGGCTTACATCCAACTGCGCAACATGATCGATGTCCGCGAGGTGCGAAATACCAACCTCCTGCAGATCAGCGTGGAGAGCACGGACCCGAAGGAAGCGGCCGACCTGGCCAACTCGATCGCCAACGAATACCAGCGCAAGCGCATCGACGAGCAGCAAAAGATCCTCACCCGTTCCCTCGCCACCTTGGAGGATGAGGTGGGCAAACAGCGCAAAAAAGTCGAGGAAACCAGCTCGGAGATGGGTCGCATCCGCACCGAGCTCGGCATTACCGACCTGAACCCCGACAGCTTGGAGGACCCCTTGCAGGCGCAGGAAAAAGTGCTCATGGACCAAGAGGCGCTGGTCAGCGAGGCGCGCGTCAAAGCCGGCACGCTCAGCACCAAATACCAAGAAATCGAGAAACTTTCCGGTGACGATCTGATGCGCGCACTGCCCACGCTGGAGATCCAAGACCAGACCGTTACGCAGATTTTGCCGCAGTATCAGGAGACCGATTCCGAGTTGGCGCGCGCGCTGCAATCCGGGCTGGGCAAACGCCACCCGACCATCCAGTCCTTGGCGGCCAAGAAAGCCGCGTACGAGCGCCAGTTGGCGGATCAGGTCGCCAGCATCCGCCGCACTCTGGCCGCCAACCTCGAGATTACCCAACGCTCGCTCGGCACGATGGAAGAACAGCTGGAAAAGGCGCGCAGCAACCAGCGCGACTCGAAGAACCGCAGTTCGGAATATGCCGCGGCCAAAAACGCGCACATCCAGGCGAAGAAAGTCCTCGAGTCCGCCGAGTTGCGTCTCTCGACCGAGACGATGCAGCGCAGCATGCCCATGAGCCCGGCGCGCATCTGGGAGCGCGCCGAGCCGGCGTCCTTCCCCGCGAAACCCAGAGTCTGGCTCAACATGGCGCTGGCTGTTGTCGTTGGCCTGATCGTCGGCGTGGGATTGGCGTTCTTCCTCGAATATCTCGACACCAGCGTGAAGACAATGGAAGACGTCGAGTCTTTCTTGCAGGTTCCCGTTCTCGCCGTTGTTCCCCAGAATATCCACCTGCTTGTGCAAACTCCGGATGCCAGTGCCGACGCGGAGGCCTACCGGATCCTTCGAACCAACTTGGAATTCAACCGGAAGTCATCCGACGCGAACACCGTTACTTTTGTCAGCGGCGGCGCGGGCGAGGGCAAATCGACCACCCTGACCAACCTCGCCTTCACGTTCGCCCAAGGCGGTTACAACACGCTCATCGTCGATGCCGACCTTCGCCGGCCTTCGCAGCACCGCATGTTCGGCGTGGAAAACGACAGGGGCCTCACGGACTTCCTCACCTCTGACCTCGATCTCGAAGACGTGGTCCAGACCACTTCTGTCCCGGGTCTTTTCCTTCTCACCAGCGGACGCCTGCCCTCGGATGCAGTCGGTGTTCTCAACTCGCAACGCATGATGGACCTCATCGCGCAGGTGAAAAGCCGCTTCGACATCGTCTTCTTCGATTCGCCGCCCATCCTCGGGGTCAGCGACGCCTCGGTGCTGGTCCGCGCGCTCGACCTGACCATCGTCGTCGTGCAACACCGCCGCTTCCCGCGCGCCATGTTGCAGCGCGTGAAACAGTCGGTCGAGAACGTCGGCGGTCACCTGCTCGGCGTGGTTCTGAACAACGTCGATGTGCGCCACGACCAGTATTACGAGTATTACACCAGCTACTACCACTACTACCGGCCTTCGTCCGAGGATGCTCCTCCGGCGGACAGCAAAGCGACCGCCTCAGCCGCGCGTCGTCGCCCGGCCCGCGTTGCCGAAGATGAGTATTAGAAATATTTTCCGAGCCGCCTGCCCCTTCGCCTTGCTGCTCACTGTCGTCGCGGCGTCCGCTGCCGATGTGATGTTCCGGGTGGGAGACAGCATGGAGTTGCGCATTGGCGGTGTTCCGTCCGAGGAAACGCAACTCATCACCGGAACCTACACGGTGGACGGCGAGGGATTCATCAACTTGCCGCACATCGGAAAGGTCCGCGCCGAAGGTCTGTCCCAGGCTTCGCTGCAGCGCGCGGTCGAAGCCGCTTACCGCGGCGGTGAAATCTACACGAACCCTTCGATCACCATTACCGTTCCGACTGTCGCCCGCTTCGTCAACGTGAGCGGAGATGTTCGCCAGCCGCGTCGCGTCGAATACACCACCGACCTCACCGTCCTCGGCGCGATCAGTGCGGCGGGTGGATTCACCGACTACGCCGACCAGCGCAAGGTGCGGCTCCTCCGCGGCAAAGAAGTCCGCATGATCGACGTCAAAGCGGTGCGGTCCAACCCTTCGCTCGACTTCGCACTTTTGCCCGGCGATCAGATCGAAGTCCCGCAAAGTTTCTGGTGATTGGAGATGTCTCTGCCCTTTGATGGCGAAGCGAAGTTCCTGCGTTTGCGCGTGACCGGGCTTTGAATTGATGCGTGATGCGCCGGCTGCCGCGTCCCCAGCCCCGTTATGAAGCATTGCCGGACCCCGGCAAGAAGCCGAAGGGCGCGAAGGACGGTTGGATCGGTGTCGTTGTGGAGCGAGACGATCCCGGAGATCGTCGCTCGCCCGGAACGATGCACGTTTACGGCAAGCAGGGTTACCTCGGGAAATTCCGGACGAACGAGAACGGTTTCATCGGAAACTCGCGCGGCATCCCTGCCGGCCGCTACACGTTGCAACCCAAGCGCACCAGCGGCGCCAACTGGCCCGCGCAGACGCCTGCCATCACCGGTCCGGGACAGCCTGCGGGCAAACCGGGGCCCGGTTACAAGGCGGACGCCATCCTGCTGCATCCCGAGGGGCGGCGGGGCGTGCCTGACTCGCTTTCCTGCATCACGACGAACTCGGAGGGCTTCCGTCGGGTCATGCATATCATGCACCAGGCGCCCGATTCGGTTGTACCTTTGATCGTGGTTTGAGCGAGGGCGGTTGACACCGCGCTTCCGCGCCCCCATATTCCGCGCTCCTTTTCCGAACCCGCATGGAGAACATCCGAAACGTTGCTATCATCGCCCACGTCGACCACGGCAAAACAACCTTGGTCGACCAACTGCTGCGCCAATCCGGCACTTTCCAGGCCCACGAGAAGGTCGAGGAGAGGGTCATGGACTCGATGGATCTCGAAAAAGAGAAGGGGATCACCATCCGGGCCAAGAACGCCTCTCTCAAGTGGGACAAATACCAGATCAACATCGTCGACACCCCCGGCCACGCGGACTTCGGCGGCGAGGTCGAGCGCATCATGAAGATGGTCGACGGCGTGCTGCTCGTCGTCGACGCCTACGAAGGCCCGCAGGCCCAGACCAAATTCGTCCTTCGCAAGGCCATGGAGAACGGACTCAAGCCGATCGTGGTCATCAACAAGATCGACCGCGACAACGCGCGCGCCCACAAGGTCCTCGACATGGTGTTCGAGCTTTTCCTCGAGCTGAACGCCACCGACGAGCAACTCGATTTTCCGCACATTTACGCCAGCGCCAAGGCCGGATTCGCCAAGCGTGAACTGGTCGATCCGAGCGATTCGATGGTCCCTCTCTACGAGGCCATTGCGTGGCACATCCCTGCGCCGAAAAAGTCGGATATTGATTATTTCCAGATGCTCGTGTCGAACCTCGACTACAGCGACTACCTCGGCCGTATCGCCTACGGCCGCGTGATCAGCGGCAGTGTGAAAGTGGGCCAATCCATCGTCTGCATCCATGCCGACGGACGCAAGGAGCGGGCCAACGTCACGGCCATTTTCGGGCATCAAGGTCTCGAGAAAGTCAAAATCGAATCTGCATCCGAAGGCGATATCATCGGCTTGGCCGGTTTCGAAGACGTGTTCATCGGCGAAACGCTGGTCGACAACGAGGAGCGTGAGGCCTTGCCCTTTATTCAGATCGATCCGCCGACGATCAGCATGCGCATCTGCGTCAATGATTCGCCCTTGGCCGGACGCGAGGGGAAACTTCTCACCGCGCGCCAAATCAAAGACCGCCTCATCCGCGAGACGCGGACGAATGTGTCTCTGCAGGTTTCCGAAACCGAGACCGCCGGGCAGTTCGAAGTCAAAGCCCGCGGCGAAATGCAGATCGCCATCCTCGTCGAACAGATGCGCCGTGAGGGATTCGAGCTGCTCGTCTCGCGCCCCGAGGTCATTTTCCAGCGTGCCGCCGACGGTTCGCTTCTCGAGCCGATGGAAACGCTCTACGTCGATGTTCCGCCGGAAAATCTCGGTGACATCCTGCAGGCTTTGGCCGCGCGCAAGGCGGACATCGCCAACATGGAACACCATC
>JBEDBL010000184.1:0-5497 GCA_041177245.1 Verrucomicrobiota bacterium
GGAAAACAGGTTGCGGCACCGCGACGATCTCTTGCTTCGCAGCCTCTTCAAGAGAGGCATCCGTCGGCAATCCGAAATGCTCGATGCGGTTCCTGACCGGTCCGAATTCCTGCTCGAGCGTTTTGTAAGATCCGAGCACTTCCGCGATGGCGCGGTCGCCGATCGCGTGCGTTCCGATGGCGAATCCGCGTTGCCGGATTTCACGTCCGAGCGAGACGAACCGCTCGGCCCCGATCCTCAGGATCCCTCGGTCATCGCGATTGCGGTAATTCCGCGAAAGGGCTGCGGTGCCGCTGCTCAGTCCACCATCGGCGAATAATTTGACCGTCGTTTGTCGGCGCCACGGATCGGCATGCACCGCGGGCAACGGGTAGGTGATCTCCCCGCCGTCGGGGAGAAGCATGGGCATCAGGTTGACACGCAGTCCCAATGTTTCGCCGCAGGCCAGCTCATACGCGCGGCCGAGTTCTGGATGCACCGCGGGATCCGTGATGCTGGTGATGCCGTGCGCCAGCATCTGGCGACCGGCGATACGAATCATGTCAGCGAGATCTTCGACTGAAGCGGGAGGAATGTGAGTGGTGATCAAGCCCAACGCGGTCTCATAAAATTGCCCGTTGGGTGCGCCATCCGTCACGCCCACCGATCCGCCTTCCGGCGAAACCGTTCCGCGCGTGATCCCGCACATGTTCATTGCCGCGGTGTTCACGCAGGCGATGTGCGCGCAGGTGCGGAGGAGATAAACCGGATGCCGCGTCGTTGCCCGGTCGAGATCGGCGGCCCCCGGCAAACGCTTGTCGGAGAGAACCGCCTCGTTGAATCCCCGACCGATGATCCAGCGGCCCGGTTCAACCGTGCGCGATACTTCCTTCACCCGCTCGATGATCGCGTCGATGGAACCGATACCGCGTAAATCAAGAATGTAGGCAGCCAATTGCCCGACCTTCCACAAGTGGATGTGCGCGTCGTTGAAGCCGGGCAGCACGGTCTTGCCATGCAGGTCGACCCGCGTTGCGCCGCCGAGGTTGAAATCGCTGTCATTCCCCGCTGCCGTGATCAGTCCGTCCTCAACGGAGAACGCCGAGACCACCGGGTTGCGCCGATTCTGGGTGAGCACGGTTCCGTTGAAAAAAACCGTCGCCATATTTAACTGCCGTGCGCGCGGGCGATCGCTCCTTCGAGGACATCGAGTCCTTCGTTCAATTGTTGCTCCGTGATGACCAGCGGCGGCAGCAACCGGATGCAGTTGCTATACAATCCCGCCCTGATGAGAATGATGCCATTCGATACGGCATCGCGGATAATCTTGATCGCTGTGTCAGGATCGGGCGTGCGTTCGTTCCGGTCCTTCACGAATTCGACGAGTCGCATCGGTCCGAGCCCGCGGACATCGCCGATCAGGCTGTATTTCTTTTTCCACTCGGCGAGTCGCTGTTCCGTGATCTGCCCCACCTTGTTGGCGTGGGCAGCGAAGGCCGGTGTGGTCATCTCCCGGATCACCTCGAGAGCGGCCGCGCAGGTGACGGGCGATCCTCCATACGTGCCGCCGACCCCGCCGAGATGAATGGAATCCATGATCTCCGCGCGACCAGTGGTGGCCGAAATGGGCAACCCGGCACCGAGGGATTTGGCTATCGTGATCATGTCCGGAACGATGCCGTAATGCTCGCAGGCGAAGAGTTTGCCGGTGCGGAAACATCCGCTCTGGATCTCGTCGCAGATCATCACCGCGCCGGTCTCGGTGCAAATGTTGCGGATCTCTTGGAGGAAGGCGGCGGGCATCGGAACGAAGCCGGCTTCACCCTGCACGGGTTCGATGAGGATGCAGGCAAGATCCGAGGGATCCACCTGGCTGATCAGCGCATTGCGCAAAGCACGGATGCTGTGGTCGACGTATTCCTGCTCGGTCATCTGCGGCGGCCTGCGGTATAAATTCGGCGCGGGGATCCGGTAAATGTCGCCGCCGAACGGCCCGAATCCTTTTTTGAACAATCCGTGTTTGGAAGTGAGGCTGAGGGTGAGCAGCGTGCGGCCGTGGTATCCGCCCTCGAAGCAGATCACCCCGCGGCGTCGCGTGTAGTAGCGGGAAATGTTCACCGCATTCTCCACCGCCTCGCTTCCGGAATTGGCCAGCAGGGTTTTTTTTGCGTGGTCGCCGGGCGTCACGCGGTTGAGGGTTTCGCAGAGTTCCACCATGGGCTCGAAAGTGGTGACCAGCGCGCACGTGTGGATGTATTTCTCGGCCTGGGCCTTGATGGCCGCCACCACTTTGGGCGGGCAGTGGCCGATGTTCATCACGCCGATGGCGCCCGCGAAATCGAGCAGTGTGTTTCCATCGACATCCGTAACCACGGCGCCCTTGGCATCCGCCACCACAACCTCGGTGGATTTGGCCAGACCCGCTGGTATGGCATCTGCGCGGCGCTGAAGGATGGCCTGACTCGCAGGTCCGGGAATGGGGGTTTTGATTTGGATGGTCATGGGCGTAAAGGTCAGCTGGTAGGTTGGAAGTTCGGATTTTTCCTTACGAGCAGAACGGTATAGTTGTCGCAGGCCGGATCTTCGAGATAGCCGTGCACAAGCCTGCCGGCTTCGAACCCGTTGGCCATCTGGCGGGACACGGTGGGATCCTTCCGTTTTCCGGCGAGCACTTCGGCGTAATAGTCTTCGGCCCGCATCGTCCCTTTCAGTGCGCCATAGCCGTTGAGCATGCCGTAGGTATACTGTCCCCTGAGGTTGAGCCGTTCGACGGTCTGCTGGCGCGCATCATAAAGCAGGCGGGCGATGCCGCGACCGCGCCATTGCGGGTGGACGCCGACATCGAGACCGTAAAGCCATTCCCCATCGGGTTCGTGGGTGTTGATAAATCCGCCATCGATCACCTCGGCGAAGGTGCGGGTGTGATTTTCATCGAGGTGATAGCGGATGGTGGTGGTCATGCCGACGACCTTGTCGCCGTCCGTGACCACGAACTGTCCCTCCGGAAAAATGCGGATGTGGTGGAGGTAATGCTGCGCCCGGAAAAGCACGTTCTTGTCGAGGGTCGGGAACACCGTTTCCTGCAAAGCTTCCAACTGGGCGGCATGCTCGGCTTGCGTGGACTGCACGACCAAACCGTCTGCTGTTTTTTTCAGGTAGGGAAAACCTTCTTTCATAGGTTGAATGGGGGTTGTTGTGCGGCGGACAGATGCACCAGTTTTCCCGGTTCCTCCCGGAGCACGGCAAGTCCCTCCACCGGCACGGCCTTTGCCATGGCCGGCAGAACGGGAATGGCCTGATCGTTGCTTGCCATCACACTGTCAATAGACAGGCGTTGGTGCGCCGCGGCAAGGTAGTTCCGGCGCGCGCTTCAGTTCCCGGAGACGTCGCCCGCCTCTTCCTCGTCCCAATCCCCGCGCTTTTTCGCCTGGACGCTGAGCACGCGTCGACCGTTGGTCTGCTGCACGGTGAAATCATAGCCGTCGAACGCGATGCTCTCGCCCTGCTTGGGCAGGTGTCCGAGCCGGTGCGTGACATAGCCGCCGATCGTGCTGACCTCGGAGCTGACCAGCTTGGTGCCGAGCAGGTCGTTGAGGTCGTGCAGTGCGAAGCCGCCGTCGAGGACATACTCGTCGTCGGAAATTTTGCGGTATTCGGTCTCGTCCGAATCGAATTCGTCCTGGATCTCGCCGACCAACTCCTCGAGCACGTCGTCGAGCGTGACCACGCCGACCGTGCCGCCGTATTCATCGACCACGACCGCGAGGTGCGCGCCTTTGCCGAGAAAAAGTTTGAGCAGGCGTTCGAGCGGCATCATCTCCGGAACGTGCAAGAGGTCGCGCTTGATGGAAACGAGGTCGCTTTTGCCGTCCTGCACGAGCGCGAGCAGATCTTTGATGTGCACGAGACCGACCGTCTCGTCGAGATGCCCGCGGCAGAGCGGATAACGCGTGTGCTTCGACTGCCGCGCGGATTTCACCGCGGCATCGAATCCCTCCTCGAGATCGAGAAACACCACCTCGCCGCGCGGCGTCATAATGTCGCGCACGACGCGCTGGCGCATGTCGAGGGCGTTGATGAGAATCTCCCGGCCGAGCGCGCTGACCGGCGCACCCTCGCCTCCGGTGCTGGTCTCGAGCATGGCGCGCAATTCCTCGGCGGTGTGCGCCGATTCGTGCCCGGGTTGCGCCTTGAGACGGAAGACATACTTGAGCACCCACGCCGAGCAGACGTTGATCACGTGGATCAGCGGACGGAAAACGAGGTAGAACAGGCGCATGGGCCACGCGCAAAAAAGCAGGATCTGGCGCGCGCGGCGGATAGCGAGAACCTTGGGAGCCTGTTCGCCGGCCACGATGTGCAGGAAAGTGATGATGAAAAACGCCACCGTGAAGGAGAGCGCGGCGGTGAGTTTTTCGCTGCCCAGACCGGCGGCGACAAAGAGCGGTCCTAACAGGCGCGCGATGAAAGGTTCCCCCGCCCAACCGAGGCCGAGGCTGGTCAGCGTGATGCCGAGCTGGGCCGCGGAAAGATAGGCTTCCATGTTGCCGAGGATTTCGCGCGCCATGCGCACGCGCTTGCCCTGACGCACACCTTCCTCGAACTGCGTCGAACGCACTTTCACCACGGCGAACTCGAACGCCACGAAAAAGCCGTTGAGCAGCACGAGGCCAACGACGGCGAGCAACTGCCAGAGCACGGTCTCGGGCCCGACCGGAACGCCGGAGGCTAGTGGATGGACGTTTGACATGTTGTCGACAACGGAGGGGGCGGCGGACGGCGCGCCGTTCGACAAACTTCGTCAGCGGCGCCCGATCGCGCCGCGCGCGATCAGCTTACCAGCTTGCTTTGGTGACGCCGGGAATAAGCCCTGCGCAGGCAAGTTCGCGGAATGTGAGGCGGGACATCTGGAACTCGCGGATGAAGGCACGTTTGCGGCCGGAGACGCGGCAGCGGTTGGACAGGCGGACCGGGCTGGCGTTGCGCGGCAACTGCGCAAGGGCGAGGTAGTCGCCTTTCTTTTTGAGTTCCGCGCGCAGCTCGGCGTATTTGTCCACCGTCTTGCGCTTGCGCTTTTCGCGCTCTTTCCATGAAGTCTTAGCCATAGGTCTGAAAAATGGTTGCGGAGAATGCCCTGCCCGCACCTTGAAAGCAAGAGAAATCGGAAAAATTGGTGAATTTTTGCCCCAATCTGGCGAAAGATTTGACAGCCCTTCAGAGACAAACAATGCTTTCCCTCCCCTCGGAACCACGAGGCCGAACCACCACTTCTTATCCCCATGAGCGATCCCAACCAACCGACTGAACCGAAAAAAGAAACCGTCCGCATCGTCCTTCCTCCGCGCCGCGACGCCGGACAGACCGCGGCAAATCCCCGCGAGGCCGCGATGGTGAATCTTCCCCCGAAGCCCCTGCCAACCGCAACCGGCGCACCGCCCAGCATGCCCGCGCCGCCGAAACCTTTCAGCATGCCGACCAGTCCGGCAGTTGCGCCAGCTCCGGTCACCGCACCGTCCGC
>JBEDBL010000185.1:0-5442 GCA_041177245.1 Verrucomicrobiota bacterium
GCAACCCGCTCCACACCGTGTCGCTGCCGAAGGCGGAAAAGAGACTGCCGGTTTTCCTGACCGCATCACAAATCGATGCCTTGTTGCGCGCGCCGCGCGAGGCCAAACCGGAAAAGCAGGCGCCGCCGTGGCTGCCTTTCCGCGATGCGGCCATCCTCGAAATTTTTTATTCGAGCGGACTGCGCCTCGCCGAACTCGCCGCCCTCAAGGTCCGCGACATCGATCCCTACAACGAAACCGTCCGCGTGCTCGGCAAAGGAGCCAAGGAACGCATCGTGCCAATCGGCGAACCCGCACTGCGGGCCGTCCAGGAATACCGTCATCGCGCCAAGGTGCAGTCAGGACCGCTCTTCATCAGCAAGCTGCGCAAGCGTCTCGGCACGACGTCGATCTGGTCGCTGGTCAAAAAATACCTTCGTCTTGCGGACATTCCCGTGCCGGCCAGCCCGCACAAGCTGCGGCACAGCTTCGCCACGCACATGCTCGATGCGGGGGCCGACCTGCGCAGCGTGCAGAGCCTACTCGGTCACGCGAGCCTCTCGACCACGCAGATCTACACCCACGTGACAACCGAGCGGTTGAAGAGGGTGTACGACAAAGCCCACCCGCGGGCGTAAGTCAACTCGGGTCAGTTGACCACGCGCACCGGCGTTCCGAGCGCGACATTGGCGAAAAAGATCTCTGCCATGCGCTCGGGCATGCGAATGCAACCATGCGATGCCGGGAAGCCCGGCAGAAAACCCGCGTGCATGCCCACGCCGGTCGGCGTGATGCGCATGTAGTATGGCATGGGCGCACCGCGGAAAGACGCGCCGGCCGGCTTTGGATCCGTTTTAACACCCACGTTCGCGACGACAACATTGCCCGATCCGTCGACATAATCGCCGTAGAGATTGGAAACGTGGCCTTTGTTTTTCTGGATGATGCTGAAACTTCCCGAAGGTGTATCATAGCCCTCTCGCCCCGAAGAAATGAGCGAAACACCGACGAGGCGGCCATCCTTGTAAAACCGCGCCTGCTGCTCGCGCAAATCGATGGTGATGGACGGGCTTCCGGTGACCCCATCGCCATCCCAGTAGGACACTGTATCGACAATACCTCCGGATTTTTTCTGCACGACCTGCCCGTCAGACAAAAGGTATTGGGTCGTGGAACTGGTCAAGCGGGGGTCGTGCGTCGCGCAACCCGCAAGGGCAGCCGATACGGCAATGAGACAAAACCGGTGGAGATACATAGGCGAACGCGGGAATAAATCCTTGCCGCCGCCTCGCGTCAAACCGAAACGATCAGCGTCACTTCGGACGTATCTGGCCGGAGGCCGTCGTTTCGGGGAATCCGGTCAGGCCCGCCTCGACGCGGTAAATACCGCCGGCAACCATATCGCGCGTCGGCACGGCGGTCTCGTATTCGATGCGCTCGCGCGGGTTCACGATGACGGAAGCGAAAACAGGTTCGAAGATCCTGTCCTCAGACCACTGGTAGACGCGCTTGCCGTCCGGCCCGACGACGCTGAGATCGTAACGCTGTGCGGTGGAAAACTCGAGGCGCTCGGCTCTTCCCGTCGTGTTTTTCACGCTGAAGACGACACGCACCTCGCGCCGCTCGGCCAAGGGAAACTCGACAGGATCCACGCGGACTTCGGGGCTCAGCGCGGGGCCCTTGCCGCCGATCCGCAGCGAATCCGGCACCACAGGATCGACCAGATCGGCGAACCGGTTCCCCCAAGTGTCCGCCGATCCGTCCCGCGGGGCGGCGCAGGCGCAAAGTAGAAGGACGGAGGGGAGCAGTGTGCAGACAAACTTCATCCCGGCGATATAAGCCGCTTCCCCGCACGGTTGCAATTCCCGCGCGGGGCCGTTTACTTGGTGGCATGAAATTTTCCCGCATCTTCATCGCCGCCGCGGCCTTGGCCTGCCTGGCGGGCGCGAAAAAACCGGTGCTCGATCTGAGGGTCCATGCCGAGGGCACCGAAGCCGAGGCCCCGACCTTCGCTATTCCCGCGACCTTGCTCAACGGCAGGCCCACTTTCCTGCAAAGGATGCCTCTGGTCACGCAAAGCGAGATCGAATCGATCTATCCTTTCGCCGCGGCCGACGGCAGCCAAGGCGTCTACCTAAAACTCGGGCAACACGGCTCGCGACTACTGCAGCAGCACACCATGTCGCAGCAGGGCAAGCTCCTCGTGGTCATGCTCAACGGCCGCATGGTGAGCAACCTGCTGGTCGACCGCCCGATCACCGATGGCATCGTCTGCATACCCCGCGCCCTGACGCAGGAAGACATCGCGCTTCTCACCTCCGCGTTCCCCGTCATCGGGCAGGAAAGCAAAAGCAAAAAGAATCGCTGATGCGCGCGGCACTCTGCCTGCTCCTCGCCGCGGGCCCGGTGCAGGCGTTTTATCCCGTGCTTCCCACGGGGAATGACGCGCTTTTCCGGGGGCAACCGGAGAAGTTCTACATGTTCACCGACCGCAATTTCGAGGGGCGCAAAACTTATCCCTGGCAGGGCGGCACTTACGGTTTCAGCCGCAACCCGGAGCGCATCGGCGGGGAAATCCTCGAGACGAAATTCCACGAGGGCATCGACATCGCCCCGCTGCGACGCGATGCCGCGGGCGAACCCCTCGATGATGTGCGGGCCGTCGAATCGGGACGCGTCGCCCACGTGAGCCGCGCCGAGCGCGATTCGAACTACGGGCACTACGTCGTGCTGCAGCATGACGTCGAAGGCGCGCCGGTTTACACCATTTACGCGCATATGAATGCCGTCGATGTCGCGGACGGCCAAAGCGTCGCCAAGGGCGCGCGGCTCGGCACGCTCGGCCACACAGGGGAAGGCATCGACCGGCGCCGCGCCCACGTGCATCTGGAAATCGCGCTCATGTGGCACAACCAATTCGAGACATGGCACGCCGCCAACTTCCCGACACCCAACAAGCACGGCGTTTACAATGGCATCAACATGATGGGGCTCGACGTCGCCGAGTTTTATCTCGCGCAGCGCAAAGACCCCGGACTCTCGCTCCCGCAATTCATCAAGCGGCAAAAACCTTTCTTCCGCGTGCAGATCCCGGATTCGCCGCATTTCCAGCTGCCGCGCCGCTATCCATGGCTCGCCGATGACAGTGCGCAAAACCCTGCCTCGTGGATCGTTTCGTTCACCGCGGCGGGCTTTCCAGTGTCGATCGAAGCATCCGAGGAATCCGTCACCGCACCGCGCGCCGTCTGGGCCGCGCCGTCGCCGTTTCCTTACGGGAAAGTCACACGTTCCCTCCTTGCGGGTCGCGCGGGAAACCCGGTGCTCGGCGAAAGCGGGAAAAAACTTATGAGCTTGCTCGCCTGGGATCCATCCGCCTCGCCATCCCCACCCTCGGACCACCCGTAACGCGGCTTGTCAGAGGCGAGCTGCGAAACTACCCTGTTCCGGAGATGAGCGACCGCAGTCCTTACGCCTACGATTCGAAGATCGAAGGTAATATTATTTTCACCCAGCTCGACACGGCGATCAACTGGATGCGCAGCAACTCGCTCTGGCCGATGCCCATGGGCCTCGCCTGCTGCGCGATCGAACTCATGGCCGCCGGCGCCTCGCGTTTCGACATCGCCCGCTTCGGCGCCGAAGTCATGCGGTTTTCGCCGCGCCAGTCCGATGTCATGATCGTGGCCGGCACAGTGACCTACAAAATGGCCCTTGCCGTGAAGCGCATCTACGAGCAGATGGCCGACCCCAAATGGGTCATCGCAATGGGCGCTTGCGCATCGTCCGGCGGCATGTATCGGAGCTATGCCGTGCTGCAGGGCATCGATCATCTGATCCCCGTCGATGTTTACGTCTCGGGCTGTCCTCCCCGCCCGGAGGCGCTCCTCGACGGCCTCATGCGCCTGCAGAAGAAAATCATGGGCGAACATTCCTTCCTCGAGCAGAAGAAAGAACTCCTCGCCTCCCTCTAGGATGACGCACGCGCAGATCAACGACGCCATCAAGTCGCGCTTTGGCACGGCGGTCATTGACCACTCCGAGTTCCGTGGCGAACAGACCCTCGTGCTCACGCCCGAGGCGCTTCACCAAGTCTGCGAATTTTGCCGCGACGAACTCGCCTTCGATCTGCTCCTCGATATTTCGAGCATCGACCACTTCGAGCAGGAGCCGCGCTACGAACTCGTGTACGAACTTTATTCGCTCTCCCGCAACCTCCACCTTCGCCTCAAAACGCACGCCACAGGCGATGACGAAGCCTCGGCCCGCTCGGTCTGCGACATCTGGCCGACCGCCAACTGGCACGAGCGCGAAATCTGGGACATGATGGGCATCCGTTTCCCGGGCCGCATCATCATGTGGGAAGGTTATCCCTACCATCCGCTGCGCAAGGATTTTCCCCTGGAAGGCAAGTTCAGCGATGTTCACGATGTCGCCTTCACCCAACCGGCGCCTCTGGCCGGCGGACCTTTCGTCACCGCCCCCGTCGAGGGAACGACGGAGGTCCGCGAACCGCGCGCCCGCCGCGCCGGCGATCTTCCCCCCGACCAGGCCTTCACCGCGGAACCTTGATCTCCCGGCCGGAACAGCTCGCCGAATTCGTCGCGCGCCTCGCCCCCCACGCGGTTATCGGACTCGATACCGAGGCCGACAGCCTACACAGCTACCGCGAGAAAATCTGCCTCGTGCAGGTGTCTTCGCCCGACGGCGGCTGGCTCGTCGATCCTCTGGCAGGCATGGACCTCGGGGAATTTTACGCGTCGCTTTCCCGCCACCGCATCATCATCCACGGCGCGGATTACGATCTGCGTTTGCTCGGACGCCATCCCTCCTTCGACGCGCGCGACATCTTCGACACCTCGATCGCCGCGCGCTTCGCGGGATTGGAACAAATCGGCTACGCGGCGCTGGTCGGCAAATTTTTCGGCGTGACGCTCTGCAAAGCCTCGCAGCGCGCGGACTGGGGACGCCGCCCGCTGCCGCCGAAGATGGAAGAATACGCACTGAACGACGTGCGCTACCTCCTTGGGTTGGCCGAGATCCTCGAAAGCCGCCTGCGCGAACTCGGACGCTGGGAGTGGTATCTGCAATCGCGCGATGCCATGGTGCAAAGCGCCCGCGAACCGCGTGAGCGCGACATGGAAAACGCGTGGCGCATCAGCGGCAGCAGCAAACTCGCCCCGCGCGAGGCCGCCGTGCTGAGGGCCCTCTGGCACTGGCGCGAGGCCGAGGCCAGCGCCTGGGACCGACCGACCTTCCACGTCATCTCCAACGACCGGTTGCTCGACGCCGCCCGCGCCGCCGCCGCTGGACGCGGTGTGGAAGTGCACCGCATGCCTCCCGCCCGCCACGGCCGGATGAAGGAAACCCTTCGTTCCGCGCTCGATCTTCCTGAGAACGAATGGCCCGTTTACGAACCCGAACGCAAACCGCGGCCGAACGGCGCGGCCTGCCGCCTTTTCGAAG
>JBEDBL010000186.1:0-5318 GCA_041177245.1 Verrucomicrobiota bacterium
GCACCCGGCGCCCGCCAGAAGGTGGGAAATTATCCCGGCGTCACAGTGGAAAAAAAATCCGGGACATGGGAATGCGACGGACGCCGGGTGCAACTCGTCGACTTGCCCGGCGCCTACAGCCTTGCCGCATCGTCTCCCGACGAACGCGTGGCGCTCGATTTTCTCACCGGCCATTTGTCGGGCGAGGAGATGCCGGACGCGGTGATCTGCGTGGTCGATGCCTCCAACATCGTGCGCAATCTTTTCCTCGCCTCGCAGGTGGCCGATCTCGGCCTTCCGCTGGTCGTCGCGCTGAACATGTCCGACGCGGCGGAGAAAGCGGGCATCCGCGTCGACGCACAACTTCTTTCCCGCCGCCTCGGCGTACCCGTTGTGCGCACGGTGGCGACCAAGGGCGAGGGGATCGTCGCGCTGGAAAAAGCGGTCACCCGCGCGGCGGACGAACGTGTTTGCATGGCGCAGGTGCCGTGGCCCGAGGCGGTCGGACGCGCCGTGCGTTTTCTCCGCGAGGGACTCGAAAAAGAAGGGGCGCAACCGCTTTCCGAGGGCGAGGTGCGCCGGATTCTTTTCGATCGCCAAAGCGCGGTGCTCGAACGCGCGGGTCTTCCCGCCGGTTGCGATCCTGCAACATTACTTTCCTCCTCGCGCGACATTCTCACTGCTGCCGGATTGCAACCACTCTCCGCCGAGGCCCTGCTGCGCTACGAGCATCTCGGACATCTTACGGCCGGGGCGATCGAGTTTCCTGAGAAGCGCCAGCGCTCTTGGACCGAGCGAATCGACATCGTCCTGACGCATCGTGTGTGGGGTCTGGTCATTTTCGTCGCCATGATGTTCATCGTGTTCCAATCGATTTACGCGTGGGCGGGCCCGTTCATGGGATGGATCGAAACGGCGGTGGCCCTCGTGCAGGAAGCAGCGTCGCCGTGGTTCGGGGCGTGGCCTGCGCTGCAGAGTCTGGTGGTCGACGGCATCATCGGCGGCGTCGGCGGTGTGCTGGTTTTCCTTCCGCAGATCCTGATCCTCTTCTTTTTCATCTCCCTGCTGGAGGACTCGGGTTACATGGCGCGCGGCGCGTTCCTCATGGATAAAATGTTCGGCTGGTGCGGACTGAACGGGAAAAGTTTCGTGCCGATGCTTTCCAGTTACGCGTGCGCCATTCCGGGCGTCCTTGCCGCGCGGGTGATCGAGGATCCGCGCGCGCGTCTCACCACCATTCTGGTTTCGCCGCTCATGAGTTGCTCGGCGCGCTTGCCCGTGTACGTGCTGCTCATCGGTGCATTCATCGAACCGTTCTATGGCGCGGGCGTGGCCGGTTTGGCGCTTTTTGCCATGCACTTCGTGGGCTTGGCCGTGGCCATTCCGGTGGCGTGGGCCCTCAACAAATTCGTGCTCGGCACGAAACCGCATCCGTTCCTGCTCGAGATGCCGCCGTATCGGCGGCCGAGGTTGCGCGATATGCTCTGGCGCATGTGGGAGCGCGCCCGGGAATTTCTCGTCCGGGCGGGAACCGTGATCGTCGCCATGACCGTGATCCTCTGGGCCCTTGTTTATTTTCCGCGTCCGGAGAGCGTGCGAGCGGAAATCGCGGTCACATCGGCGGCGGAAACACCGGAAGTCGCCCAGCGCCGCCTCGATGCGGCTTACATCGAGCAAAGCTACCTCGCGCGCGCCGGTCGCTTCGTTCAACCGGTCTTCGATCCCGCGGGTTTCGACTGGAAGATCACGGTCGGAGTGCTGGCGAGTTTTCCCGCGCGCGAGGTCATCATCGCCACGCTCGGCACGATCTACGGCATCGGCGACGACGTGGACGAGGGCTCCGGTGATTTGCGCCGGACTCTCGCCTCGGACGTCTGGGGTGAAGGTCCCAGAGTCGGCACGCCTGTCTTCAATGTGCCGGTCGCCCTCGCGGTCATGGTCTTCTTCGCCCTCTGCCTGCAATGCGGCGCGACAGTCGCGGTCATGGCCAAGGAAACCAACTGGGGCTGGGCGATTTTCGCTTTCTGCTACATGACTTTCCTGGCTTGGGCCGGAGCAGTCTTGACCTACCAGCTCGGCATGCGTTTCTTGGCGTGATGAGCGGGTTCGAAACTTTCCTCGTGGCTGCTGCGGTGGTCGCGGCAGGTTCCTACCTCATCCGCCGTGCATGGCGTCATCTTGCCGCGCGAGCGGGCGGAGGTTGCTGCGGCAAATGTCCGGTGGCGCGCTCCGGAACGGCCCGCCGATGAAACACAGCGCACAAATTTTTCTCTGTGCCCTGCTTCTCTGCACGGAAGCGGCCCTGTGCCGTCAGTCCGGCGATACGGAAAAACAAATCGAGTTGCTCACGATCCCTTCGCCGGCAGAATTTTTCGCGGCGTTGGACAAAATCGGCAAACCCGATTGGGCCGCCTTTTACCGCGATCCGATCCCGACAAACTACCAGACGCGCGCGCTGGCGGCGGTCAATCTCGGGACGCTGGTCACCGATGGCTACGTGGCTGTCGAGGCTCAGGACGGGCAGCAGGTGAAAAACACGGGCAAGGACATCATCACACTTGCCCGCGCCCTCGGCGTGGGCGAGCACGTCCTTGCGCGCGGGAAAAGCATCGGCGATTTCGCCGACATGAACGACTGGTCCGCGCTCAAAGAAGAACTCGAGGCGACAACGAACGAGGTACGCTTGGCCATGGCCGCGCAACGCGACGAGGGTCTTGCTGCTTTGATCACCTCGGGCGCGTGGTTGCGCGCCCTGCAGGTCGGAAGCCGTGCCGCGGAAATGTCGGGCGAACCGAAAGCTGATGAAATACTTTCGCAGGAACTGTTGGTGAGTTCCCTGCGCGGGGAACTCGACACGTTGCCGGAAACAGCACGCAACGCCCCCGCGGTGGAGATGGTGAGGACGACTCTCGCTCGTGTCGAAGAGCAGATGAAACCCGAAGCGGAAACCGGCATGGAAGCGGCGCGGTCCGTGCGCGTCGGAAAAATCACCGTGGAGTTCGTCGCTGCCGCGGCCAAACAAAAATGAAATTTTTGCTACCGGTCCTCTTGCTCGGCGTGTCCTGCACTTTTGCCCAGATGCCCGCCGTGGCACCGTCCGCAGAAAAAGCGCCCGCTCCCGACCTGCGCCCGCGCATTTACGATTTGGCCGGCGTTCTCGGCAACGAGGGATTCAAATTCCGCGACGGTGCGTGGACCGGATGTTTGCAGGGCGGCAAGCAGCAGCGCCTCGTAGTGAATCTTTTCGCCGGCAACCAGTATTGGTTCTGCGGCGCGACGTCCGATTCCGGCGAGACACCTTCCCTCTCCGTGCGCGATCCTTCCGGACATCCGGTCGAAACCGTCGATTTTGGGAGGGATGGGATCGCCGCCGTCGGCGTGACAGCCGCCGCCACGGGATGCTATACTCTCGAAATCAAAGGCTCCTCCGCGGGCAGCCGGGAATTTTGCCTCCTCTACCTTTTCAAATAAAAACATGACCACCGAAACAACGGAGCAATTGGGCGGGCGTGCCGTCCGCCAGTATTCCGTGTTTCTAGCCAACCGCGTTGGCGCGCTCATGGAGGTCGTTCAGATGCTCAACGAGGCGCGCGTCGTCGTGCTCGGCTTGAGTATCCAGGACTCTTCGGAAACTTCCATCGCGCGCATCATCGTGAGCGATCCCGAAATGCTGGAGAACCTCTTCGGACGCAACGATATCGCCTACGGGGCTTGCGAACTTGTTGTCGCCGAACTCGAAGAAGGAGCTTCGGATTTGCCCCGCATGCTCGCCGCCTTGCTCGAGGCCGAGGTGAATATTTTCTTCAGCTACACCTTGCTTGTCCGTCCGCGTGGTCGTCCGCTCATCGCCATCCACACGGACGATCTGGAGTGCGCCAGCGCCGTGCTCTCGGGGCGCGGGTTCCGTCTGTTGCGCCAGACCGACTTGTCCCGTTGACGCGCGGGCATGGACTGGGATGCGCGTTACGCCGGGGGCGACACACCCTGGGACAAAGGTGCGGCGCATCCGGTTTTGTCTGACGACTCGACGCGCGACGCATTGAACGGAAGCGTCCTTGTGCCGGGTTGCGGAACCGGTCACGACGCGCGTGCTCTCGCCGCGGGCGGTCTTCAGGTCACCGGGCTCGATATCTCGTCCTTGGCTTTGCAACGCGCGCGCGCCATCACGGCTTCGGGAAATCCGGTGTATCGACTCGGCAACCTCTTCGATCTTCCGGAAGAGATGCGCGGGGCCTACGATGCGATCTTCGAGCACACCTGTTTCTGCGCGATCGATCCGGCGCGGCGGGCGAACTACGTTGCCGCGGTTGCGTCCGCACTCAAACCACGCGGACGTTTGCTCGCCGTCTTTTTTATCGATCCGGAAAACGACGGTGACGGCCCGCCGCACGGTTGCACGCGCGGGGAGATTGAAACTTTGTTTTCCCCGTTTTTCCGCGTGCTCCGCGAACGCCCGAATATCCCGACTTTTCCCGAACGCGAAGGGCGGGAGTTGCTGATGCTCTTGGAAAGAGTTTGAATGGAATGGTGAAATATCGCGCCGTTGTCTTCGATCTCGATGACACCCTCGTCTGGGACGAATGCATTTCACGCCGCGCCCTGATGGAAACGGCAGAGGAGGGCGCGCGGCGCTGCGGGGCTGACGCCGTCCGGTTGGCGGCTGCTGCCCGGCGCATTGCCGACGAACTCTGGCGCGAGCATGCGCCGGTCAAACGTTGCGATGAATTGGGCATCGTCGCTTTCGAAGGCATGTGGGGACATTTCCACGGAGACGAGGATTACCTGCGCCATCTTCGCGAATGGACGCCGTGGTTCCGTTCCGAAATCTGGCGCCGCGCTTTGGCTGCGGATGGAGTGACGGACGAGTCGCTCGCCGGGGAGTTGGGCACGTTCTTCGCCCGCCGCCGGCGCGAATTGCAGGATCCGCTACCCGGTGCGCAACAAATCCTCGAGCGCCTGCGCGCCGCCGGACTGCGCATCGGCTTGCTGACCAACGGCGCGCCGGATCTCCAGCGCGAGAAAATCGAGGCTTCGGGACTCGGCATGTTTTTCGACGCGTGCGTTGTCTCCGGTGAGATCGGCACGGGAAAACCGGAACCCGAGATTTTCCATCATCTTTTGGCCAAACTCGGCGTCGCTCCCGGCGAAGCGCTCATGGTCGGCAATTCGCTGGCACGCGATATCGTCGGCGCGAAGCGCGCGGGTCTTGCTTCCTGCTGGATTGCCCTCGAGGGCGAAGACGAGCCGGTCGGCCTCGTCGAACCCGACTATACAATCCGTTCGCTCGGCGAATTGCCGGAGATCGTGGGAATCTGACGCGCCGAGCGAACGGATTGTAT
>JBEDBL010000187.1:0-5316 GCA_041177245.1 Verrucomicrobiota bacterium
CAAGGGCGAGATCAGCAAGGAACCCGTGCGCACGAAATTCGGCTGGCACGTCATCAAGGTCACGGACCGCAAGCCGGCAGGCACAATGCCTTTCGACGAAGTGAAAAAGCAGGTGTCGTCTTACCTCGAAGGCTCCAAGCGGCGCGACGCGGTCCGCACGGTCATCGACGGGTTGCGCTCCGACGCGAAGGTGGAAAATAAACTCCCCGCCGCGAAAGCAGCCGCAGCCCCGTCCCCGTCGGGAAACTGAGGCTTCGCATGGGAACCGCGCCGGGAGCCGGGGTCATCGGCCTTGGCCTCATCGGATCGCGCGTGGCTGCACGCGTCGCCGCCGCCGGCTTTCCGCTGGCGGTCTGGAACCGGACGCCACGGGATTTCCCCGACCTTCCCCCTGCCGCGCCAGATCCGGCCGCGGTAGCGGAGGCGGCGGACATCCTGCAACTTTTTGTGTCGGATGACGCGGCGTTGGCCACAACGATGAGCGCGCTGCTGTCGGTGCTCGCATCACGACACGTCGTTCTTTGCCACGCGACGGTATCGCCTGAAGCCGTGCGCGGCGCGGCCGCTCTCGCCGCTGCGCAAGGCGCCGCGTTCTTGGACGCACCCTTCACGGGCAGCCGCGACGCCGCCGCCAACGGTCAAATCACCTACTACATCGGAGGCGAGGCATCGGCGCTCGAGCGGGCACGCGCCGTTTTGGAGGCGAGCGCCAAGGCCATCGTGCCGGTGGGCGGCATCGGTGCCGCGAGTGCGATCAAAATCGCCACCAACATCATGGCCGCCGCGGCGGCAGTTTCCCTGGCTGAAGCGGTCAACCTGCTGCGCGCCAACGGCGTCGATCCGGAAGTGCTGCCGGCCGTTCTGGAAAACAATGCGGCCCGGTCCGGCGTGATCGATCTGAAATTGCCCTGCATGCTGCAACGGGACTTCGCCCCGCGTTTCTCGGCCAAGCACATGCTCAAGGACATGCGCCTCGCCAAAAAACTTGCCGACCCGGGCGCGGACACCCTGACCGCGGTCATAGAACAACTTTACGATGACGCGTGCCATCAGGGCCTTGGTGAAGAAGATTTCTCCGCGGTGGTCAAAGTCCGCAAAGTTTGAGTAGCTCTTTGTCATTGCCTCGCGGGCGCAGATGGCCAAACGTAGGGGTCCGATGAAACCGCGTATTTTCGCCGCTGCTGCGGCTCTTATCCTCGGCTTGTTGCCATGGCAAAGCTCTATGGCCCAAAGCCTAGGACCCGAGTTGGCCGTCGTCACCATCAAGGTCGCCAAAGAGCGGGATCTGCGCCGGGTGGTCATCGGCTTATACGACGAAGCAGCACCGCTCCACGCGCAGAACTTCAAAGATCTCGCGCGCAAACGCTACTACAACGGCATGCGCTTCCACCGCGCCTTCCCGGGTTCCCTGCTCCAAAGCGGCGACCCATTCAGCAAATACGGACCGAACGAGCGGACGGGCACCGGCGGTCCGGGCTACACAGTGCCCGCCGAAATACGCCTTGCCCACAAAAGAGGATCCGTCGCCATGTCGCGCATCGACGGAAGTATCAACCCGGCCAAAGTTTCCAACGGTAGCCAATTCTACGTCTGCCTGAAAGACCAGCCGAAGCTGAACGGCCAATACACCGTCTTCGGGCGCGTGCTGGAGGGCTTGGATGCGCTCGAAGAAATCAGCCGCAAAGGGACCGATCCCAACAACTTTCCCTTGGAAAAAATCGTCATCAAACGCATAGTCATAGAACCCCGCGCCGCACACTAGCGGCCGGTTCGCGAAAATTTCAGGGCAGGTTCCGGAGTGGCCAAACGGGGCAGACTGTAAATCTGCTGGCTCTTGCCTTCAGTGGTTCGAATCCACTCCTGCCCATTCCTCCAAGCCTCGTTGGTCTCTGAGGCTGCCGGTCAGCAGGCCGAGTGCAATACCCGCCCAGATCGGTTTTGACTGTACGCAAAGCAGCTTGGGCTTGGTTGAGTTGGATATACCAGTGCCAGAGTTTGGTAAGGTCGGTTTCCGTGCAGTTGGTGCGCCGCAAGTAGGCGCCTTTGGTCAGAACATAATGATCGCCTCGGCGTAGCGGGAGTCCGCAGGCGCGTCCTCGGTTTAAGGTAGAATTGCAGCCAGCCTCCCGAACTCCCACCCCCCCCTTTTAGCAACTCCAAAGGTCTAGCACCGCCACATAAAGAGGCCCGGAAAAATCCGGGCCGCGAAATACTCTTAAGATGATGGTGACAGTTGGTTGCGGGGGCGGGATTTGAACCCGCGACCTTCAGGTTATGAGTGTTTTTATCTCGTTGCTGTTCATGCACTTATGTTCCGTATAACGTTGATTTGTGCCCGTTTATTCCGCTCATCAACGATCGACCGTTTTGGCTAACCGGCACGAAATGGAACAACTCGGAACGCGGGTTGTCACCATTTGTCACCACTTGCGCGCGTGCTCTCAGGCTTCGGATTGACTGAATTCCCAAAAAGCTCGGGGAGTCATGATTGATGCGCCCTTCAAACTTCCCAAAACAAGCAAGTCTTTGTCGCCGGTTACAATAGCCTGCGCGTCTCCGGGCGAAACCAAGCCGAGCACCATTAGATCGTTGGGATCGCGACACGTCTTGGGATCAAGTTTCTCGGGCCTCAACAGTTCGACATTTTGCCGCAGGAACTTCATGTATTCCGCAACTACGCGAGGCGGGACCTTGATCTTGGTCCTGAGTTTGTCCTCGACTTCCGCGAGAATTCCCTCGCCGGCAATCAGACTGTGCCGCTCAAGGCAAAGTTCCACGATAGCTTCGCAGAGACCGCGGGAAGCAACCGCCGCGATGAAGATGTTTGAATCAAGGATGACCCTCATGAGAGGGCTTTAAAAACATCTTCGTCACTCAACAGCCCTTGGGCTTCGGCAAAGGGCAGAATCTTCTTCCGGACGGCGCGAAACGTTTCCACGGCCACGTAGCGCCGCAGCGATTCACGGACCATGTCGCTCACAGGCTTGTTCTCCCTGCGGCTGAGCTTGTCCAAATCCCCCTTGAGTGTGTCGGGCAAACGAATGGTTAGTGTGGTCATGATGTCTGAGCGTGTAAGACACCGTAGTGCATGATGGCAGCGCGTCAAGCGGATGACGCTACAAACGCCTCTTTGTGCAGGAATTTTGACATCCAGCGGCAGGCATGGACACGAAACAACCTCTGCCGGAACAGACCAGCACTCAAACTCCGAGCCAACGCCTTCGGACCGCCGATGACTTGGCCCGCTATATCGGCTGTAGCGTGAGGGAGATCCGCAACCTGCGCTACGCCGGTTTGCCCACAATCAAGTTCCGCCACTTGATCCGCTTCGAGGCAGAGGCGGTGAAGGCGTGGCTGCGCAGACAGCAGTAGTCGCTGCTTTCCTCTCAAAACTCCGGTGGAACCGCGATTTCGATACGCGCACGCAGACCCCGAAAATCATCAAGGTTTAACGTGTAGATTTTGTCTGCCCCTGCCTTTCGAGCAGCTACCACATGCAGTAGGTCATGGATATGGCCACCCCGGACGCCGTGTCGACGGGCTTTGTCCAAGGCGGCAAGCGTCTCCTGCAAGCTCAGCTCGACGCACTCCAAGTCATCCGCGATCTCGCGGCAAATTTTCGCGGCGTCCTCGGCTTGGCTCCGGAAACCAAGCCTGCCTCCCGTAAGTGTTGAGAAAACCTCCGCAAAGCTGTGCGCCCGCGTGAAACCACCTTCCTTCGCCAAAGAGAGACGGATCCCCTCATCGAGCGAAGCTTCCACCAAGGCCGATGAGTCCCAATAAGCACTCATCGTGCGTCACGCTCGGCACGCAAAGCCTCGGCAATAGCAACGCGCGATACGGCAGGAGCCTTTAGAATGGTGTAGCCCTTCTTTCGCAGAGACTTTACCACCGGAACTTCGGCAGGCTTGAGCAGTCTGAACGTGACGCGATTGCTGTCTTGGTATTCGCACACAACACTGTCTCCCGGCTGGAATGGAGAAGGAAAAATGCCGCGGCGGCGCCCATCGAGTTTGGTGACGGTTTCCATGGTGGGAATTTCCCATTTATTGGCCGTTGATCAAGCGAATTTTACGAACGGCAACGCACCGAGTTGCCTGCAGCAAGTGGGCATTTTGACACCCAGCGGCAGGCATGGACGCGCCACTGCCTGAAGCGGAACAGACTGGCACTCAAACCCCGACCGAACGCCTTTGGACGGTCGGCGACCTGGCCGCTCTATCGGCGGGAAGCGCGTGCGGATCGGCGAGCCGCGCGCCCAGGTTCGGACGGCGAATCCGATGTCACCGCCGCTTCCGTCGCCAGATGGAGAATCCGAGACAGGCCAGACCGGTGAGGCCCAGAGCGGTGACGGAGGGTTCGGGAATGCTGAAGACCATGGCTTGGATGCCTTGGTTGGCGTTCATCGCATAAAGCACTTGGCTCGTGGAGTCGATCGTCTCGCCCCATTCGACGCCGCCGTTTTGATTGCCGTTGGGGGTAAGAGTGCCGGAAGTCGTCGTATTGCTGACAAGGAGTTGGGCCGCCGCGGGATCCGTGATGTCGTAGATGGAGACCATGGAGTTGGTGAAGTTCAATGCCGCCAGAAGAGATCGCCCGCCCAGAAACGTGTAGCCAAGGGCTCGGTCCCCCGCACCGATGGCGACCGCCGAGGTTACCGTGGCGCCCGTGCCACTGAGGGTCGGTGCTGCCACAAAGTCGGTGATCTTGGCACTGCCGCTTCCGTTGCCGATGATGGTGTCGGCATCGACAAAGGTGAGACCGCGGCTGTAGTCGTTAAGGTTTGTCGCCGTTCCGGGGATGGCCGAGTAGATGGTGTTCACATTCGATCCGTCGAGGGTTCCGATCATGAAGTTCCCGTTGTTGCGGACGTTGGTCCCCGTCGCTTGATTCGTGCCACTGGAGCTCCCGGCCGCCGCGAATCGGGCGTTGGTGCCTGAGCCATAGACGTCGAGTGTGTCGCCGAATCTGAAGGCGCCGTTGACGGTCTGCGGATTCACTTGCGAAAAAACAACGCTCGGAGCGTTGGTATCACTCACGCTCGTCCAGCCGTAGATTTTGAAGGGTGACAGGTTGTTCGAGCCGCTCATGAGGTTGGAAACGAAGACCCGGCCGTCGTCGCCAACAGCGGCTCCGAGTCTGGCGAGTGTGCCGCCCGTAACGCCCGTGTTGTTCAACGTGCGCAGCACGGCACCCGAGGCGCCATCAAGGATGGCCACGGAAAGATTGTTGTTGACGCTTGGCAGAACGAGGTTTTTTGAAACCGGATCCCAGGCAAAGTCGCGGTTCTCATTCACCGTTGTAAGATACTGGCTG
>JBEDBL010000188.1:0-5314 GCA_041177245.1 Verrucomicrobiota bacterium
TGATGGAAGCCGAGGCGCGTGAAATGGCGCAGCCTTGGCCAGTGAACGCGACTTCACCGAGCAATTTCGCGTCGCGCCGCACGTAGACTTTCACCTCGTCCCCGCAGGACGGGTTTGTTCCTTGAGCCGCGCAATCGCAGGGGTCGACAGTCCGGAAGTTCCTCGGACGCCTGTGGTGGTCGAGGATGATCTCCTCGCTCAGTTCCCCGCCTGTCACGCCCCGCCTAGTCGAGAACGCGGACCGGCAGCGAGACCTCGTTACGCGAGTTGGCCGGGGCCGGAACGGGCGCGCCGCCGATTTCCACGATGTTCACCGCCGTGACAGGCGCCCCTTCCTGCGCATGAGCCGCTGGAACGATGGAGAGATCTTTCCCCACCATGTAAAGCAGGCAGCCGGCGATGACGGTCAAAACGATACGGGTGTAAGCGTCGATTTGCATAGGGAGAGGAACGTCCGCCCGCGGCTCGCCGGCGTCAAGCCGCAAGAACTTCCCGCCGGACCCAAGCACCCAGGCGTTCGGCGCACGCATCGACCGCTTCCGTCCACGATTTTCCGGCATCTTCCCCCGCGGAGTCGCTCACCTCTTTAACCAAAGTGACGGGCAGACCGAATTCGCGGGCAATGCGAGCGACGACGTATCCCTCCATGTCGACAAGATCGGCGCGGGCCGCAAGACGGGTGCGCGGTTCGCCGCCGCTGACAAAAACGTCGCCGGAGGCAAGCACCGGGCCGTCGCCCAACTGGATCGGGTCGCCGAAACGCGTTCCGGTCAGGGCGAAGATCGCATCATCGTCGAAATCATGCTGGATTGCCCGGCCGATGACGTGGGTTCCGTCCAACCCTTCGCGCAGGGCTCCAGCAGTGCCGAGGTTGATGATGCGCGACGGCCGGCGACGCGACAAAATCGCGGACAGGGAAGAAGCGGCAGAGACCTTGCCGACACCGGTCACGAGGATCGGAAGATCGCCCGTGTGCAGATGTGCGGCCTCTTTTTCCAGGGCCACGACGAGCAGTGGAAGTTCCAAGGAAATATCACCGTGCAAAAGCATGTTGGGAGAGAACCACACAGCTGGGCCCAAGGCGACTGTTTCCCGAGAGGAATTGCCTTTTAGCCCTCGAACATGGATGATTTGCGTTCGCATGCTTTTCCTCACGCCGAGATACCGCAAGGAGGCGAAACTCGTCCTTCGTGCGGCGCGCAAACTGCAGCGCTACCGCCGCGACATCCTGCCCGAGAACGAGCTCATCAGCCTGCGCGAGGGTTGCACCCGATTGGAAGTCGCCCTGCGCAAAAGGTCGCGCGGCGATATCGAGGAAGCGACGCGCAAACTGCACGAGACTTTCGACCACGCCGCGCCGCCGCCGCCTTTGGCCGGACTGCGGGAAAATACCGAGGTCATCCTCGTGGCTTTGGTTATCGCCCTCGGCGTGCGGGCCTACTTCCTGCAACCATTCAAGATCCCGACGGGATCAATGCAGCCAACACTCTACGGCGTGACCGGCACGCCCACAGTCGAACCGCCGCCCAATTTTCTTGTCCGTGTGGCGGACTTTGTCCTGCGCGGACGGACTTGGATCGACGTCACCGCGAAGGAAGACGACACCGTGGTCGGCTTGCGGGAGGTGAGCCGCTTCCATTTCTTCACCTCGACGGAAATCGTCACCCGCAACCGCACCTACAGCGTGCCTGCACCGGCCAATGCGGTGCGGGACGACTTCCGGATCTATCCGGGCATGCCACTGCATGCGGGGCAACCTATCGTGCGCGGACACGCCGACTCCGGCGATCAGCTGTTTGTCGACAAAGTCTCGTACAACTTTATCCGGCCCAAAGCCGGCGATGTTTTTGTTTTCAAGACAACAGGCATCCGCCGCATCGTCGTGCCGCCGGGCATGGGGTCGCAGTATTACATCAAACGTCTCGCCGCCCTCGCCGGACAAAACCTGCGCATCGATCCACCTCGCCTCGAGATTGACGGCGAAGTTCCATCCCCGCCGGTTTTCCAGCGGGTCATGTCCTGCCGCGACGGTTACAACGGGTACTCCAACACGAGCGGCCGCGGCGCCGCGTTTCCCCTCCTCGGTTCGCCGGCGGACGAGTACAAAGTTCCGCCGCACAGCTATTTCGCCCTCGGCGACAACAGTTATCACAGCAGCGACAGCCGTTACTTCGGCCCTGTTCCGGAGCAAAACGTCGTCGGGCGCGGCTTGGTCGTCTACTGGCCGTTCCTCGGCCAGTGGGGATTGATCCGCTAGGCGGAGAAATGACGTATGGCGTCGGCGACGCCTTCGCCCCACGGAAAAGGCGAGATATAACCGCCCGCACCGGCGACGGCTTCCTTGACTTCATCCACCGCATTGGCCGGGCAGGCCACCATCGCCGCAGCCGAGCCGTCGAGCATAGGGAGGTCGTTGAGGTGATCGCCGATGGCGAGCACCCCGTCATGCGGAACCCCGAGCAAACGCGCCAACTCGGCGAGGGCCGAACCCTTGTGAATCTCGCGGTGAGTGAAACGCATCCAGACCATGTTCCGGTTGAAAGAAAACTCCGGAACTTCGGAAGCCAGCTCGCGAATTTTTTCGACCACGCGGTCCATCGTGCCGGTGTCCGCCGTCATCAGTCCGCCGACGCGCCCGTTCTCGTAAGTGATCTCGATATTCTTGTCGGTGTGGGACATCCCCCGGATCGCGTCGAGCACATGCCCGGCGCGATCGAAAAGGTCGACCGTGCGCCGCTCGGTGCTCGCATTCCACTCGCCGAAGGCCTCCCAGTCCCCCTCCCCGACGCGGCGATAGATGTCCTTCTCGCTGCTCAGCACGTATTCCGGGTCGTGCGGCAAACGCGCATGCTCGAGCCCTTCGAGCGCGAACCAAAGTTGGCGTCCGGTATTGACCGCCCAAGCGGCGCCTCGTTTCCGGAGATCCTGCAACGCCGAGGAAAGCGAAGCAGCCGTCCGCGCATCGGGCTCGTGACCGATCAGCGTTCCGTCGAAATCCGTGCTCAACAAACGAATGGGCATGCTCTAGTGGTAGTGCAAATCACGCGCCACGAGCCAATGAAATCAGCCTACGAACTCGCTATGGAACGTCTCGCGGCCACGGAACCCGCGGTGCAATTGGACGAAGACCAGAAGCGCCGCATCGCGGAAGTGGAGGCGAAATGCAAAGCCGACATCGCGGCGAAGGAACTTCTTCTCCGTGGCGAGATGGAAAAAGCGCGCGCTGGCGGCGAGCTCGACCAGATCGGGCAACTGCATAGGCAACTGGCCGACGAAATACGGCGCTTCGAAGAGCGGCGAGAACGCGACAAGGGCGCCATCCGCGGGGAGAAACAATCGTGACGAATCCGCGCGAAGTCACACCCGAAGACGAGAAGTTCATGCGGTTGGCTATCGCCCTCGGCGAGAAAGCCGCGATGGTCGAGGGCACCGGGGGTCCCTTCGGATGTGTCATCGTCAAAAACGGCGAAGTGATCGCCGAAGGGTCGAACCACGTGGTCACCGAGAACGATCCGACCTGGCACGGCGAGATGGCAGCCATCCGCGCCGCCGCGAAAAAGCTCGGCAATTTCAACCTCGCCGGTTGCACGCTCTACACCAGCGGCGAACCGTGCCCGATGTGCGCTGGGGCGATCTTTTGGGCGCGCATCGACCGCATCGTTTACGCGTCGACCATCGAGGATGCGCTTGTCTGCGGCGGATTCGACGACCAACCGATCTACGACGATCTGACTCATCCCATCGCCGAGCGGATGATCCCCGCGGCACAATGCCTGCGCGGGGAAATGCTCGATCTCTGGCGACGCTACCAGGCCAAGCCCGACAAAACGCACTACTGAGTGCCCGTGGGCGGTGCAGCCTCGAGTTCCGCGAACTCTTTGGCGAGGATGCTATCCGGTTCGAACCCCATGCGGCGGCGCGCCTCGCGCATCACCTCCTGGGCGTCATTCTCGCGTCCGGCGGCGCGCAGGCTTTCGACAAGTGGACGCACAATCCCGTAGAAAAAATTTCCCCCGCCCTGCCGGCCCAATTTGCGGGCGAGCGAACTGAACTCGCGCAGCGCACCTTTGTAGTCGCCCTCTCCGGCGAGACGCGCGAGCGTTTCCGCACCGGCGGCCGTGCTCAGATCGGAGCGACCGCGGCGGTTTTGCGCGACCATTTGCTGCTCCAATTTACCGGCGAGTGCGACATCGCCTTGCGAACGCTCGAAATCGGCGAGCCTCGCCTGATAGCGGACCCGGAGGTCCTCGGTGCTTTGGAACTTGTCGATGCCCGCCGCGTAGAGGGCACGAAGGCCCTGACGGTCGCCTGCCGCCGTCAGCGCGTCCTCGCGAGCGTCCCATGCCGGCGCGTAGGCCGGCGCGTTCTGCAACGCGCTTTGCGTGGCCTCGAGACGCCGTGCCGTGTCGCCGGTCCGCGCAAAAAGTCCGGCCATGGCCAGATCGCCCAAAGCCGCATCATGATTGGGCGAGCGCGTCGCTTTGCCGGACAAATAGAGCAGTTCATGGTCGGAAATCGGCAGCCAAGTCTGCGGATCGAGGGCCTGACCCGTTGCGTAGTTCTGATTGAGATAGCGTCCGGCATCCAATTCCCACTTGCCGTCCGCGCCGCGCAAATACCCGAACCACGCGTGGCCGCCGTCGCTCCCCTGGCCGGAAAAAAAGAGCGTCGGGATGCCCTTAGCTTTTCCGGCGAGCGAAGCGAAATGCGCCTGGTCCACGCAGATACCGCCCCACAGCTCGATGTTGGATAGCAGGTAGCGGCCTTTGTCCCGCGGCCACATGAAAACCCCGTTGCGGGCACGCTGCTCGTCGTAGTCGACCGCGCTGAACGCCCGATCGAACTGGCCGCGGCGTGCGCGCACGTTTTTGGCTGCCCATTCGAGTTCGGAGCGCGGCACAGGCGCGTCGACGACGAATTTCAATTCCGCAACGGAAAGTTTCCGCAGATCATGCTCCAGCTTTACGGCATCGTTGGCGCGGGCATAGTAGGCGAAGCGTTCGGCCAGCGGTTCGTCCATGGGCAGAACGACCGAGCGGTCGACCTGACGGTGCGGCCAAAAAGATGGAGGGCGCTGGTCGTAGACGAGGGCGAAAGCCAGCATGAGCGAACGGTATTGCTGCCACCTGCCGGGATGCGCCTCGTGGAGTTGCTCGAGGCGCGTGAGCACCACGGGAGAAAAATCGTCCGGTGAAAGATTGCGGAAAAATTCGGCGAGGAAAGACGGATCCGCGGCAAGCTCGAGCAGAAACTCAGGGTGAGCGCGGAGCGCGACCTCCCCTTTTTGCGGCGTGTAGTCATCGGGGAAAAAAGA
>JBEDBL010000189.1:0-5312 GCA_041177245.1 Verrucomicrobiota bacterium
GGACGCGCGGCGGCGCACATGCTCTTCGAGCAACTCTTTGTCTTTGCCGCCTCCGGCCAGCACGAGCTGCACATCACCGGGAAGGTCGCGAAGCATCCGCACCACCATCCACACTCCCTTGTGCCCGAGCAAGCCTCCGACATGAAGAATGGTGCGCAGCGAGGACGATGGCGGCGCATCCGCTGCCGGCCAGACCGGGGCGTAAAGCGGAAGACGCACCACCTTTTCCGATGGCACGCCGTTGGCCTCCAGTTGGCGCCCGACGGAATCGCTCATGACTTGCAAGCCATTCAACGAACACAACGACCGCAGGCTCCGTCCGACCGCGCGATAGCGCATAAAATTGGCGGCCGGATTGGACGATCCGCAACCTCGCGAGAAATGCGAGAAGCAGCAACCGCGCCCGTGCGCTCGATGGCAGGGCTCCATCGGGCGTTGCAGCGTCAACCGCCGTCCCGAGCAGTAGAAGTCGTGATTATGCACGAAGCGCACGGTAGGACGCCGGGCAGCCAACCAAGTGTCGAGCAGAGTATTGCCCACCCCGTGCAGTTGGATGACATCGGGCGCGAAGTCCTCGATGATCGCCTCGAGCCGCAGGGCTTTGTCGTCCCGCGGCATGAGCCGGTAATCGATGTCGTCGTAAATGTATCCTGTCCCGTCGAACTTGCCGCCGTCGCGGGCGTGGACGAGAGCGACATCGTGGCCCGCGGCGCGCAACCGTCTCGACGTGTCGATGGCCAGACGGTTCATTCCCCCGCCGAGCGGAAGTGCGGAGCGGTTGAAAAACAAAAGGCGCATGGCTCAGGCCGAACCGGACAGAAGGCTACGGGCGTGCGCCACGGCCGAACCGCTCCCCGTTCCGCCCAGCATGCGGGCCAGTTCGCGCTCGCGTTCTTCCGCACCGAGCAATTCCACCGAGGTCGTCGTGCGCTTGCCGTCGTATTTTTTCCCTACCATGAACTGCCGCGCGGCGGCCGCCGCGACCTGCGGGAGGTGGGTGATGCACAGCACTTGATGCGACTTGCCGAGGGCTCGCATTTTTTTGCCGACCTTCACCGCGATTTCCCCTCCGACATTCGCGTCGATTTCGTCGAAGACCAGCAACGGCACGCTGTCTTGGGCGGCCAGGACGGACTTGAGCGCGAGCATGACCCGCGAAATTTCGCCGCTCGAGGCAATGGCACGCAACGGCTTGGCCGACTCGCCGGGATTGGGGGCGAACTCGAATTCGGCCAGCTCCGCGCCGGATGATTTCGCTTCGGCCAAACCTTCGAGGCGGACGTCGAAGCCGGCCTGAAGAAAACCCAGGTCCCGCAACTCCTTGGTCACGACGGCGGCCAATGCCGGCGCGGCTTTCGACCGGGCGGCCGACAACTTCTTGGACAGCTTTGCTGCTTCCTTCGCGGCAGCGGCCGTTTCGGCGCCGATCTTTTCCAGTCTTTCGCCACCCGACTCGAGGGCTTGCAGGTCGCGGGAACATTGCTCACCGCGGGCAATGACATCCTCGAGCGAGGGACCGTATTTCCGCTTCAGCCCTTGGAGCAGATCCGCGCGTTTTTCCAACTCCTGCAACTGCGAGGGATCGCATTCGATCCCCTCGGCATAGCGCGAGGCCTCGCGTTCCAAATCGGAAGCCGTGGCGGCCAATCCGCCAAGCGCCGCATCCACGGATTCCGCCCGCGGGTCGAGCCGCGCCAGTTCGCGCGCCGCCTTTACCGCGCCGGCCAGCGCCTCGCGCACGCCCCCTTCGCCATCCGCGCCGAGGCAGGCGAGAATCTGGGCGCTCAGCTCGGCGAGCCGCTGCCCCTGCCCGGCCGCACGCAGCCGCGCCATCACTTCCTCGTCCTCACCCTGCCTCAACTGGGCCGAAGCGATTTCATGCGCCGTGTGCGCGAGCATTTCGCGCCGCGCCGACAATTCGCTTTCCGCCGCGCGCATTTCCGCGGCCTCGGCCTCCAACCGCTGCACGCGGCGGTGCATTTCGGCAAAGGATGCGGCGGTATCGCCTGCCCCCGCGAAGGAATCGAGCACGCGCGTCTGCGCTTCGCGCGAAAAAAGCGATTGGTGGTCGTGCGGTCCGTGCAGGTCGACCAGCATGTCGCCCAGCGCCTTGAGCAAGGCGAGCGTGCACGGCGATCCGTTGACGAACTGCCTACCCGCGCCGCCGGACGCGAGCGAGCGCTTGATGATCAATTGACCGTCGGAGCATGGTTCGGCGCCGTTCTCATCGAGGAGACCCTCGATCCATGGCACGCGGTCCACCTCGAAGACCGCCTCGACAGTGCACGCGTCCGCACCCGAGCGGATGAGCGACTTGTCAGCACGCACACCGAGCAGAAGTTGGAGGGCGCCGATGAGTATGGACTTGCCCGCGCCCGTTTCGCCGGTGATGGCCACCATGCCAGCGCCGGGTTCCCACGCGAGGTCCTCGACCAGCGCAAGATTTTTGATGCGGAGGGATGCCAGCGTTGCGACCACGCGTCACCTTATGCCAAGGTGCCCTTTTCCGTCATGGCCGAACTTGCGATCACCTTCCTTGGCACGGGCACGTCCCAAGGGGTCCCCTTTGTCGCCTGCGACTGCCCTGTGTGCCGGTCCCCCGACGAGCGCGACCAGCGCCTGCGCTCGTCGATTCTTGTCGAATCCGGCACAACCTTGCTGCTCGTCGACACCACACCCGATTTCCGCACGCAGGCCCTGCGCCACGGGCTGAAACGGCTTGATGCCGCCGTTTTTACCCACGCCCACACCGACCACATTGCCGGGTTTGACGACCTGCGCCGCTTTTGCGAGCTGGCCGACAGTCCCATGCCTGTCTACGCGTCGCCGCATACCATGGGCGGGCTGCGACGCATGTTTTACTACGCATTCGACGGACAGCACGCATACCGAAATTACGTCCGGCCCGATCCGCGCGAAATCACGGCGCCCTTCACCGTGGGCGACATCGGGCTTGCGCCCGCCGAGGTCCCGCACGGAAAGATACTTGTCAACGGCTACATCTTCTCGCGGGGCGGTCGCAAGCTGGCGGCTTACTTCAGCGACTGCCATCATGTGCCGCCGGAGATCATCGCCGAAATCACCGGAATTCCCGTGCTCATCATCGACGCGCTGCGCCACGAGCCCCACCCGAGCCATTTGTCGCTCAAAGAAGCGCTCGAGGTCTCCGCGCGGGCGTGCGCGCAACGCACCTTCCTCACCCACATCGGGCACGACCTCGGCCATGCGGAAACTGAAGCCGCGTTGCCGCCGGAGGTGCGCCTCGCTTATGACGGACTGCGCGTCGAAATTTAGCGGCTTCGCCGCAGCCCTGCTCGTCGCCTTTGTTCCGGCACATGCAGCAGAGAGCGAAGTCCCTTCCCGAGAAGCCGCCGCGACGCTGGTTGTCTTCAACACCCGCGATCCCGACTCGCGCGCATTGGCTGATTACTACGCGGGGCGCCGCAACATTCCCGGCGATCAGGTCATCGGACTCGATTGTCCAACCGACGAGGAAATCACCCGGGAGCAATACACGGACACCGTGGAAACACCGTTGAGGAAAATTTTCGACCGCAAAGGCTGGTGGGAAGTCCGCAAAAGCATCGATGACCGGACCGAAGTGACGGGAAGCCGCATCCGCTACGTTGCGCTCATGCGTGGCATGCCTCTGAAGATCAAGACGACCATCGTCCCCCCGGCTCCGGACAAACCGGCGCCCCCGCGCCCCAACGGGGGCGATCCCATCGACGGCCACGACGAGGCCTCGGTCGACTCGGAACTCTCGGTGCTGGGCGCCTTGCGGGAGGAGCATTTCGGCATAGTGAATAATCCCTACTACCGACGCTTCGCTCCGATCCTCGACTCTGCCGTGACCTCGGGACTACTGCTCGTATGCCGCTTGGACGCGCCGACCGCGGAGACGGTGCGCCGCATGATCGATGACAGTCTCGAAACGGAAAGGCGCGGACTCTACGGGTGGGCATACATCGACCGCCGCAGCATTCCCGAGAGCGGATACAAGGACGGCGACGAGTGGCTGCACAACGCCGCCACCGAATGCTGGAACGAAGGCGTTCCCGTGATCCTCGACAATGTCCCGTCCATTTTCCCCGCCGGATTCCCCATGACGGACGCCGCGCTGTATTACGGATGGTATGAGTGGTCGCTAAGCGGCGGTGTGGCCACCTCGGAAAAACCCTTCCGACGCGGCGCAGTAGCCGTCCATATCCAGTCGTTCAGCGCGGGGACGCTGCGAAATCCCGGCGCCAATTGGGTCGGCCCCCTTCTGGCACGCGGAGCAGCCGCGACGCTCGGAAATGTGTACGAACCGTATCTCGATCTCACGGCGCATTTGGATGTTTTCAACGAACGGTTACTCCAAGGATTCACCCTCGCCGAGAGCGCCTACATGAGCATGAAGGTTCTTTCTTGGATGGGCGTCGTGGCCGGCGATCCGCTCTACCGTCCGTTCGCCGCGGCGCAGCGCGGCACTTGGAAACAGGAACCACCCGAGGGTGCCGCCCCGTGGATCGCCTTGCAAACGGAACTGCGCAAAGGCGCACGCAGCGGGCTCGCGCAGAAACTTTACCTGGCCAAAATGGCCCGCGAATCGCGTTCGGGGCTGAACTACGAAACGCTAGGCATGCTGCAGAGTTTTTACGACGAACCGCGCGAAGCGCTCAACTCCCTTGAGGCCGCGGGCTCGATCTACAAGAATCCCGCGGAAGCGTTCCGCACCGTGGTCGAACGAACCCGCATTCTCCAGTCCATCGGCGACAAAACCGGGGCCCTCAAGCTTATCGACCGCACCCTGCAACGCGCCCAACCACCTGACCGCGCCAAGTTGCTCGGCGACATACGAAACGAAATCGCCCCTCCTCCACCCTCGCCGGCGGGGGCACCAAAGAAGCAGTGAACGACGTTCAACGCGCCTACGAGCAGGCATTGAACTCCGACCGCGCCCGCGTGGCCGAGGGCGCCGAACCGGAGAACGAACTTGCCTGGCAAGCACGCTGGTTCTCGGGGGCGTGCGGACGGGAGTTCACCACCACAGCGGGCAGCAAAGCGGTGGTCTCCGATTTCGGACAATGGAACCGCGAAGCCGGACCGGATTTTATCAACACGGCCGTTCGCATCGACGGGCGCGAGCAGCGCGGCGCGATCGAGGTGGATCTCGACGCCTCGGGATGGGAGCAGCATGGTCACGCCCTAAACCCGGCTTACGAAGGCGTGGTGCTGCATGTTGTCGTCCGCCGATCCGTTCGGCGCCATTTTTCCCGCACCTCTTCGCACCGCGAGGTTCCTCAGATTTGCTTGGCCGACCACGAAAC
>JBEDBL010000190.1:0-5290 GCA_041177245.1 Verrucomicrobiota bacterium
AATCGGCTTGGGCGAGCGGCAACCTGACTTCGGGAACAAACGCCACCAACGACACGATCGCATGGGGTTTCCAAATCAGAACGCGCAGCCCGATCGTGGCCGGCTTCGCCTTTGTCAGCCAACGCCCGACAAACAACATCTGGGCGCCGACGCCACGCATGAACATGCACCAACCGGCGGATTATGCGGTGGGTTTCACCAACCTGCCCCGGATGCCGGTGAGTTCGGTGACAAACACCAACACGGGCGACACCAACGGATTTCTCGGATTTCTATCGCTGCCGACACCCACGGCTAATTTTGACGCTGTCTCGGCAACCCGTGCTGCGAATTCCGTTATTCCCAGCACGGACGGCCTTCCGGCCAACAGTATCCGTATCATCATAGACCTCAACATTTATGACTATGGCAACGACGATACGCCGCGTTTCTACGAAGTGCCCTACCGGATGGACTATACCAACCCCGCCACAGGTATCGTGGACCCCGATGGATATGCCCGAACCGTCACAGAGCTGGTTCTTACCAACGCGGCAGGAAACGGAACGAGCTTTAAAACCACTGCCGTGCAAGTGCGAATACCGGACGATAACACGGGACTCACCCGTTTGATTCTTGCCGGTAGCAATGAGCGACAAGTCTACTTGCACCGTAAGGGAGCCAACACCCCCCTCACGATTACTAACTCCGTGGCGGGAGCGACTTTTCGCATCGGCATGACTTTGGATTGCGATGCGACCATCCGGACAACCGGGGCACTGATCATCAAGGGCGGAGTCAGAACAGGCAGGTCTCTCACACAGCCAGTTGGAGGTCTCACGCTGGTTTCGGACGGCGACCCAACTTGGAAATACGACGCCATCGCCGACCGCATGATGTGGCTGGAAGACCAGAGAGCGAGATGAAAGCACCTGGCTATAGCTTGGTTGAAGTGGTTGTAGCCGCGGCGATCGCGGCGATTGGTGTCGCTGCAGGGGCCGCCATTGTGAACACGCTCGTCGTGCAGCAGGAATTCAACGCGGGATCCGTGCGCGCTTCCAACCTGCAGGAGCAGGCGGTCATGCTTTACCGGTTGGGGATGACGAATCCGCAAGACCTATACAATATCCTGCCCGAATCCTGCGGCGCATCGGGCAATCCGGGCGCCGGGAATTTCGTGCTCACTTTCGGAACGCCAACCGCGACAAATTTCACGGCCACTCTGACCAACGGAACCAACTCCGTTGCCTGCGAAACCGTCTCCTGCACCGTAGTTTACGGCAATCCCGTTGCCGGAGGCGCCGAGGTTGCCTACCTCACCAATATGGTCAACTTCGTGCGACCGACCATCCGCGTCGGGCCCTGAGCGCATCCCGAATGCCATGCTGAAAAAAGTAAAACTTACCAATATCTACAACGACAAGTCGTCCGAGACGCTGGTCGACACGGATAGCGACGGAAAGGCGATCTTCGGTGCGGGCAAGGCGCCCAACGAAACGGCGGAAGTCACCGACATCAGCGGGGCGGACGAATTCATCCAGAGGCTGACCATGAAGGGGTCATCGGTGGAGGAATCGGTCACTCTTTTCAGCGGCTTGGCAAGGTGTCTGGACAAGAACATACCCCTGAACAAGAGCCTCGAGCTAATCGCCGGAAGGTTGAAGTCTCCGGTCTACCGCGGAGCGGTGGCCGATATCAGCGCGAGTATCCTCTCCGGCGAGACAATGGGCGAAGCCTTTGCCCAGCATCCCGAGCTTTTCACCGAGGATGCGATCGCTTTGATCCGCGCGGGCGAGGAGTCGGGTGAAATCAACGCGGTCTTCCGGCAGATCACCAGCGGCCGCGAAAAATCGCTGCGCATCCTGCGCAAGTTGCGAGCCGGGATGATTTACCCGGTCATTGTGCTGATTCTCGCCGTGGGCGTCATCATCGTGATGAGCTACACCATCGTTCCGTCCATGTCGAAGCTCTACGCTTCGATGAACGTCCAACTGCCGCTCGCCACCCGCGCCCTCACGGCGTTTTCCAACATTCTCGTCCACTATCCTTATGTGGCACTTGTTCCTGTCCTCGCCATCGTCGCGCTGACCAAAAATTGGTCGAAGATTTACCGTGTTCCGAAGATACAACTGTTTTTCTCCGCGATCCCGACCGTTGGGACGTTGATCAAGAAAACCGCCGCCATGGTCAGCTTCCGGGTGCTGGCCCTTCTTTTGCACGCGAACGTGCGGGTGGCTACCGCGCTGGAAATCGCGGCGCGTAGTTCGAGTCACGTGATCTACGAGGGCTTCTTCCTTGCCGTGCGCAACCACATCCAGGACGGCCTTTCCATGCCGGAGAGTTTTCTCATGGAGTCCCATCGTCTGGGGCCCGATGGCCGCAACATCGCCGCGCTTGTGCAAATGGCGAGCGAGACGGGAAGCATGAACGAGGTCCTCGACCAACTGGCCAGCGACTACGAGGAGGAGTTGGACGTGATGTCCGCGCAGATCGACAAACTGCTCGAACCCTTTGTTCTGGTCATTCTGGGCGGAGTGGTCGGGTCAATCATTTACGCCATTTACGGCCCGATTTTCGGACTGAGCAAAGTGCTTTTGCCGAAGAAGCCCGAGGGCAAATCTTCCGCTATGGCCCCGCCGCTTCCCGGCAAAAACCAAGGTTACTCTTTTCCGCGCCCGCATTTCGCCCGATACACCGGGGTTTTCCCGGCCTGAGTCTTGCGCGGCGCTGAAGCAAGACCATGATCAGCCTCGTTCCAACCGCAGGATCGTTCAGTGGACGGGCGCTGAACACGCTCGGAAGGGTGCTCGGTCTGCGCTCGGAGACGGTGTATTCGCGGGCCATCCTTCTGTTGGCGCTTTTCCAATTCATTGTCCTTGGTCTGGCGGTTGTGCTGGTTTGGCTCTCTGTCACGGACAAATTCCAGCGGGCTGAGGAGCGGGACCTTCTTTCCGCGGCCGAGCGCACGCGCAATTATCTCACGCTGCGTCCGGGTGTCGCCCCGCAGACGCTTGTTCCTGCTGCGGCGACGCTTTCCGGACGTCGCGTCGAATGGCGCACTCCGGCCTCCTTGCTTCCGATGGATGGTGTGCGGCTCAGCGATTCCAGGGGCGCGCTCACCGCGGTGTTCGCCGTGCCCGGGTCCGACGGCCTGCCGCTCGGGGAAATGGCTGTTTCGGGAGAAAGCCCGCTCTTCGAGGCGGGCACGCTGGCCGTGCGGATCTTCGTTGTCGGTTTGGCCGTGGCCGGCGGTTTGATGCTGCTTATTATGTTACTGGTCGTTGACCGCACCATTGTCGGGAAGATCCAGCTTTTGGCCGACAAGGTGGAGCACGAGAAGGATTCCGAGCGCCTTCCGGTCAAGCTGGATTACCCCGGCGACGACGAGTTGGCCATGCTGGCCCGAAGCATCGAAGAGCTGGCTTTGCTGGTGCAGCAAGCGGAAAGGGAATACCGGCGCGTCGTGGAGGACCAGACGGAGAGCATCTGCCGTTTCGGCCGTGATTGGTGCATCACTTACAGCAACCGCGCCTTCGAGGATCTCTGTGCTCTGCCGCCCATCGGCCGGAAGCCGGCTTTGGAGGCCTGTCTTGCGCCGGAAATCTACCGGACCCTGCAGGAGACGGTCCGCGCGCTCAGTCCGGAAAAAACCACGACCGTCTTCACTCAGCAGGTGACCAAGCCCGGTAGCCCGACGCTCTGGTATCGCTGCACCCTGCGCGCCAATTTCGACGCATCGGGTTCCTTGTTCAGCGGACAGTGGATCGCCGCCGATATCACCTCGGAAGTGACGGCCCAGCGCCGACTGCAGGAATCGCAAAAGCAACTGGCCAACCTCTCTGCGCGCCTCATGACTTTGCAGGACGAGGAGCGTCGTCGCCTGGCCCGCGAGCTTCACGACTCCACGGCGCAGAGTCTCGCCGCGTTGGAGATCAATATGAGCGCACTTACCGCAACCAATGACATTGCCACGGCCAAGAAGTTGGCCCGAGAGGCTGGTGCGATCAGTCGCCAAGTTTGCGACGAACTGAGGACGATATCATATTTGCTGCATCCTCCGCTGCTGGAAGAAGCAGGTCTTGCATTTGCGTTGCGCTGGCTGGTCGACGGCTTCACCAAACGCAACAGTCTCCCTGTTGCGGTCGATATCCAGGAAGGCTTTCCCCGTCTTGCGCTCGAGCTTGAGACGGCGCTCTTCCGTATCGTGCAGGAATCCTTGAGTAACATCTACCGGCATGCGGGAGCCACCAAGGCATGGGTCTCCCTCATTTACGGCAAGGCGGGGGACGTCTCGCTGGAGATCCGGGACAACGGTGAAGGCCTGCCCGACGATTTTTCGCTTACGCGTTCTTCGGGCGTAGGTCTTGCCGGCATGCGAGAGCGGATGCGCGAACTCGGCGGTACGCTCGATATCGAATCGTCGGATTATGGCGTTGCGGTCAAATGCCGGCTTGGAAACGCGGCGAGTGTGGCGTGCGACGAGTGGCCGGTGGGAGAGTAAGTATTGGGAAAGTTTTCAGTCTTCAGTGTTAGGTTTTCAGTGGTGGACTTGTGGAAAGTGGGAAGATTTGAGGTGCGGAGCGGAAGCTGGGGAGGTTCTCACGGGGGCACGGAGGCCACGGGGGAGGGAACGGGATCCGGTATTTCGGTGGTTCCGCAGGGCGGTAGGAATCGGGCTTGCCAACTGGCTTTGCAATGGGGACTTGCGCTGCGGGATGTCTTGCTCCAGCGGTAAGTTATGGTTTCGCAGCTAATCGGGCTGAAAGAAATTCGCCAAGCGGTCGGGCAAGTCTGCGCTGGACGCCCAATTGCGCGAGTGGAGTTGTTCGGTTCGCGTGCAGCAGGGGCCTCCCATGCTTCAAGTGACGTGGATCTGCTGGTCGAATTTGATGCTGATGCGAAGATAGGCCTTTTCGAGTTAGGGGGCCCTCCGAGAAGACCTAGTCGAAAAGCTTGGTGTTGAGGTCGATATCCTCCGAGAATCCACATTGGGTAAGGATTTCGCCGTTTACAGGCCAAGCAAGGGAAGTTCAGTAGCCATTGATCCAGCCCCCGAAAACTAGACAGTGTTGAGTGAGAGTTCTGCGGTGTAAAACCCGTAGAACCCATGAAGAACCGACACAGTGTAGAACAAATCATTCGTATCCTTGGGGAGATCGAGCGCGCTGGGCTGAAGATCAGCGACGCGTGCCGTCCCCAAGGGATCAGCGAACAGACCTATTACCGCTGGCGCAACAAGTATGGCGGGATGGAGATAGGGGAAGCTAGGCGCCTGAAGGAGCTGGAGACCGAGAACAGCCGACTCAAGAAG
>JBEDBL010000191.1:0-5205 GCA_041177245.1 Verrucomicrobiota bacterium
CGGCCGTATGACCTCTCGATCGACAAAGGCTACTCGGCCGAAGGAGGAACGCCGGGCACCACCTCGAGCGAAGTCACGCTCTTCACTTGGATGAACGACAAGGTGCGCAACCTTTACTTCCTGCGCACGATCGACGCGCTGAATTTCGCCCAGTTCGACTTCGGTAAACTCGCATCCATCAAGAGCGTGGTCACCGTTCCGCTAGCCGAGATCAACGACGCGAATCTCGACGGCACGCAGGTGCTCCTCGGCGCTGCGAAATAAAAGTCGAGGCGACGTCCCCGTCGCTCGGAGTAGTTTAAGATTTTTGCACCCCGAGCACGGGCATTTCGGCCGCACCGACGCCGTGTTCCCTCGAAAGAAAATGAGCAGCCCTCTGATCAAGGCGGCGGTCCGAACGCTGTTCGTTTTCCAGAGCCGCGATCAAGCGCTGCGACAAAGCGAAGCGATCATGGGTCATTACACGACATTTGCCCAGAGGCTGTCGAAGGAAGCCGGGCGGATGTGCGTTGAAGTTCCGCCGATGCGTGGGGTGGACGAAGATATGCGCCGTTGGTCCCTATTCATGCTCCTTGAGCACAATGCGATTGTGAACCGGAGTATCACTGCGGCGGTTGTGCAGCTGGCAAACGGGGAGGCGTTGAGCTGCCCGGCCACGATCGATACCAAGAAAGACGTCATGCCGTCCTCTTCGGCGGACGAATCACAGATCAAACTCTTTGCGCAATCCGTTGTGGACCACATCGCGATCGTCCGCGATCTCGTTAATCTGCGTCGGACAAAAACCTCTCCGCATCCGATCTTCGGCCAGTTTAACGCTCACAAGTGGAACTGCATGTTCGCCTTCCACCTGCGCATACATCTGCCGCAGGCGCGGTTTATTGTCGAAACGGCAGCAGGTAGTCAGGCCGTGAAACATTTCGCCTAGAACAACCCATTCAACCACTTCAGTGCGTCAGGGGCGCAGCTGTTGGGCAGGGAGAAATGGTCGTCGTTCGGGTAGTCTTTGAATTCAACTTTGCCGCCGAGCTTCTCCACCAGCTTGGCATAGTTGGTCTGCCAAATATCGGGAACGGTGAGTCCTCCTTTGAAGGTGTCCATGCAGATGAGGACGGGAGCGACCGGCTTGCGGGTGCCTGAGGAACCGGCGGTGATAGCCGCCTTCCAAGCATCGAGGTTGGTCGGTTTTTCCTGCATGATCGCGCCCTTCAGCTTGAACATTCGGGCGATGGTGTCGTTGAGATGGTGCACCGGTTGAATGTTCCAGGCTTTTTCGATGATCTCGATGCCTAGCGGCGTGAAGTAATCGGAGAGCTTCAGTTTGTCGGGATTGGCAACCTGGTATCCGGCCAGCATCATGACGAGATGCGAATCCGGAGGCATAGTGGCGTTGCCGAAAGCGGCGGTGGGGCCCACGGGGGTGTCGTAAGCAACGATGGCGGAACCCGGTGACATGCAGACGGTGCCGACCAATTTCAAATCGCCGTAATCCTCTTGTTCGAGTTCGGCCACGGCACCCGAGGCTCCTCCACCTTGGGACCATCCGGTGCAGCCGAATTTCGTGCCGGCACTAACCTCTTCCATTCTGCGCGCGGCATGGACGAGATAGACGGCATCGCGCGCTTGGGTGCGGTTGACGTTGTATTGATGCTGACCCGGGGTGCCGAGGCCCTGATAGTCCGTGGCGCAGACGACATAGCCGTCATCGATGAAGCCCTGCAGACCGGGTACACCGAAGTCGTTTTGTTGTGTCGAATCCGCATCAAAGTAGCTGATGAGGTTACGCGCCGGGTTGGGTTGGGCCGAGGGGGTGGCGGAATCGCCGAGACCCGTGGTGCCATGGCACCACGTCATCACCTTGCGGTCCTTGCCTTTTTCTTCCGGGGCAATGACCAAGCCAGTGACTTCGGTGGGCACGCCGTTGACGTCCTTCGAGACGTAGCGAACTTTCCACGCGCGCGCGCCCTTGATCTCCGTGCCGATCTCTTTCTGCGAGAGCAGGTCGCCCGGTTTCCCGCCAGTGAAAGGCGGGGCAAAGCGCTCCTTGGTCGAGGACGGCGTGGGCGGCTGGTTGTTGTCGATGGGGATCTCAGCCTGCGCGAAGGCAACGGCGGCTAGGGCGCAGGCGACGGTGAGGAGGACGTGCTTATTGATCATGAGGGAGGGTTTTGTTCGGAAGCCTGGGCGTCAGAACAACCCGTTCAACCACGCGCGCGCGTCGGGGGCGCAGTGGTTGGGTAGGGAGAAGTGGTCGTCCTTCGGGTATTCTTTGACTTCGATCGTGCCCCCAAGCTCTTTGACTTTTTCGGCGTAGGCTTGCTGCCAGCTCACCGGCACGACAGTGCCACCATCGAAGGTGTCCGTGCACATGAGAACCGGGGCAACCGGTTTGCGCGTGGCTGCCGATCCAGCCGTGATGGCGGCTTGCCAGCGATCGAGGTTCGTCGGTTTGCTCTGCATTATCGCACCCTTGAGCCTGAACAGACGCGCGACGGTGTCGCCGAAATGGTGCACGGCTTGGATGTTCCAGGAAGTTTCGATGATCTCGATCCCCAGCGGTGTGAAGTAATCGGAGAGCTTCAGCTCGTCGGGGTTGGCGACTTGGAAGCTGGCCAGAACCATGAGCAGGTGACCATCCGGCGCGATGGAGGGATCGCTCAAGGCAGCCGTTAATCCCTTGGGCATTCCGTAAGCAATGCTCGCGACGCCCGGCGACATGGGCACGGTGCCGACCAATTTCAAGTCGCCATAGTCGGTTGCATCAAGCTCGGCGAGCGCGGCAGCCGCGCCGCCACCCTGCGACCATCCGGCTCCGCCGAACTTGGTTCCGGCACTGACCTCGTCGAGCTTGTGCGCGGCATGGACGAGATAAACGGCATCGCGTGCCTGGGTGCGGTTGACCACGTATTGATGCTGTCCCGGTGAGCCAAGTCCTTGGTAGTCGGTGGCGCAGACCACGTAGCCGTCGTCGATCCAGCCCTGCAGACCGGGCACACCGCAGTCGATCTGCTGGGTCGATGGTGTATCGAAATAGGTGAGAAATCCGCGCGCCGGGTTGGGCTGGGCCGATGGGCAGGCGGCATCTCCGATACCGGTGGTGCCATGGCACCACGTCATGACTTTGCGGTCTTTGCCTTTATCTTCCGGGGCAATGACCAGGCCGGTGACTTCGGTGGGCACGTCGTTGACATCCTTCGAGACGTAGCGGACTTTCCACGCGCGCGTGCCTTTGATGTCCGTGCCGATTTCTTTGTGCGAGAGCAAGTCACCCGGTTTTCCACCGGTGAACGGCGGCGCGAAACGCTCCTTGGTCGCGGATGGCGTGGGCGGTTGGTTGGTGTCGACGGGGATCTCGGCTTGCGCGAAGGCGATTGTGGCGAGGGTGCAGACGACGGCGAGGGGGATATGTTTGTGGATCATGAGATTTTGCGGGGGATGATGGTTGCGGGTGCTAAGGACGTCCGGCAACTAGACGCAGGCCGTTTATGCGCGTCAAGCGGTTCGCGCTCGATTTATTCGAATCAAAGCTCGACCGCAATTTGCACTCCGAGCACGAGCGCGTTGCCTGATTGGACTTGTTAATCCTTATCCTCGGCGAGCAACTGGCGGAACATCTCGTAAACCACGTCGCGGGTGTTGGCATATTCCAACCGTATTTCCCGCGCAGAGACCTGACGGTGAAGAATGCGGATTCCACCGATGCGCAGACGGCTGAAGCCCTCGAGGTCGCCCTGCAATCCCTTGATGTCACCTTTTCCGGTAGCCAGCGAACGCAGCGCGGCGCGAACTCTCTTTTTCGTCTGGGGCGGCAAAGTGGTCAGCCACCGCGCGACCTGATCAGAGGCCGAAATTTTCATCGGACAGGTCAAGAGTGCGGTATTTCGTCTTGCCTGACCGTGCGGCTTGGACCGCCTTCATGGCCGCCGGGTCGGCCAGAACGTCCAAGGTCTCCATCAGTGCTTCGAAATCCTCGATGGGAAGACCGACAACAACGGGGCGGTTGCGGTTGGAGATGACAAAACGCCGGCCGGAGCGGCAAAGCTTGGTCAGGTTGGCCTGAGCCTCGCGCATGTTGTAGGTAGAAATCACAATAAATGTCTATACAACGCGAAGTCGTCACACGCAAGCGCGGGGACCGGCTGCGGTTTGCCGAGGGGATCGGATTGTCACTGACGAGGATACCAATGGCGCGGGGAAAGCGCTCCGAGCGGTTTGCGTTTCTATTTAGCCGCGGCAGGATCTGCCGCGAACCCATGGATTCGTCGGCGGGGACGCCGCCGCTACAGTTAAATGCCGAAACCATGCGAGCCGGAGCATTTCTTGAACTGCTCTACAACTCGACCGCGATTTGCAAGCCGAGCACGAGCGCATTGCCGGACTCGCCGAAGCCGCCCGGGCGGATGATGTATTGAACATCCGGCTGCACGGAGAATTCCTTGGTGATCTGGATGACGTAGCCTGCGTTGAGCACGGATTCGAATGCGCCCGCTGGCGATTGCCCGACACTTTGCGCATACGGATCGCTGAAGTTGCCGATCTGGCCCAGCACGTAAAGATGGTCGTCGGGTCGCGCGGCCAGAGGACCTTGCCACGCAGTGCCAAGGAATCCGCTCCACGGCATTTCGGTCACACCGGTCGGCGGTGACCAAGTAGCTCCGCCGAAAACGCAGAGATGCGGTCCGGTCGGTTTTTCGCGCGTTTGCTCCCAAATCGCTTGTTGGCCGAGCAGGTAAAAGCCGAAGGGATTCTCGCCCCAACCACCGGGATTATTCTCCTTCGCCGTGGTCGAAAAATAAGCGCCGAGTTTGTAAATGCCGGGCAGGCCGCCGCCATCGCTGGTCAGCTCGGTGCGGTTGCGGGTGAAGCGGCGGTCTTCCTGCACGGCGGTGAATTGCTTGGAGTTCGGCGTCCAACCGATTTCCGCCACGGCAAATGCGCCGTCGTTCTGACCGAAGGTGAGATCCAAGCCATGGTAGGGACCGGATTCGCCCATGTCGGCGCGCGCCTGGAATAATCCAGCCATCACATATGTCTCTTCGGCGGGCAACCACCGCGCACCCGCGGCCCACGAAGCGGACGCGCTGCCGGTGAAAGGCGAATTCAGTTTCAGCGCGATCGGCACCGAGTTGAGTCCACCGGTTACGAGTAAGTTAAGCGCCGGCAGACCGGCGAAAAATTCTGCAGACGAGATGCGCCCTACCAGCA
>JBEDBL010000192.1:0-5179 GCA_041177245.1 Verrucomicrobiota bacterium
CCTTTGGCACTGCCAGGCAGCGAGCCGTTTGTTTACCGCCACGCGGGAACGAATGAATTGCGACTGCACGTCGTGAAGCCGGCGCAATGGAAAGCATCGGATAAAAATCCGTGCCTCGTCATGTTCTTCGGCGGCGGTTGGGCCAGCGGCACTCCGGAGAAGTCGGTCGGATGGGCGAAGTGGGCGGCCAAGATGGGCATGGTCGGAGTCGCGCCCGACTACCGCACGCGCAAGCGCATGGGCGGCACGCCTGAGGACTGCGTTTCCGATGCACGCGCCGCGGTGCGCTGGGTGCAGGAACACGCGGCCGAATTGGGCATCGATCCCGCCAAGATCGCGGTGATGGGTGCCTCCGCCGGAGCACACATCGCGGCATGGACCGCGATCCCGAAGAAAGGTCCGGGCGCGGATGACCCCGGTTCACCGGATCCCCTACCCGTCGCGTTGATTTTGCTCAATCCCGTCAGCGACACCAAGGACGGCGGATACGGCGGCACCAAGCGTTTCGGCGGTTCCGCCGAGCGCGCGCTGGCCTGTTCGGTTCCCGATCAAATGCCGGACAAGATGCCGCCGGTGTTGATTTTCCACGGCACGAAGGACGAGACGGTGCCTTATGCAAACTCGACGGCGCTGATGGAGAAATTGAAAGCCAACGGCAACCGCTGCGAGTTGGTGACCTTCGAGGGATTGGGGCACAGCTACTACTCGAGCAAATTCGGCGCAGCGGGCGCGTCCGCAAAGCTCAAGACGGAGGAGGAAGCGGCGAAATTCCTCGTTTCACTCGGACTTGTTCCCTCACCACCAGTGCCGGGCGACCAGCAGTAGCGCGGTTGATGGTTGAGGGATGGGAGTTGAGGGACTGACGGCGCGGGAGGACGCTGTTCCATTACTCAAAACGGATTGTAATTCGAAAGCGGCCAGACACCCTCGGCTGCGATTTCACCGAGCAGGACCGCCTTCGTCGTACGCAAACCTTCGGGCGTGAGGTTCATGTTGAGGATGATTGTTTTCGCGGACGGTATCAGTCCTCCGGTTCCGCCGATGCAGTAAGGCGTGTTGCTAATCAGAACCAAGCGGTGTCCCGCGTCGATCAGGGCCTTGGCATAGCCACCGGGCTTTTCCTGGCGGTCGTAATAATTCGTGCAGATAATGAGATCGAACTTGTTCGCCGCGACGAAGGCGAGAACCTCGGCATCCTGCTTCGCGTCGGATCCGAAACGCGTCTCGTAGGTCTGCAGCGCGGGCCAATCCTGCTCCATCAGTTGCGCGAAGAGCGCCGGATGGTCATACATGTCGTTCGGCGACTTGATCGAATTTTGCTGGCTGATGAGGAGCACTTTCTTTCCCCGATCGATCGGCAGCGCGCCCAGTTCGTCCTTCAACACGATGATGGCGCGGCGCGCAGCGCGGCGGGAAGTTTCCACAACGACCGGATCGCGGTAAGGCGCGGCGGCTTTGTCCGCATCCACCATGCCCATGTTGTCGAACAGGCCGTATTTCAGCTTCAACCGCAGGACGCGGCGCACTTTGTCGTCCAATTCGGACGCGCTGATTTTTCCCGACTCCGCCCATTGCCGGATAGCGTGGAACATTTCGCCGCGCCACTGGTTCTCGGCCTTCATCAGGATGACATCGACGCCGGCTTGCAACGCGAGCGCGCAAGATTCCCCAACGCCATAACGGTCAATGAGCGCCCCCATCGTCATGCTGTCCGTCGTGATCAATCCCCCGAAACCGAGTTCCTCGCGCAAAAGCCCGGTAACGATGGGGCGGGAAACTGTCGCGATGTTGTCGGGGTCGAGATGCGGATAAATGCAATGCGCCACCATGATCGAATCGAGGCCGGCCTCGATGAGCCGGCGGTAAGGCAAAAGCTCGATTTTTTCGAAACGTTCGGCGTCCACCTGCAGCACGGGACATGCATGGTGCGCGTCGGTCGCGGAATCGCCCCGCCCCGGAAAATGCTTGGCCGCGGCAATAACCCCGGACTCTTGGAAACCGCGCATCATGGCCACGGCGTATTCGGCCACGATCTCGGGATCGTCGCCGAACGCGCGGTGGCCGATCTCCGGATTGTCCGGGTTGATGTTCACATCGACCACCGGCGAATGGATCATGTCGAGACCCGACGCCTTCATCTGCACGGCGATGCAGCGCGCGACCTCGCGGGCCATGGCCGGATCGCGTCCCGCGACCAGCCCCATGTTCGAGGGAAATTGCACCACTCCGCCGCGGGAAAAATCTTTGCTCGTGTCGTTTTCCTGGTCGATGACCATGTGCAGCGGAATGGCCGGCGTGCGTTGCGCGGCGAGACGGCGCAATTCGTTGAGCGTTTCCGCGTATTGCTGCGGTGTGGCGTAGGGAGGCAGGCCGACATCGGCGATTTTCTGCAGCGATGGAGCGAATCCCTCGCCCAGTTCCTGCTGCTTGGCTTTGCCGTCCGAGAAGTAGCGGAACATCCGCGTGAAAGGCGAGAGACGCAGGCCGCCGCAATGGTAGCGCACGATCGCCTCGCGCAGGTCGTTGGTGATGATCGTGCCCGACATGCCGATGACCACGCACTGGCCGATCTTCTGCTCGAGGGACATCTGCCCGAGGATCGTTTCGATTGTTTTTTCGTCTTTCATGAAAATTTTTCCCGCTTCGCGCCGGTTCAAGGCCACGGTGAGTCTTCGCGCAGGACGCTGCGGAATTCGGAGAGCAAACGGCGTTGGTAATCGCCCGCGTAAGTTCCGGCAAAAAAGCGGTCGAGGCCCTCGCGGTGCAACTGCTCCCAGGATTGCCTCTCCCGCCCGGGAAGAACGGGAAAAAAGAGCGCGCCCGCGGCAGTCGCCGCGTCGAGATCGCCCGGCGCGTCACCGATCATCAAGGCATGGTCCGCCGCGCGCGGCACGCGCAAGGCCAGATCCAACTGCGCTTTCTTGTCACCATCTTCCTGCCCGGCAATATGGCCGATCGGCACGAGAAGATCCGCGCCGCCCCAATCGTGCTCGAGCCCCGCGCGCGAAGACGAGGAGATGATCCACACATCCGCCGCCTGCGCCGCACGCACGAGGCATTCGCGCACGAGAGAAAATGGCGGGTTGCCTTCCTCGCGGGTGATGTGCGCGTAGAGTTCGTCGCTGCGGCGGCTCCACTCGACGACCTCGGCCGCAAAGGGCGACGAATTTGCGGCGGCATATTCCTCCAAGGCACCGACCGAAAGCGGGCGGCCGGAAAGGACAAACTCCCGCAAGGACGAAGGATCGGGCAGGTGCGGCACACGATCGCGCCATCCGGAAATTTTCCGTAACCGCTCGAGAACCATGACAAGACCCTGGAAGCGGTTCACCCCGCGGTGCGTGGAGTAGAGGTTGATGAAATCCGCCACCTCGCGGAATTCCTTCTCCAGCGGCTGGAGCCCCCACATCTCGATGGCCACCCGCTGAAAGACCCGCTTGTGCTTGATCTCCATCGAATCGAAGGCCGTGCCATCCGAATCGACACCCACGAAGTAAGGCTTTTGCGATTGAGTATCCACTCTTATATCAAGCTGAGAAGGCCGCGCCACTCTGTTAGCCGGGCGTCTGGGGTGGTTGCTTTTTTGTTGAAATGCTCAGTCGGCCACCGACCGCTGAAAATCGGCCCTGCACCCCTTGCGCAAGCCCTGTATTCGGGCGAATTTAGGGCTGTTGACTCGGTCCTTTTTGGGGTCATCTTGATAAATATTATCCATCCAAGAACCGAACGTCACTCCCTACCTTTTCCAATGTTTTTCCCCTCCAGAAACCGCCGATCTCGTAACAGCGCCAGACTCCATCTGGCCGCGCTCGCTCTGGCCGCGCTCATCCAACCGGCCATCAGTGCCACCTACACGGTCAACAATGCCACGGACTTCAATAATCTGCCGCGCTTGAACGCGGGCGACGTGGTTCAGATGAACAGCGGGACCTATGGAGCGATCAACAAGACGCTGGAAAGCTCCATCTCTGATGACACGACGGCGAAGAACAATCCCGTCCTTGTCTATGCCGTCACGCCGGGCGGGGTTGTCGTCAATGCCCCTTCCAAGATCACGCTGTCCGGACGCGGCATCACGCTGGCAGGGTTGGATTTCAATGCGAACAGCGGCATCTTGACCGACGGTTCGACCTACATTGTGGGCACCGCTTCGGGTTCGCGCTACATGACGATGTCGCACCTCCGCTTCAACGGCTGTGCCGCCGGAGCTCTCGACGGCAAGTGGATCTACATCCAGGGATTTTACGCCACGATCGAATATTGCACCCTGACCGAGCGGCCGGACACGATCCGCAACGCCACGGTCGCTTTCCTGCCCACCACCGCGGAGGGCGGCATCACCGTCCCGCGTTTGCACAAGGTGCGCTACTGCTATTTCGGGCCTCGCTACGCGGTCGTGCAAAATACGAGCAGCGACTTGGACAACGGCTTCGAATCGCTCCGCATCGGCGTCGGCGATGTCCAGACATTCGACATGCAGGTCACCGTCGAGCGCAACGTCTTCTACCGCTCCATCTGGAGGACGGACGGCGCCACCGCGGGCGAACCGGAGATCATCTCGATCAAATCCAAGGGCAACAAAATCCTCAACAACACCATCCTCGAAAGCCAGGGCGGCATCTGCTTCCGCAGCGGCACGGGCAGCACAGTCGAGGGGAACTTCATCTTCGGCGGCGGTTATTACGCGAACGGGACCAACATTGCGTCCAACGGGACGAACATCGCGCTCGGCACGGCTAGCGCCAACCAGGGCGGCATCCGCGTCATCGGGCCGGACCAGATCGTCCGCAACAACTACATCGCCAACGTCGTCGGGGACGGAATCCGCGCCTCTCTCTGCGTCATGTCCGGTGAATCGGATTACTACGCCGGCGACCCGGCCAACAGCATCGGCAACACCGGTTCCTACCAACCGGCCAACAACGCGAAGATTTACAACAACACTTTCATCAATTGCAAAGAGATGAGCTTGGGTCTGCTTTCCAACGATAGCTACACCAACAGCACCGGCGCTAACGTGGCGAAATCCCCGACCAATGTGCAGATGTTCAACAACGTCTGGCAGGGCAACGGGACGGCGACCACTGCGATCAACCGCGACACCTCGAGTGCGTCCGGCTACACCCCCATCGTCCTCGGAGGCTCGGGCGCCAACTACATCTACGAAACCAGCTCGGGC
>JBEDBL010000193.1:0-5170 GCA_041177245.1 Verrucomicrobiota bacterium
GGACTCGGGCGGGCCAAGGCGTTTCAGTCGCGGCGGCATGGCTTCGTGCAGCTTGACGGGCAGTGCTGATGGCGGGTTCTCCGGCTCCGGATTGCCACTGTCTCCGGAGCGGCGCCGTTTGCTCGCTGTCGGAGGAAAGGAGGGCTTCATGGGGCAAGCTTTGCACCCGCCCTTCTGCTCATCCATGGGGTGTAGCCCCGGGACGGAGGATCGCCGCGCTGCGGCTTATTCGTCGGAAAAAGCGACTTCGGCCTTCAAAACCACGCTGTTTTTCACCGCCCGCTCCAGCACGAGGATCATGTAGCGGTGGCGGGACATCTTCGATCGCGCTGCCAACTCATCGAGATGCTTGATCGTCTGCGGAGACAACTGCACGGCGATCGCACGGGTTTTACGGGCTGTTTTCAACAGGAGCACAACTTGCACGGGAGCGTGCAGAAAGCAAGAGTCCTAGTGTCTACTTTTGGGTGCACACAAAGAGCGTAAATATTAATATTTCTTTTATACATACGTTCACACCGGTAGTTTTTTCGCCATGACTTTGCCTGAAGATGACGTTCCCAACCTCAAGGAGTCGGTTTTTTTATACAATATTTCCCCGGAGCTAGAACAGGAACTGGTGCGCCGCGCCGAGAGGGACGGCACCGAACCCGCCGAAGCAGCGGCCAATATCATCGAACGCCACGTGAGTGAAGCCGGGGCAGGCGAGACGGATTAAAGGCACGGCCAGCGATTATCCGCCCCCGCAACACAGCGGGACACTTGCAGCGCTCGGCCCCGCTACTGTTCCACCCTCGCGTCGGGCATCGCGGTTTGACACATGGGCAAAACGCCCCAGAGCCAAAGTCGGCGGTGGGCGCCTATTCTGCTGTTGGCAATGCACCACGAGACGGCTAACGAACTTCGCGACCTTCACGCCGCGCGCTTTGCGGAGATTGCCGCTTTGCGCGAGATGCTCGTCTCAGCCGATGGCACCAGCAACGGGGAACTCGACGGACATCTCGCAGGCAAGATGCGCGAGGCGGTCGCGGAAATCCTGCGCCTGCAGCGATCCATCTCGCGCCTGGGGGAATGAGCGTGATCGAAACCGCACCGCCGAGCCGCAACAAGCTCCCGGAACCGCACCACTCGGTTCTCGCCTCACCCCGCATCATCCTGGACGCTTTGCTCGACCCGCACCTTCTGCTCGCCCCGCTCCGCAACGAGCATCAGAAGATCGCGGATTTCCGGATCGACGAGGCCAACCAAGCGGCGGCGAAGTATTACCGGCTCGATCGCGAAGACATGATCGGGCGCAGCTTGCGGGAGTTGCTCCCGCCTGACAGTGCCAGCTGCCTCCTGGCCATGGCGCGGGATGCCTACGAATCGGGAGAACCGCTCGTGGCCAACAACTTCGCCTTCGCCCTGGAGATCTACGGCAACGAGCGCCGCTTCGATATCCGGGCGGTGAGCATCGACGGAGTGCTCGTCTGGACGTGGCGCGACGTGACCGAGAGGCACCGCGCCGCCAAGCGCCTGGGCGAATCGGAGCAGCGCTTCCGCTTGCTCGCCGAAAACTCGTCCGATGTCGTCGCCCGAATCCGCAACGGCTGCATCCAGTGGATTTCCCCTTCGGTGAAAGCCGCCTTCGGCTGGGATGCCGAGGAATGCATCGGACGCAAGATCACGGATTTTATCGAGGCACCCAACCCGCAGCTCTTGGCGACTTACGCGGCAAAGCTCGAGGCCGGCGAGACCCTGCTCTCCCGCCAGATCGCGCGCTGCAAGGACGGGTCGCTCCATTGGATCGAAACGCACGCCAGCTGCTACCGCGACGAGACCGGCAAATCGGACGGGTTCGTCGCCACCACCCGGATCGTGGACGAACAAGTGCGCGCCGAGCAGCAATTGGAACATCGTGCGCGCACCGACGAACTCACGCAGTTACTCAACCGCAAGGAGGTCCTCAACCGCATCGAGACGCTCAGCGGTCAATCCCGCCGCACCGGACACGAACTGGCCGTCCTTTTCTGCGACATCGACCACTTCAAGGGAGTGAACGACACGCACGGGCACGCCGCCGGAGACGAAGTGCTGCGCGTCATGGCCAAGCGCCTCAAGGACATCCTCCGCACCAGCGACGATCTCGCCGCCCGCATGGGAGGCGATGAACTCCTCGTCGTCCTGCACGGCGTGCAGGACTTGCACAACGCCGCGGAGGTCGCCGAAAAATTGCGCTCCGCCGCCGCGGATCCGATCAATACACCGACCGGCTGGGTTTGCGCGACGATGAGCATCGGTGTGACGCTCGCGCACCAAGGCGAAAGCACCGATGCGCTCGTCGCGCGCGCCGATGCCGCGATGTATCGCGCCAAACAGAGCGGGCGCAACCAGGTGGTCACGTTCGACGGCCAAAAGCCACACGACACACCCGGCATCGGCCGACATGAACACATCGCCTCATGAGTGTCGCGCGTCTCCAACTCCGTCCGGCACCCTCCGCGTGGGTGTATAAATTTATTATTGACTCCGACTCAAGATTTGCGAAATCTGATTCTCATCCAGTTAACGCGTCTAGACCCCCCGGAAACAAATTCCCAATGAAACACAACGGGAGCATTTCGAAGGAGCAGAGCAACGGCCGCAAAGTGCGCGCTAGACGGAAAAACATTTCGCAGAAGACTCCGGCACCTGCAGCCACAAACGGCGCGAACGGCGCGCTCCCCTACCGGCCGCTCACCATGGAGCGACGCGCGATTCGCGACTTGGCGCACGAGGCGGAGATGCAGATCGAGGAATTGGAAAACTTGGCGCGCCGGCTCATCCAAATCCAAGAGGAGCAGAAACAGACCATCAGCCGCGAGCTTCACGACAACGTCGCGCAAGTCCTCTCGGTAGTGACGAACCGCATCAGCCTGGCCCGCGAAACCTCCAAAGTTCCCGCCTGGCTCCGGCAGGAACTGAAAGACATGCAGGACAACATCAACACCGCGCTCAGCGATATCCGCATCCTTGCCCGCGACCTCCGCCCTTCGCTCCTCGATCACTGCGGTTTTGCCGCCACGCTGGAAAAGAACGGCCATGATTTCCGCAAGCGCACCGGCATAGATCTGGAAATGCAAGTCGAGCGCGATGCCACCGACTTCCTCGCCACCGGCGAACTCACGCATCTTTTCCGGCTCGTGCAGGAAGCCATGCAGAACATCGAGGAGCATTCCCGGGCCGAACGCGCATGGATCATCCTTGAGCAGAGCGACAGCGTCATGAAGCTTGAGATCGGGGACAACGGGTGCGCCTTCACGCCACAACGTGTCACCGAGGCCCAAGCCGGCGGACACCTCGGTCTGCTCGGCATGCGCGAACGCGCCGAGTTGCTCGGCGGAAACTTCGAGCTCAATGCCACTCCCGGGGAAGGCACCATCATCCGCGTGTCCGTCCCTGTTACCCCCCCCCCCCCCGGAAAAAACCTTAATCTCGAATCATGAACATCACCCCAACTACCACTTATGAAAATGACCTCAGTTCTAATCGTTGACGACCACCAGATGATGCGCGACGCGCTCGTCAACATCCTCGAACGGCAAAAAGACATCAAAGTCGTGGGTCAGGCCTCCGACGGACGCGACGGGGCCGACAAAGCCGCGAAGCTGAAACCCGATGTGGTGACGCTCGACGTCGCCATGCCCAACCTCAACGGTCTCGATGCCGCGCGCCACATCCGCCGGCACTCCGCCGCCACACGCATCCTCATGGTCACCGCCTACGAGGACGACCTATACATTCAGCATGCGCTCGAAGCGGGTGTGGACGGTTTCGTTTCGAAAAAGCAGGCCGCCGAGACACTGGCCACAGCGGTGCGCGAAGTCGCCAAGGGATTGAAAGCCTTCTCCCCCGAGGTGAAGCGCCGCATGGCCCAATACGAGAAGACGGAAGGCGGACGCAAAATCATGCGCCGCAAAACCGACACGCTCACCGAACGCGAGACCGAGGTGCTGCAACTCATCGCCGAGGGCAATGCCAACAAGCAGACCGCCGACAAACTCGGCATCAGCATCAAGACGGTCGAGAAGCACCGTCAGGCTGCGATGAACAAGCTGCATATCCACGACACCGCGGGATTGACCCGGTATGCCATCTCTGCCGGCCTCGTCGAATCCCCCGTGCAACTCACCATGGCCCCGGTCCTAGCCCAAGGCAACGGCTCCCCCGCGGCGAAGACCATAAAGGCCAAGCATTAGCCACGGATTGACGCGGATAAGAGCTTGGCCCGCTGACACCCGCCAAGCTAAATGCCTCCGTGCTGAATGACCTCCCTCATAGTAAGATCACAGAGGCCGTGATCAGGCGCGGCGTTCGAGGTCCACAAGGCTCTCGGTTACGGCTTTCTTGAGGCCGTCTACCGGAATGCGATGGCCGTGGAACTAAAGAGCCGAGGCTTCTTTGCGGAGGTCGAGAGCCGCATGCAGGTGAGCTACAAAGGCGAGGTAGTCGGCACCTACGTGGCAGACATGGTTGTGAACAACGCCGTCATCGTCGAACTGAAGGTCTCCGAGGAATACCGCAAGGCAGACGAGGCTCAGCTGCTCAACGAATTGGCTGTAACGAACAAACCAGTCGGACTGCTCATCAACTTCGGCAAACGCAAAGTCGAGTTCAAGCGCCTCGTCTGGAGCTTGGGAAAGCTAACCTCGGGCAACGAATAGCAGAACACTCTCTTCCGGTGGAAAGAACAAGCCCGGCTGGTGTCAGCCAGCCGGGCTTTATCCCTGTCTTTTATCCGCGTTGATCCGCGTTAATCCGTGGCTTGCCTTTTATTCAATGCGCCCGTGCATCAGCCAACGTGGCGGAGAGGTATTGCGTCGGCTGCTCGCGCCGGCCCAGGGCACGGCGCATTTTCCCCAGAGCTGCCAACTGGATCTGCCGGATGCGTTCGCGCGTCACTCCGAGCTTCACACCGATTTCCTCCAGCGTCTTCTCGGAACGCCCGCCGAGCCCGTAGCGCAACTTCATGATCTCGCGCTCGCGCGGCGTCAGCGCCTTGAGAAGCGTGCCGATTCCCTCCACCATATCTTTGTCTCTCAGCTGCTCGGACGGATCCTCCGCGCTCTCGTCGGCGATCAGGTCCCCCAGTCCGGTGTCCCCGTTCTCCTGACCGATACGCGCGTCGAGGGAGGCGGGACGGATGGAGGAA
>JBEDBL010000194.1:0-5135 GCA_041177245.1 Verrucomicrobiota bacterium
GTGCTGGTCATCCGTTTCGCCGCCGCGCGTTCCCTCGTCGCCCTGCGCTCGGCCGGGGCGGTCGAACCCATCCTCCTGGCTTTCGATGTTCCGGGAGAACTGAACGAACGCCGCACCGCGGAGATTCTCGCCGAGATGAGCGATGCAGCCGTTCCTCCGCTTCTCGACGTCCTGCAGAGTCGGGACGGGAAATACTCGGACAGCGTGCTCAATGTTGCCTCGCGAGTGTTGGGGATGCTTCGCGCGGGAGCGGCAACTGCTCCCCTCACCGCTCTCCTACGTCACGAGGACTACCGCGTCCGCCTCAACGCCGCGCGTTCCCTGGGCTCGATCGGCGACCGCGCCGTTTTGCCAGACGTGGCCAAGCTTTCGGACGATTCGTCCTGGGAGGTCCGCAACGTGGTCATGCAATCCATAGGAAAGTTGCGCGGCGATGGTGAAATAAACCGCCTGACCAAGGCCTTGTCTGATCCGGCCTGGTGGGTGCGTTTCTCCGCGGCACAGTCCCTCTTCACCCTCGGAGGTCCGGGTGTCGAAGCTTTGAAAAACTCCGCGCGCGGTGCGGCCGACCGTTACGCGCGTGAAATGAGCGCACAAGTGCTCGAGGAACACGGCACCATGCCGAAAGGAACCGCAACAATATGATGACCATCGTTTACCTGCTTCTGACCTTCATTCTCGTCTACTTCATCGTCCTGCACGGGATTTACCTGCTGCTTGTGCTTTTGGGATCCGTGCAGATCCGCAAATACAACCGCGGCATCACCTTCACCGAATTCGACCGGATCGCGAAATCCGACCTGTCGATGCCTGTCTCGATCATTGTGCCGGCGCACAACGAATCAGCCATCATCGTCAACACCGCGGAAAATCTCCTCAAACTGAACTACCCTGCGCACGAGGTGATTGTCGTCGACGACGGATCAACCGATCACACGCTCGAAACGCTGATCCACCACTTCAAACTGCGCCAGGTCGAAAGGCACGGCCCCAAGCGCATCGAGACCGAGGCCATCAGGGGCGTTTACGAGTCGCCGGACTACCCGAATCTTGTCGTGGTGAGCAAAGACAACGGGCGCCGTGCGGATGCCGTGAACGCGGCTGTCCCCATGTCGCGCTACCCGCTGCTGCTCGTGACGGACGCAGACTCCGTGCTCGAACCGGACGGACTCCTGCACATGGCGAGGCCTTTCCTTTTGGATTCGCACATCGTGGCATCGGCCGGCGTCGTCCGCCCTTCGAACGGTCTGGTCATGGAAGAAGGCGTCGTCGTGCAGCGCGGGTTGCCGCACACCATGCTCGGCCTCAACCAGGAGGTCGAATATGCCCGGAGCTTCCAGTGGTCGCGCACGGGTCTCTGCCGCCTCAACAGCATGCTCTGCATTTCCGGAGCGTTGCTGCTCGTGAAAAAAAACATCTTCGAGAAACTCGGCGGCTCGTGGGCCAAAGCGATCACCGACGACATCGAGTTCACCATTCGCCTGAACAAGCACATTTTCGACCGCAAGGAGAAGAACGGCGGGAAGCTTGTCTTCACGCCGGATGCGGTCTGCTACACGGAGGTTCCGGAATCGGCCAAACTCTATGCTTCGCAACGGAACCGGTGGTCGCGCGGCACGCTCGAGGCGCTTTTCCGCAACTGGCCGATGATCCTCAACCCGCGCTACGGGATGACTGGGCTGTTTGGCATGCCGTTCTTCATCGTTTTCGAAGCACTCGCCCCGCTCGTCGAAATCACAGCCTACTTGCTGGCGGCAATCCTGCTCGCTACGGGCTTTGTCGGTTGGACCGAAGTTCTCGTGCTCTTCTTTCTCGCCTACATCTCGGGCGTTTTTCTCAGCTTGCTCGCTGTGCTTTTGACCGAGATGTCGCGTCTGCGCACTGGCTCCTGGCGCGATTTCTGGAAAATGATCGCCGCCATTTTTGTCGACAATCTCGGCTACCACCAGTGGCGACAACTCGCCGCCGTCACGGGAATGCTGCAATTCTTCCTCTTCCGCCGACGCGACCTCGGGGCACGAATGGAACGCATCGGCGAGGAAGTCGTCCCGGCATGATCCCGAAACCTCCCCACGCGCAGGCCGAGGTTGCCATCGTCGGTCTCGGGTATGTGGGCCTCCCGCTCGCGCTCGGTTTTGTCGGTGCCGGCTGCCGCACGGTGGGTTTCGATTCGGACGGTGACCGCGTGATCGAGCTGCAAAACGGCCACTCGCCGCTCTCCCACCTGCCCGCTCACACCATACCGGACGCGCTCAAGACCGGCCGGCTTGAATTCACCACGGACAAACGCAAGATCGCCGAATGCGAAGCGGTAATCATCTGCGTCCCCACCCCGCTGCGCAAACATCAGGACCCCGACCTCTCGCACATCGTCGACGCGGGAACGGAAATCGCGCCGCACTTGCGACGCGGGATGCTTGTTTCCTTGGAATCGAGCACCTATCCCGGGACCACGCGGGAGGAGTTGCGCCAAGTGCTGGAGCGTGGTTCCGGACTGGAGGCAGGGAAAGATTTTGCCCTGGTTTTCTCCCCGGAACGCGAAGATCCGGGCAACAAGCAAAGCGTCATCGGGGACATGCCCAAGGTTATCGGCGGCCTCACGCCGGCCTGTCTCGAACGCGGCACGGAGCTTTACAGCAGGGTGATCAAGCATCTTGTTCCGGTGAAAAATTGCGACACCGCGGAGGCGGTCAAACTCACCGAGAATATCTTCCGTTTCATCAACATTGCTTTGGTCAACGAACTGAAGCGGATCTACACGTCGATGGGCATCGATATCTGGGAAGTGATCGAGGCGGCAAAAACCAAACCTTTCGGCTTCATGCCGTTCTATCCGGGCGCGGGCGTCGGAGGCCACTGCATCCCCATCGACCCATTTTATCTCACTTGGAAAGCCAAAGAGTTCCACTACGACACGCGATTCATCGAACTGGCCGGCCAGATCAACCGGTCGATGCCCTATTACGTGGTGAACCATCTGCTCGAGGCGATGAACGCGTCCGGCAAATCGCTGCACGGCGCACGAGTCCTCATGCTCGGCCTTGCCTATAAACCCGGAATTTCCGACGACCGTGAGTCACCAGCCTACGCGATGATGGAACTGCTCGGCCAGAAGGGCGCGGCGGTCGAATACCATGATGAGCATGTTCCCAAAATTCCGCGCGGACACGGGCTTTGGTCCGGCCGAACTTCGACTGCTTTGGGCGATGGCACACTCTCCACATTCGACGCGGCCGTAGTGTGCACCGCGCACCCGGACGTCGACTACGGGCAAGTCGCCAATCTCGTGCCGCTCGTCGTTGACGCCTGCCATGTCGTTCCGAAGGACCGCAAAGCACAAGTGGTGGCAGCGTGACGTCGTTGTCCTCGCGACCGCGCTGCTGACCGGTTCCGCGACCTGCAATGCCCTGCAATACCTCGAAAATTTCGACCAGCCGGGAAAACCCTCGGCGCCCGGCGGATTGCAATGGGACTACCGGGACGAGCTCGGAACTGTAGAGACGTGGAACGATTTCGTTCCGGGCGACGGCTACGCCTACTTGACGGCCCGGCGGAATTTTCTCAAGCGCGGCCGTGGGCCGTGGCGGTTCTGGCCTTTTCAGACTCTTTCGTTCGGACCCATCGGCGGCGGAACTCGCATCAGCATGCGGGCCAAAAACACGGCGATCCCCGGGTTGGCCGCCATGATCTTCACTTACCGCGAACAGGACACCATCGATGAAATCGACCTCGAGATCACCGCAAACGACACCGAATGCCGCGACCCGCGCCACAAAACGGGTCCCGATGGCGGATGGACCGACCTGCGCATGGCCACGTGGATCGAGGCAGCGAAGTCCAAACCCGAACCGGCGAGCCTGACGAAACAACCGGCACAAGACGCCCGCGGCGAACCTCGCTCACTGCAAGACGGGGAATTTCACATTTACAGCATCGAGTGGGACCGAACTGTGGTCCGCTTCTTCATCGACGAAATCGCCCAACACACGATATTCGACGCCGTGCCCGACCGGCCGACAACGGTCATCTTCGGGTTGCGGCAGATGCCTTGGGCCGGCCGTGCCGGGTGGCGCGAACCGCAGACCATGACGATCGACTGGATCTCAGCGGAAACGCTGGACAAAAAATAGAACCTGCGTTGAAGGCTGCTCAAACTTCCCGGCCGCGCTGCCTGCGCAGCTGGTCAAGGCCCGTGAGGAGAGCGCGGCACGAGAATCCTTCTCGACGTATCCATGGCGAAGTTGCCAAGCGCCTGCACCTGACAGATAATCAGGAATGCACCGGAGTTGTTGTGCGGCCGCGGTTGGAGCGGTATTACTTTGGACCGTCGCGGCGGGCCGCGCGGAGAACATCCCCATTCCGCCCCATTCGGGCGCGCCGGAAGAAGCCCCCTCCGCATCGCTCGCCGGCTATCCGAATCTCACCCTGACTCCGCAGGGAACAAACACGCCTGCGGTCCCGGGTAGTGGCCTCGCTTATCCGGTGCCGGGCGATGCAGCGCCGCCTCCGATGAAGAGCACGGGCGCGGGAATGGCGCTGCATCCCGAAGGCAGCAGCCGTGGACGCAGCCGTCCGGGGCTTTTCAACTCGGTCAACACCAGCCGGAAAGTGGTCGCCCTGACCTTCGACGACGGCCCGAGCGCATCGCTGACGCCCAAGCTGCTCGATATCCTCGGGCGCGAAAACGTCCACGCCACTTTCTTCGTGCTCGGCAGCCTCGTTGCGGCCAATCCGCAAATCGTGCAACGCATGGCCGCCGATGGACACGAAGTCGCCAACCACACGTGGGATCACCCGCGTTTGCCTTCGCTCAGCCCCGAGAAATTCGAGCACCAGATCCGCGACACCACGGGGATCATCGAGAAAAACACCGGCAAAAAAGTGACTCTCATGCGTCCGACTTACGGACTCTACAACGAACGCGTGAAAAACAAACTGATCAACGACTACGGGCTCGACATGATTCTCTGGTCGGTCGATCCGAATGACTGGAAAAAACCGGGGGCGGACGTCGTTGCGCGACGGCTCGTCAATGGTGCGCACCCCGGCGCGATCCTCCTCTCCCACGACATCCATCCGGGCACCATCGCGGCAATGCCGCAGGTCATCGCGCAACTGAAAGCCAAGGGATACAC
>JBEDBL010000195.1:0-5091 GCA_041177245.1 Verrucomicrobiota bacterium
GCGGGCGAAGGCGGAATCTGGACACCCTTTTTCGGCAAACTGGCGTCGACGTCGCCTCTCGCCGCAATTTTGTCCGACCGCACCGGTGCGCCGCTCATCTCGGTGGCGATCCACACGGTCGGCACCGGTCGCTGGCGTTGCACCATCGAACCGCCGATCGAACCGCAGGGCAAAAGCGTCGAAGAGCTGACCGACAGACTCAACCGAGTCCTTGAAGCGCAGATCACGGCTTCACTGCCCGACTGGTTTTGGCTGCACAACCGGTGGAAAACGATGTGGCCGCGCTTCTTCAAGAGCAAATGGAAACGCGGCTGCCACCTGCCGGACGGAGCGGCGAAACTGCAGCCGTTTGATATCATTGTCCGATCGAGCAATTGGCTCGGCGACGCGGTGATGGGCATACCCGCGGTCGAGGCCTGCAAAGCCGGGCGACCGGATGCGCGAATCACGATACTCGCGCCGGAAAAACTCGCGCCGCTCTGGCGGCGCGTCGCCGCCGTCGACGAGGTGATCGGCATCAGACCAGCCGAAACACCGGGACGACTCGCGAAGCGCATCGGGCGCGAGTTTGATGTCGCCATTCTTTTTCCGAATTCCTTGCGCTCCGCGCTCGAGGCACGCGCCTGGCGTGTTCCGCGAATTGTCGGGTATCGCGGACACTGGCGGCAACGGCTTCTCGGCCAGATTCCGCGCTTTTCGCCGGAGTCCTGTGGGCATCAAGCCAACCGGTTTTTGCGCTTGGTCGAATACTGCGGCGCGCCGGTGCCGTCGCATGGGCCCTCGTTCCAGCGCAAGACGGCACCAGTGAAGACAACCCCACGCATCGGGATTTGTCCGGGCGCGGAATATGGTCCGGCCAAGCGCTGGCCCGCGGAGCGGTTTGCGGCGGCAATGCGCGAAGTGCAGAGCGCGCAACCGTGCGAATGGGTGATCTTCGGTGTCGCCGGGGACGCTCCCGCCGCGGAAGAAATCGAAAAAGCGTGCGGGTTTCCGGTCCGCAACCTCGCCGGAAAAACCACGTTGGACGGGCTCATGGACGAGTTGTCGGCTTGTGATGCACTTCTCACCAACGACACCGGAACAATGCACCTGGCCGCTTTTTTGGGGGTTCCAACCGTCGCTATTTTCGGATCAACCGAACCGACGCTCACTGCTCCGCTCGGCGACTTTCACCGCGTCCTGCGGCACAAGGTGGAATGCAGCCCGTGTTTCAAACGCGAGTGTCCGATCGACTTCCGTTGCATGACGCGCGTCGAACCCGCGGAAGCGGCCGCCGCCTTGCGCGGGATTCTCGGGATCAGCGCTTGAGGATCGCGTAGGATTTTTTCCCGTCGCGTTCGATCATCAGCACGGCCGCCTCGTCGCGGCCGATTTTTGCCATGGCCTCGACGAATGTGGCTTCGTCGCTCACCACATCGGCGCCGATTCCCGTGATGATGTCGCCCGCTTTTATGCCTGCCACATCGGCAGGGCTGCCGGGATCAACCCCAGCCACGCGCGCTCCTTCGGGTGCTTTCTCCAACGCGAAACCCCACGCCCGGGCGCCGGTTTTTTCCGTGCTGTCGGGGGGCAGGAGGGGGACCGGAGCCGGTTTTAGTCCGCCGCCGAACGGGGAATCAGGCAACTCGGCGGTGGTCACGGAAATTTGCCGGAAAGAATTGTCGCGCGTGTTGCGCCGCCACACCTTGAGTCCGACTTGTTGGCCGACTTTTTTGCGCAGGATCACTTTTTGCAGATCGCGCGCCGTTTGAACTTCCTCGCCGTCGACCGCAACGATCACGTCGGCCGGACGCAGTTCGCTGCGCGCGGCCGGTGCATCGGGTTCGATGGTTTTGACCAGCACGCCTTTCTCGATGCCCATCATGCGCTGCATATCGGGTTCCTCTCCCAGTGTGCTGATGCGCACGCCGAGCCACGGGCGCGTCACGCGACCCTTGGCGATGAGTTCATCGCTCACGTCGCGCGCTAGCTTGGAAGGGATGGCGAAACTGAGCCCTCGGCTGAGCCCGTTGATCAGCGTGTTGACGCCGAGGACTTGTCCGTCGAGATCGCAAAGCGGGCCGCCGCTATTGCCCGGATTGATCGCCGCATCGGTCTGCAGGTAGTCCTCGTAGACCGTGTCCCGGGTCAGGTTGCTCCGTCCTTTCGCGCTGAGCACGCCGACGGTGAGCGTGTAGTCGAGTTCGAACGGAGCCCCGATGCCGCAGACAAATTCGCCGATGCGCGCCTTGTCGCTGTCGCCCCACGAGATGGCCGGCCACCCATTCGCCTCGGCCTTGAGCACCGCGATGTCCGTCTTGTTGTCGACTCCCACGACGGTCAGCGGCCAGCGCTTGCCGTCTTTGGTACGCGCAACCACCCCGCGCCGGGGATCGGCCCCTTCGACGACATGCGCGTTGGTCACAATGTAACCGTCCTCGCGGATGATGAATCCCGAGCCCTCGCTCTCCTCCAAACGGGGTTGCGCATCGGGTTCCTGTTGCCCGGGAAAAAGAAGGTCCCACGCCGCGGCGTTGGCCGAAGCCGCATCCTCGGGTTTGGTCACCTCGAGAACAACCACACTGGGCGCGACGCTTTCGTAGACCGAAGCGAATGCATCACCCAGGGCGCGCACCGACGCCTTGGCGCCCGCATCCTGGGCTCGCCCGAGGGCGGCGAGGCCGAGCAACAGAAGCAAACCGGCGGCTGGTTTCATGCATCCGACTCTAGCATAGGACGGCTGCCGGGCAACGTGAGGAGCGCCTTTCTCTTGCACTCGGGCCGCCGAGCCCCAGAATCAACTGCCCGTTCATGGATCTCACCGATCCCAAATTCTTCATCAACCGCGAGTTGAGCTGGCTGGAATTCAACCAGCGCGTGCTCGATCAGGCGACGGACCCTTCCGTCCCGCTGCTCGAGAGGCTCAAGTTTCTCTGCATCGTGTCGTCGAACCTCGACGAATTTTTCGAGGTGCGCGTGGCGGGCCTCAAGCAGGTGCAGCTCGCCGAGGCTGGCGCGGTGGGGCCGGACGGGATGTCGGCCACGGCGCAACTCGTGGCCATCTCCAAGCGCGTGCGGCGCATGGTCGACGATCAATACGCCTGCTGGGGAGAGGAAATACGCCCCGCGCTCGCGGAGAACGGATTGCATTTCCACCGTTACGCGGACGTGGGCCCGGAGGCGCGACGCCACTTCGGGGAATATTTCGAACGAGAGGTCTTTCCCGTGCTCACGCCGTTGGCCATCGATCCGGCGCACCCTTTCCCGCAACTCCTCAACAAGAGCCTCAACATCATCGTCGAACTCGAAGGCAACGATCTGAGCACGGATCTCGCCGTGGTGCAGATCCCACGCATCCTTCCGCGCGTGCTGCCCGTTCCCGAGGAATTCTGCGGCGAGGGCGAGCACTTCATCTTCCTCGCCAACCTCATCCAGGAACACGCCGGCCGCCTCTTTCACGGGGTGAAGGTCCGCGGCGCGCACGTTTTCCGCGTCACGCGGAACAGCAACCTCTACGTCGACGAGGAAGAAGCGCGAAACCTGCTGCGCGCCATCGAGGACGAGCTGCGCAAGCTGAACCGCGGCAACGCGGTGCGTATCGAGGTTTCGAACGATGCACCCGCCGAAATCACGGCCCGGCTGCGCGAGATTTTCAACCTGCAGCAGGACGACGTCTATCGCGTCGATTTTCCGGTCAACCTGCTCCGCCTCATGCCGATCGCGACCGAACTGGAGCGGCCCGACCTCAAATACAAGAGGTTCTCCCCGGTCACCGTGGTCGGCCTCGGCGAGGAGCACGACATTTTCTTCCATATCCGCAAAGGCGACATCCTGCTCCATCATCCCTACGACAGTTTCCAGACGGTGCTCGATTTCGTCGGACAGGCGGCGGAGGACCCGCAGACACTGGCCATCAAGCAGACGCTTTACCGCACCAGCTCGGACTCGCCGCTCATTCCACTGCTCGTCCAGGCTTCGCAACAGGGCAAGCAGGTCCTCGTGGTCATCGAACTGAAAGCGCGCTTCGACGAGGCGGCCAACATCAAATGGGCGCGCCAGCTGCGCGAGGCGGGAGTCGATGTGGTCTACGGCGTGTCCGGTTTGAAAACCCACGCCAAGATGGCCATGGTCGTGCGCAAGGAATTCGACGGTATCCGCCGCTACGTCCACCTCGGCACGGGGAACTACCATCCTTCGACCGCGCGTCTTTACACGGACCTGAGCTATTTCACCGCGCGGCCGGAAATCACCGAGGACGTAGCCAACATCTTCAACACGGTGACGGGTGTTTCCAAACTTCCGCCACCGCACGAATTGCTTGTCGCGCCGTGGCATCTGCACAAACAAATCATCGGCCTGATCGACAACGAGATCGCCAACGCGCGCTCCGGAAAGCCGTCGGGCATTTTCGCCAAACTCAACGCCCTCGTGCAGGAGGAAATCATCGAAGCCCTCTACCGCGCCTCCAACGCCGGCGTCCCGGTCAAACTCCTCGTCCGCGGAATCTGCGCGCTCCGGCCCGGATTGCCAGGCGTGAGCGAGAACATCGAGGTGCGCAGCATCGTCGGCCGCTTCCTTGAACATAGCCGCGTCTACCGCTTCGAGAATGCCGGCGAACCGCGCTATTACGTTGGCAGCGCGGATTGGATGGAGCGCAACTTCTTCCACCGCGTCGAGTCGGTTTTTCCCGTGCAGAGCAAGGGGATGAAAGAACACGCGCAGGAGATCATCGATTACTTCTGGCGGGACAACGTCAAAGCCAAGGTTTTACAACCCGACGGCACCTACCTCCCCGCGCCGCGGGAGGGCGATCCGTGGGATGCGCAGGAGGAGTTTCTCGCCGAAGCGTCGCGCCGGCGCAAAAAACGCGCCGCGGCTTCCGAGGTGGCGTGATTTTGACAAATCCGCCCGCACGGCCGACCTTGTCCCCGTGCGCACAATTTTACTTCTTGCCGCTCTGCTCGCCATATCCGCATTCGCCGGTGAATCCGAACCGGCCGAGGTCAGCGTTGTTTTGGTGGACGGGAACGGACAGAATCTTCCAGTCGAAAAAATGAAGAAAGTGACAAAAACCGATGCCGAATGGCGCGCGCAACTGGGCGACGGTGAGGT
>JBEDBL010000196.1:0-5079 GCA_041177245.1 Verrucomicrobiota bacterium
GCCTGCCGGTGATACGGCGTCGTAAGGATCAGCACCTCCCGCCACTGCGGCGGAAGAAACATCGACGGGGCGGATTTTACTCAGATCGATGGCCACTTCCGCGCGGGGCCATTCTTGCTCCGCGAATTCCTTGAGGTAGTTTTTGAGACCGCTCGAATGAATCGGGCACTGCACCGTCGGTCCTGCCCCGACCTTCACGTATTCCTCGTAGGCTGTCGACTCGGCGACATCCTTGCCCTCGGGTCTTTCTACGCATTTGTCCGTGGCAAGCTGGCCGGAGATGCGGCACACCTTCATGAGTTCCACACTCACCGGAGGTTTGGCCGGGCGGGAAGGAAAATCCGCGCGCGAAGCATTCATCACATCGACCCAGACAGGCAACGCGAGGTCTTTGGCAAATGCGCCGCGGTAAATCTGGCGCGGCCGGTCGAACCCGACCCACACACCGCACGTCACCGCCTCGCTGTATCCGACGAACCATGTGTCGGTGAAGTTGTAGGCCGTGCCAGTCTTGCCCGCCGTTCCGGCCACGGCGAGACCATATTCCGAGATGGCGACGTTGGCGGTTCCCCGCGCGACGACATCGGCGAGCAGGCTGTGGACTTGCCAGGCGGAACTGTCGGAGATGACGCTTTTCCGCTCCGGGGTTTGTTTGAAGACGACTTGGCCCTCGGCATCGTCGATGCGGTTGATGATGTGCGTGCGCAGCGGACGCGAGCCGCCTCCGGGGAAAGTGGTATAAGCCAGCACGGTTTCTTCGAGTGTCTGCTCGCTCGAACCGAGGTAGCTGTTGGCGTAGGGGCGCAGGGGCGAGTCGATGCCCATTTCTTTGGCTGTCTTCCCCGCGGCGGCGAGCCCGGTCTGGAATCCGATACGGACCACGGCCCCGTTTTTTCCGCCGACCAAAGCTTCGCGCGCGGTGATCTCGCCTTGGTATTCATTGTCCGCCCGCTCCACGCCCCATTCGCCGAGAATGCCGGCTGCGCCACCGAAAGCGACGAGACGGTTGTCGAGGGCCCAGTCTTGGACAACGGTTCCGGGGAACAGTCCTTTTTCGAAGGCGGCTGCGTAAAGGATCGGTGCGAATGCCGTGCCAAGGGGTCGTTTGCCTTGCACGCTGCGGTTGTATTCGCTGTGACGAAAGTCGCGCCCGCCGACCATGGCGAGCACTCCGCCGGTTTTGTTTTCCAGCGCGAGGACGGCGCCCTGCAGATAGTCAGGCTGCCGCGTGTTGGAATCGCCGGGCTTGGGGAGGTTGGATTCGTAGCGGGACTGAAATTGCGCGAAAGTCTCGTTCGCGTATCCGGGCCGCTTCTCCACCTCGTCGAGTTTTCGCTGCAGGGCTTTTTCCGCCTCGAACTGCATCGCCGGGTCCAGCGTGGTTTGGATCCGGAAGCCGCCGTTCATCGCGCGGTCGAAGCCGAGCGAGTTGATCGCCTGCTGGCGGATGTATTCGATGGCATAGGACTGCTTTTTCGGCTCGGCGCGCTTGCGAACAACGAGCGGCGACTCGACAGCCTGGGTGTACGCCTCATTCGTCAGGAAGCCCATGGACCGCATCTGGCCGAGGACATAATTGCGGTTTTCCTTGGCGCCCTGCGGATTGGTCCACGGCGAGAGGCTGTTCGGACTTTTCAAGAGCCCGGCGAGGACAGCGGACTGGGCGGCCGAAAGCGCGGAGGCGGGAATTCCGAAGTAACCGCGCGCCGCCGCTTCGGCTCCGTAGAAACCGCCGCCGAAATAGACGCGGTTCAAATACATCTCCATGATTTTTTCCTTCGGAAAGCGCTCCTCGATGCGGTGGGCCAGGCCGATCTCGAGAAGTTTGCGCCGGTATGTGCGCTCCTTGAGATCGAAAGAATTGCGGGCCAACTGCTGCGTGACCGTGCTGGCGCCTTGGCGGATACGACCGGCCGACCAGTTGGCCAAGGCCGCACGAGCCATGCCTTGGTAATCGACCCCACCATGCGACCAGAAACTCTGGTCCTCTGCGGAGACAACCGCCTCGACCAAAGTTTTCGATATTTTCTCGTAGGGTACGGGCTCGCGGTTCTGGATGAAAATTTTGCCCATCACTCCGCCCTTGCGGTCATAGATGGTCGAGGCGGCTTCCATTTTTTCCAGTCGCTCGAGGTCGAATTGCCCCGCCAACTGGTGGAATTCGGCGCGCACCAAAAAAAACACGATCGCACCAACCGCAACCGCCGCGAGCGCGGCAAGCGCCGGGAACAGGATCAGCCAGCGCCACCACACACTTCCGCGGCGGCGGCTAGGCGTCTCCTCCCATGAGTATCTGTTGCGTGGCATCGGGCCTTGGTCGTTCGCAGAGCGTGAAAAGCAGTGGGTCGCGAGGACTGGACTCGGAGTCTACACCACTGCACGCTGTAATCCAGCATGCGTATGACCCAAGCGCGGGCCAAACCGGTCCTCTACTGGGACCGCGATTGCGGTTTCTGTCGGCGCTGGGTCGGGCGCTGGCTCCAGGCCACGGGTGAAAGCGTGGAATATGAGGAGGTGCAATCTGCGCCGCGGGAAATCATCGAAGCAGCGGGAGGTCTGCCCCCGGCGCACATCGTCTTGGCGCAACCCGATGGCTCGCTTTTGAAAGGGGCGGGAGCTGCGCTGGCCGCGCTGGCTCCGCACAGTCTGATAGCACGCTTGATTTTTGCGCTCTACCGAAGGCTGCCGCTTTTTCGCAAGGCGAGCGAGAGCGCCTACCGCTTTGTTGCTTCGCACCGTGGCGCTTTTTCATTCCTCTCCCGATTGGCATGGGGCCCGGATTCCCTCGCACCGTCCTACCAAGTCTCCGGTTGGATTTTCCCGCGAGCGGTCGGCGTCGTCTTTCTTTGCGCTTTCGTTTCGCTTTGGTCGCAAATCGACGGACTCGCCGGGTCGGGCGGCATACTTCCCGTGGCGGCACAGCTCTCCGCAGTGGAAGAACAGGTCCGTGGCAACGGAGGGATGGGACAGGCATGGTTGGCCATGCCATCGATTCTTTGGTTCGGAGCATCCGACGCTCACCTTCACATCTGGTTGGCTGTCGGCACTGCCGCGTCTGTGCTTCTCGTGTCGGGGGTCATGCCCGCCTTGGCCGCGCTCGCCGCCTGGGCATGTTATCTCTCGTTTGCCGCAACCGTGCCGGTATTCCTCAACTTCCAGTGGGATGCACTGCTGCTCGAGGCCGGACTGCTCACGGCGATCTACGTCCCGTGGCGCAGACTCCTTGCGCGTGGCGCGAGCGAGCCGGTGCGGTGGGGGCGCCTGCTCGTCTGGTGGTTGCTCTTCCGTCTGATGTTCGAGTCAGGCGTGGTAAAATTGCACGGTTACAACGCCGTGGGACTCAACGCATGGCTCGCGGGCACCGCGCTGGATTTCCACTACTTCACGCAGCCGATCCCTGTGTGGACAAGTTGGTGGGCGGCGCATCTGCCGGGATGGTTCCAGCGACTCTCGCTGTTCGGCGTATTCCTGATCGAATTGGTGCTGCCATTTTTCATCTTCGGTCCACGCCGGATCCGCATGGCGGCATTCTGGGGTTTCCTGTTTCTCATGGCCCTTATCATGGCCACAGGGCATTACGGTTTCTTCAACCTTCTGACCATCGCACTTTGTCTGACCCTTGTGGACGACTCTTCATGGCCGGCGCCGTTGCGCAAACTGCTGGCCAAAGATGAAGAGAAGTCGCCGCCCAAGTTGCAACGCTTCATCACCCCGTGGATCGCAGCCTTCATCCTTTTGCCGACGACAGTTACAGTTCTTGCGGCGCTGCGGATCGCGCCTCCCGCGTGGATCAGTCACGTCATCGGTTCTGTCATGCCCCTGCGCAGCACGAACTCTTACGGACTTTTCAGCGTGATGACCACCGAACGTCCAGAGATCACGATTGAAGCGAGCGAGGACGGCCAAACGTGGACGCCCTACAAATTCCCTTACAAAATGGACGCAAACTCCGACGCGCTGCCCTTCCTCATGCCGCACATGCCGCGGCTCGACTGGCAAATGTGGTTCGCCGCCTTGGAATACCGCGAGCGCGGTGAGCCACCGGGATGGATCATGCCGCTGCTCGCACGGTTGCAGGCGGGGTCACCGGAAGTGAAAGCGTTGCTCTCGCGCGGTGGCGCCGCAGAATTCGAACCACGTTTTTTCCGTCTGCGACTCGATCTGCTGGAGTTCACGTCGCCCTCGGAGCGAAAGCTGACCGGCCACGTCTGGAAAGCGGAACCGCTGCCCGCTTACACCATCGAAGGCGCGCTGCAACCGACCACGCGTTGATCAGCGTTGCGCGGGCGCCTGTAGTCCGACCAATCCGCCTGCATAGCCGGTCATTTCCAGATAGCCGCGTCCGCCGACCGCCGCGCCGTGGACCGTTCCTTTCGCGCCCACGCTCCCTTCCCAATAGGAAACGGGACGCAGGACGAGTTCCTGGCCATCGACAGCCGCCTCGACGGCGAGATCGACTCCGAGCTTCGGGATACGAACCTGCCAAGCCAATGGATACTTGCCGCCTGTTTCCCCGCTGCGCCACATGCGTCCGGGCTGCAATTCAAACTCGGCGTTCCTCACCGGCGTCGACTTCCCGTCTTTGTCGATCCACGTCCCGTGCGAGAACGGATCCCGTCCACCTCGCTTCAGCCGGATTTGGAAAAGCATCAACTCGCATCCGTTGTCGAGTTGCAGACTGAGCCAGTCCCATCCGGTCTGACCATCGGAGAGCTGGTTGGTCGCCCACTCCTGATCGAACCAAGCGACACCGCGAACCGGCGTTTGCTTGCCGTTCCAGTCGAGTTTGCCCGAGGCCTCGAGTCGGCTGTACGAATAATAATGCGATGCCTGCCCCGCGCCTTCCGATTTTTGACTTACGCCGTTTTCCCCGTGGGAAACAGGCGGCTTGAGCGCCGAGAGGTCGAGCGATAAAGCAAAATCGCTGTCACGCGCGGCGATGCGGAACTTCCCCTCCCCGGTCGACTCGAGCTCCCAATCTTCGATCCAGGCAATCCGGTTGCCGTTGGAAAATCCGGCCTCGCCGAAAGTTCCGCGCGAAACTTTTTGCGCGTGGCGAAATTTGCCGTCGGTGATGTC
>JBEDBL010000197.1:0-5064 GCA_041177245.1 Verrucomicrobiota bacterium
AGGCGCCGCCGGCAGCAAGGCTTTTCCTCTCCGGCCCGAGGGTCTGCGGCATTGCCCCGCGAGGGCAATACGGCTAGCAAATGGGTCTGCGGCCCTTTCGGGGCGCTCCAGCCACCCTACTCTCTATGGCCAAAATCCTCATTGTTGAAGACAACGAAATGAACCGCGACATGCTTTCGCGCCGCCTGGAGCGCCGCGGTTTTGCCCTCGCCATCGCCGTGGACGGGCAGCAGGGCGTGGACATGGCCCGCAGCGAAAAACCCGACCTCATCCTCATGGATATGAGTCTGCCCGTGATGGATGGATGGACCGCGACGCAGACGATCAAGGCCGATGCGGAACTGGCGAAAATCCCCGTGATCGCGCTGACCGCTCACGCCATGGCGGGCGATCGCGAAAAAGCGATGGCCGCGGGTTGCGACGACTACGACACCAAGCCCATCGAGTTGCCGCGATTGCTCGAAAAAATCGCAAAGTTTCTTCCGAATGTCTGATCCCGCCTCAACCGGCGAGGAGGCAGTGGTCGCGTTGCGCCACGACCTGCGCACGCCGCTCAACCAGATCATCGGGTATTCCGAGCTCGTCGCCGAGGATCTCGAGGGCGACGAGCACGCACGGACGCGCGAGGATCTGGAAAAAATCGGCCGCGCGGCGCGCGGGTTGGCCGACCTGATCACGCGCGAGATCCGTCCGGAAAGAATTGCCTTGGTGGGAGAGCGTATCGAAACGACCGGTGAGCCTGCAAAAACAGAAAAGGAAGGCATCGAACGGTCGTCGCGGCTGCCGTCCATGACTGACGTCGAGTTGATCGCTCCGGCCGCAGAGACCGCGAAAATCCTCATCGTCGATGACCAAGAGGAAAACTGCTCGGTCTTGCAGCGCCGATTGGAAAAAGAAGGCCACACTTGTGCGGCGGTTTACGACGGCGCCACGGCGCTCGCGCGCCTTGCGGCCGAGTCCTTTGATCTCGTGCTCCTCGATATCATGATGCCGGGGATGGACGGGCGCGAGGTGCTCCGTCGTATCAAGACGGACGAGAAGATGCGCCACATTCCGGTCATCATGATCTCCGCGCTCGACCAGATCGAAAGCGTCGTGGAGTGCATCGAGCGGGGCGCCGAAGATTATTTGCCCAAACCTTTCAATCCCGTATTGCTACGTGCGCGCATCGGTTCTTCCCTCGATCGCAAGCGTCTGCGCGATGCCGAGCAGACCGCGTTTGCGGCGCTGAAGGAAAGCCAGGAAAAGCTCGCGGCCGAACTCTCCGAGGCGGCGGCCTACGTGCAGAGCGTGCTACCCGCGCCGATCAAAGACGGTCCGGTCAACGCCGCATGGCAATTCCTCCCTTCCTCCTCGCTCGGAGGCGATGCCTTCGGCTACGGACCGGAACGCGACGGGAGCTTCGGTATTTGCCTGCTCGATGTTTGTGGACACGGCGTGGGTGCGGCACTGCTTTCCATCAGCGTGCTCAACGTCATCCGCGCGGAGTCGCTCCCCGGGGTCAATTTCTCCGATCCCGGCGAGGTGCTCGCCGGATTGAATTCCGCGTTTCCCATGGAAAAGCACGGCGAGATGTTTTTCACCGCGTGGTGCGGGATTTACAGTCCTTCCTCGCGCCGCATGCGCTTCGCCGGTGGCGGGCATCCGCCACCGATCATGGTCCTGCCCGACGGCACGACATCCATTCTCGCCGCGAAAGGTCCGGTCATCGGCGCTTGCGAGGGTATGAAGTTCGCCACGTTGGAGGTCGATGTCCCGGCGGAAGCGCGGGTTTTTGTCTTCAGCGACGGCGCTTACGAGATCCAGAGGCACGACGGCACCATGATGGCTCATGACGATCTGCGCGAATTGCTCGCGCGCGCCCCGCACGAAAATGCGACCGCGTGGGTTATGGATCAACTGCGCGCGATCAACAGCCAACCGGTGTTTGACGACGACGTGTCGCTGGTGGAACTCTGCTTCCCGTGAACGCATTCGCCGATTATGTCTCCGACCGCGCCGAGTTGACCAAACTCGAAGGCTTCACCGCGGATTTCGCGCAAAAAGCCGGGCTTTCCGACAAGGATCTCTTCGCGCTGCAGATCATCGTGGAGGAGTTGGTCACGAACGTCATCGATTACGGAGGCGTTCCCGCCGGCGAGCACGCGGTGCGCGTGGATCTGTCCGCCGAGGGCGGCGAACTCCTTATCAGGCTCACCGACCGGGGAACGGAATACAACCCGCTCCTGCGCGAAGACCCGGACACCACCTTGCCGGCCGAGCAAAGACCGATCGGCGGACTCGGTGTGCACTTCTGCAAAAAGCTGACCGAAACGCAGGAATACGAGCGCTGCGACGGATGCAATGTGTTGACTCTACGCAAAAAACTTTCCCCATGAAAATCGAACTGCGTAGCGAGCAGGGGATCAATGTAGCCAAGCTGATCGGGCGTCTCGACGGCTTCGGAGCTAAGGAAGCGGAAAAACTCATGCCGCAACTCGCGCCAGGCTCCGCCCTCGTCTTCGATTGTTCGGAGTTGTCTTACCTCAGCAGCGCAGGAGTCAGAGTGATGCTCGCAGCGCACAAGACGGCCGCCGCCGAGGGTGCGGCTATCGCTCTTTCGTCGGTGCAACCTTACTGCGCCTCGGTGCTCGAGATGTCGGGTTTGGCCGGTGTGATCCCAGTCTACGGTTCGCCTGGCGAAGCGGTGCACGAGTTGCGGAACCGCGGTGCCGACGGAACCAACGCGGAAAAGTGCGAGACGGAAACGGGGGTTTTCATTTTCCACCCCGTTGGTAGCACGGCGGGAACGATCGATATTCTCGGCGAAGTCGGCAACGTCATCGATTGCGCCATCACGGAGGAATCGGTCGTGGGGAAACCTTTCTTCGAGACCGAGTATTCCCTCGGCGTCGGCGCACTCGGAGCGAAGCCGGAGGATTATCTTCCGCTGATGGGAGAGTCGATCATGGTCGCGGGGGCGATGGTCTGGTTGCCGACCGACGGCAACAACACGCCTGACTACATGATCCCGCGCAAGGCGTCGACCAGCGTTGTCATGCAGACCGGGTTCAACGCGAGTATCCGTGGAGGATTCAACGAATTCGTCGAATTCACCGCCGCGCCCGGCCGGCCCGCCAGCGTGCGCGACATCTACCGCGCCTTGTTCGATCTGGCCAAGACGCGGCGCCCGGAATACCGCGGCGTTCTCGGTCTGGCCATGCGTGCCGAAATCCACGAGGCCTTCGGGGCGGGCATCATGAAATCCCCGCTGCTGTCGAACCGCCCGGCCAACGGCAAAATGATCACCGACCCGTCGAATTACGACGCGTGGTTTGAGTCGGACAAAACCCCGCGCAACCAAGGAACGACCGCGCTGATCTGCGGGGCAGGGGAAGACCTGACCGCCGATCTGTCGCAGATCGACGAAGAACTCTTGCGGCGGATGTTTTACATCAACTTGGCGAACAAAGCCTCGTCGAGCGAGGTGTTGCACAACCACGCGGTCTTTTTCCGCAACGCGCCGACTCCCGGCGGGACGCGGGACATGGACGTCGAGATGCGCCGCGTGGTGGACGAAGGAGAATTCGTAGACATGCGCCACCTCCTCGACCAGACAACAATTGACCGAGCATTGATCGGCGTGAACTACGTGCAGGAAGTGCGCGAAGACAGAACTCTCTGATCTGCATCGCCGCTGCGCGCTTATTCTGCTAGTACGCTTTTTCGATTGTTCTGCGCGTAAAAAACGCGGCATTGGCTTCTAGCCGATGAGTTTGGGGTCCTCTTTGGCAAGGATGTCAATGCCTCGGCAAAGGCAACGCCGGCAGCAGGAGTTATTGTCCAAAAGTCTGCTTGCGAGAGGACGGTGGTATTGCCTGCGACATTTTTACTTTTGGCAAAAAGTAGAAATGTTTGTCGTGCTTACTGTCGCAGTATTGGATGGCCAAGGGTTCAGCTGCCGGATTCCGATAAGGCACGACCCGACCCGACAGAACCCGGTTGCCAGCCTGCGACTTGAGTAAGACTTGCCCGCTTACTTGAGTGCGGCGAGTTGGCGGGCGAGGCGGCTCTTGCGGCGGGCGGCGGCGTTGCGATGGATGGTGCCGTGCTTCACCGCGCGATCCAACTCCGAGGCGAGGCGGCGGCTCAATTCGAGCGCGTTCTTGCTGTCCTTCGCGCCGATGGCGGCGCCGGTTTTTTTCGAGGTCGTTTTCAGCGCGTTGAGCGTGCTGCGATTGCGTGCGGTGCGCACCTTCGCTTGGCGGGCGCGTTTGGCGGCGGATTTGATGTTGGCCATATTGGTATGTTTCGGATCGTGCCAGAGGGGAGAATCGAACTCCCGACCAAGGGCTTATGAGTCCCCTGCTCTACCGCTGAGCTACCCTGGCTTTCGACAGCGGCGGCACCGCTGGCGGCACCGGAAAGGCCGCGTAATCTGGCGGCAAGCTCCCTCCTCCGCAAGGAAAAAGCTCCGGCTGTTTCCGGCGGATCCTCCTTGAGCGTGCGGGGCGCAATCCGCACCCTGCGTGGCGTGAGAGGCCGAGATCTTTGGCAGGAAACGCCCCGGGCATGGGCTTCCGGCGGCGCAGGGCTTTGGCTCAATCCCCGCCTGTCCCAACCGCTGTGCGAGACATTGCTCCGCGCCGACTATCCCGCGTTGGCCGACCACATTTGGCTCGCGGCCTCCGGAACGTCCGGAAGCGTGAAGGTTGTCGCCTTGGCGCGCGCGGCCCTCGAGTCGAGCGCCGCCGCGGTCAACAATCATCTTGGCGCCGGTCCGGCCGATTGCTGGTTGAACCCGCTCCCGCTTTTCCATGTCGGCGGTTTGGGTATCCTCGTGCGCGCCGCGATGGCCGGCAGTCGCTGCGAGATTTTGCAGGATTGGAACGCGCAGGATTTTGTCCGGCGCGTCGCGGAGTGCGGCGCCACGTTGTCCGCCCTCGTTCCGGCCCAAGTGCACGATCTCGTGGTAGCGGGGCATCCCGCTCCTCCGTCGCTGCGTGCCGTTGTCGTCGGAGGGGGGGCTCTCGACGATTCCCTGCACGAGCGCGCTGCGGAGCTCGGTTGGCCGCTTTTGCCCAG
>JBEDBL010000198.1:0-5062 GCA_041177245.1 Verrucomicrobiota bacterium
AAGCTTTGGCTTCGGCCAATTCGGTTTCGAGTATGGTTGTGTCCATGGCCTGTGCGGCCGTGTCAACTTCGCGCACGTGCAACTCGCGCAAGCGCGCGATGACTTGGGCCCGGCCATCGACCATTCCGGCCATGTTGAGTCGCATGGCGCGGCGACCGCTGAAGGTCTGGCCTTCCATGGCTTCGTCGGGAATCTTGCGTCCGCGGGCGAGCACTGCGCTGCGGAAGTCCGCGGCGATTTCCTCGACCTCGCTCTGCAACCAGTCCTTTTGCTCGTCGGTCAGTGAAGTGCCGGGAGTTCCCGCGCTCTTGAACTTACCGGCGGCAAAGACCTCCATTTTGAGTCCGGCTTGGGCGAAGGCCTCGCTGGAGTCGACCACGGGAAGGATAACGCCGATGGATCCGACTCGCGCGCTAGGCGTGGCGTAAACGGCATCGCACTGGCTGGCCACCCAGTAGGCGGCCGAGCACATCTGACCCGCGCTGAAAGCGTAGACTGCTTTGCTTTTCGAAGCCGCGGCAACTGCCGCTGCCAACTCCGGAGTTCCATTGACCGAGCCGCCGGGGCTGTCGATATCCAGGAGAATGGCCTGCACGTCTTCACGCTCGGAGGCCTCGTGGACCGCAGCCAAAACTTCTTCAGTGTCTGTGGCGCCGAAGACCAGTTGATCGATGACGTCCGGGTTACGCATCATCGGGCCACGTAGCGCAACGGTGCCAATGCCACCTTCCACCGAGAGCAGTTTGGACTCAGTCCGTAGCGTGGTGGGGACGCCTTCTTTGAAAAACGATTGTGCCGCGCTGTAGATGACTCCGAAGGCTTCGGGAGTGATCAGCCACGGCTGCTTGTGCAGCTGACTCAAGTTCACGGCCTACGCCGGGGTGTCAACTTTGACGGCCTCGCCGGCGGGCTTCCAAAGCATCTCGGGCGGCACGCCGTATTTGGCGGCGGTTTCCATGATGAGCTTGGCATCCTGCGCTCGGCGCTCGAGTTCCTCTCGGAAGTCGGCACCGAGTTCCTGGAAGTGATCGGTCAGAGTCTTCAGGCCCATCTCGACATCCGAGCGGTTCTGCTGTGCTTCGCGTCCGGCATCCACCGTGATCCGGCGCGGCGTGGTGCAGGAGATGCGCCACCAGTTCGGCAGTGGCGCGAGAACTCCTTGCTCGATGGCATCGGCGATGACAAATGCCCAGACCGGTTCGATCAGCCGCCGGATAAGGATGAGCTGGCGAAAAGAGAAGCGCCGATCGGCCTTGGCCACAATGAGCCGCACGCCCGCGCCTCCGACCGAACTTGAGTCGGCGGCGAATTCGTAAGGCAGAACTCCCAGAGCAGAGTCACGACGTAGGTGGTTCAGGAATCCGGTGAAGGTCGGGCTTGGTCGGTTGGAGACGAACGTGTCGATCGATTCGTCGGGCTGAAGAGCGACGATCTTTCCTCCCATGATTTTCTGCAGGCTGGCGGGATCAGAGGGGATCGCTGTGTCGGTCGGTGTGCCCAGGGAAAAGTCCGCGGAGTCATCCAGCAGTTCAGCCCGCGCCGTCTTAAGGACGCGCGCTATATCGGCGTTGTCTTTGACCGCGTGCTTCTCCAAGGCCAGCAACTCCATCTCATCAAGAACATGGTTGATCGAATGCTGGATGGTCGGCGCGTTGCGCACCGAACTGGCCGACTCGGGCTCGAAAATGTGCAGGACGGACTCGGCACCCACGTCGCGTGTGCCAATGTCTTCAAGTATTCGGTAAAAGCGGGGAGACCCATCGGCGGCGAGCCCGATACCGTCTACTGTTTCCTCGGTCTCATCTCCGATGCGGTGGGATTCGATGAGCTGAAGTTTCGAGCGCCCGCTTTGCCGGACCTTCAGCACGAAATATTCGCCATCGATGTCGATTCCGCGGCAGATGAGCGACTGGCACTCCTCGAAACTGAAGCGGCCAGTCACTTCGCAGCGCGATGACCAGCGCCGGAAATACTCCTCGGCCTGCTCGTTCCATTCGGGGCTCGCACTTTGCGCCTGCGGGCGGATGCCGTCTCCGGTCGAGTAGATCGCCATGTTGGACACGATCTCGCGGACAAAGCCCGAGTTCCGGTGGAGGTAGCGGGAGCGCCGGACCAACTCCCGCCGCACGTATGGCGTTAGATCGAGTTTGCCATCGCGGGGAGCGGCGCCAGGGACAATGCCGCGGCGGCGGGAGTAGTTGGCTGCATCGTAGGGGGAGGCCCAAGCCTTTGGCTGTAGCACGGGCGGCAGAAGAAGCGAGGCAACCTGTCGAAGCTTGCTGATCATCGGTCAATAAAAGCGATGCGGGACTGCCCTATGCGGGCCGCCGGCGGATAGGAAGCAGGCGCGAGTTTGCGCAGGGCCGCCTGACACGCCGCGATCACGGTGTGGATTTCGTCGATGCGGCGCTTGGTCGCCGATGAACCCGAGTCTGACCAACTGGCGAGTGTCTTGGTCAGTTCGGCTTTGTGGATGGAGAGGATTTCCTCCACCTCCGCACGGGTGAACCCGATGGTGTAGTCAACAGTGGCCACCTTGTTCGCGAAGGCGTGTCAAAGCTCGGTGATCCGGATGTAGGAGCGAACAAGCCGCGTTGGCCGCATCTTGCGCCATACGCCATCGCCGGAAGTGCTGTCTCGCTCACCTTTGCCGTTGGTGTTTCCTTCCACCGTCACGATCTGCGTGGATCCCTTCGACTGGTCGCGGATGACTACGCCGATATGGCTGAAGTCAAAGATGGCGAGGTCGCCGGCTAAGGCCCTCGCGGAGCGGCCCAGTATTTGGATGTTCCGTTCTTTTGCCCAGTTGGCGAAGTCGAAGGCAGCCGCGGTTTGGGGGCGCCATTTTTCAAGGACTTTGTCGGTGCGCACCGACAAACTTTCTCTGACGGAGGGGTCTTCGAGCCACTTTTTGATAACCCAACATACAAATGCGGCGCACCATGGCCATGGGGCCGGTTTGAGCCAAGTCGCCGACTGGTATTCGACAATTTTGGGACCGCGGTTGTTACCGCCGACTTCCCGGACTCCGATTTCTGCTGCTGCGATACTGGCGAGTTTTTTGCGAAGGCTCATGCCTCCGGCTCGGAGTCAACTTGCGCGTCTCCGGGCGGGGTGAATTCACGGCCGATAATCTTGAGCATGACGGCCGCCACAACCTGCATGCACTCGCAGTCCCAGTAGTGGTTGGGGCGCTGGCCGATCTGCTTCCACCGCCAGGTTCCATTGAGGTTGACCCGGTGCTCGCTTTCCATCTGACCGAGGTAGTCGTCATCGATGTCGTCTGGGACTTCCCAAGTCGGTCCCTTTTCCGGGTTCTGGTTGCGGCGAAGGCGGGAGAGGATGTCCTTCACGTTGAGGTTCGACCAGTAGAAGACCGATGCCTTCTTGTCGGCCGACAAAAGGACGCGTCGGCGAGGGGAGTAGAAACGGTGGATGGCGCGGTTGCCCGAGAGTTTGTGTGAAAAGGTTGAGCGCTTGTCGCCAATCAGCGCGGTCCAGCCGTGGTCGGCGCAGTGGCGATACACTTCGTAGGCGTTGTGCCCGGCATCGAGGAAGACCAGATTTGGATGGATGGCGAAGCGTTCTTGCAACGCGGCGATGTCCTCAAAGCTCAGGATCTTTTCGTTCCACATGAGGCGCGATGAGCCGGTGGCGCTCCAGGAGCGCACCACGGCAAAGAGGTGATCCATCTGCACGTCAACGGTGAGGATGCGCAGGAAAGCAGCGGTCTGAGCTGGATCGGCCGAGCCCGGCACGATTTTGCCGGCCTTGTTCATCACCGCCTCGTCTTCCCATACCTCGCCTTTGCGGTATCCGGTGCGCTCGATCTCCAACTTGTAGTCATCGGCCATTTCCCGCCACGGGATGGCCAGGCGCTTTTGGTAGAATTGCTTGAGCGCACTGAAGTCACCCATGCGCGCGGCAGCTTTGGCACGCAGGTAAAGCTCAGCGAGAATTCCCCAACTCTGGGAGCAAAGAGCGTTCCAGTGGAATCCAGCGTTCTCAGCCGAGGATTTCGGGTTGGCCGCCACGTATTTGCCTGAGGCACAGAGTTCGCGGCGTTGCCGATCGGTGTCTTCGAACGGGCGGCTGCATCCCGAGCACAAAAGCACCGTGGTCTCGCGCACGGCCTGATAGTCCCAGTTGTCGTTCTCGTCGCGCGCCGACTTGCTCCATTCGATGTTTTCCCAGGCAAATGGCTGGCGAAGAGAGCAAGTTGGGCAGGCGAAGGTCCACTGGCGCTGGTCGGTAGTCTCGAACTTGCGCTGCGTGTCATCGCCTTCCTCGCCCGCTTGCGACATGAAGACACACTTCCCAAGCCAACCAAAGGCCGTCACGCGCGCCTCGGCCTCGGCCATGTGACCCGAAGGCCAGCGCCAAGTCTCGTCGCCGATGAGCCAGCGAATGGAACGTCGCTGGAGGTTGGTTTTGTTGTGTGCCCCGAGAACCCACAGGGTCATGCCGTTGCGGAAATGGATGGTGCTGTTCTTCTTTTTGTGGCGATCGCGCGGGTAGAGAGCTTTGACCGGGGCACATTCGTCGAAGAGCTTTTGCAAGCGCGACTCGCTCTGGTCCTTGGCATCCTCATCGGTCTGATCAAGCCACAGGGTTGGACCTGGGAGGTTGGCGATGATGTAGCAAAGCCCGAGTTCACCGATGCTCGTCTTGCCGCACTGAATCGCGGCGATGATGGAAATCAGACGGATGGCCGGATCGGCTAGGGCCTCAAGCGGTTCACGAAGCCAAGGGGAGTTGTCCGAGCGGAATTTGCCGGGGAATGGCGAGTAGGGGATCGAGGCGATGTGCTCTTCGGCCCAAGTCCACGGCGCGCGGCGGTCGGGCGGTTGCCAGACTTCGCTCCAAATCCGGTCGAGTTGCTTGCTGTGGGTCATTGGCCCTCGTGGAGCAGGGCGGCAAATTCGTCGATGGCCACTGACATTTCCTTGCGGATGCCGATGGCGTCCAAGCCGGAAAGAATCGGCGGCAATTCGTTCTCCAGTCTCTTGCGCAATAGCGAAACGGCTTGGCCGACGTGGTAAGCCCACCGCGACCGCACTTC
>JBEDBL010000199.1:0-5049 GCA_041177245.1 Verrucomicrobiota bacterium
ACGTTGATGATAGGATCGCCGATCGTTTTCCAGACCACGCCGCCCCATCCCGCCTCGAAGGCGCGATGAGCCTGGTAGGCGGTGTTCGACGGCGGGCCGCTGGCGATCCAGAACGGGTTGGGGGATTTGATCCCGGCGAAATTGATGGAGAGGTCGGCCATGGGAAGAAGTGACGTGTGACTTGTGACGAGTTATTTGGCCATGGCGGCGAGGAGTTCGGGGACGCGGATGGGTTTGTTGAATCCGGAGCCGGTCGCGCCGCCTTTGATGCCATGGCGGGAGGGTTGGACAGGGCCGACCACTTTTTCTTTGGTGAGAAAGGCGTTGATTCCGCGGGCGGCTTTTTTGCCTTCGGCCACGGCATTGACGACCTCGCGTCCGCCGTTGGCGCAATCGCCGCCCACGAAAACTTTCGGGATATTTGTCGCCATCGTCTCCGGGTTGTGTTCGACGCGGCCTTTGCCGTCGAGTTTGATGGCAGGGAAGAGTGTCGCGAAAAAGGCGGTTTGCTTTTCCTGTCCCACGGCCTTGAGCACGAGGTCGAACTCCTCGACCCATTCGGAGCCGGGGATGACGTGCATCTTGCCGTCGCGGATTTCCGTCTTGGCCAAGCGCAGGGCTTTGACGTGTCCGTTCTCGGCGAGCACTTCGGTCGGGATTGTGTGGAAGTGAAACGTGGCGCCGTCGTTCTTGGCCAATTCGTATTCGAATCCGTAGGCCGGCATGTCGTCTTCGCCGCGGCGGTAAATGATTGAAGCCACATCGGCGCCGAGGCGTTTCGATTGTGTGACGGCATCGATTGCGGTGTTGCCGCAACCCAGCACGGCGACGCGGCGTCCGACCGGCACTTCGTGCAACGGACGGGTGTGGATCCACTCGATGAAATCGAGGGCATCGACGACCTCGGGAAGATCTTCGCCCGGAATGCCGAGGCGGTTGGCTCCACCGAGGCCGAGTCCGAGGAAAATGGCATCAAAATCTTTTTCCAACTGCGCCGCAGTTATGTCTTTGCCGATCTCCACACCGTATTGGAATTTCACGCCGAGGCGCTCGATCATCTTCACCTCGTCGAGGCTGATCTGCGGGGGCATCTTGTAATAGGCGATGCCGTAAGTGTTGAGCCCGCCGCCGGCTTTCTTTTTGTCGAAGACCGTCACCTCATAGCCTAATTGGGCGAGTTCGGCGGCGCAGCCCAGTCCGGCCGGACCGGCGCCGAGAACGGCGACCTTCTTGCCGTTCTCTTGCTTCGGTGCGTGGAGCACATTGATGTTGTGCTCGAAAACGTAATCTGTGGCGTAGCGCTGGAGACGTCCGATTTTCACCGGGTCGCCTTCGAGATCAAGGACAACGCAGGCGCCTTCGCACAGGACCTCGGTCGGGCAGACGCGCGCGCAGCTTGCGCCGAGGACATTTGCCGTGAGGATGGTCCGCGCCGAGGCAACGGGATTCTTGTTGGCGATTTTTTTGATGAAAGACGGGATGTCGATTCCCGTCGGACACGCCATGATGCACGGTGCATCGAAACAGAAGAGGCAGCGGTTGGCTTCGATCAGCGCCTCCTGCGCGGAGTAGCGGGGTTTTTTTTCCGCCATATTGCGGGCGGCCGTCTCGGCGTCGAGGAGCGGTTGAATGGGCATAGGCTGGGGGAGATTCAAGTGTTCAGTTTTCAGTGGTTCAGTAAAGACTTTCCGCGCAAGATTCTTCCCATGGCCGATGCTTTGAATCCCCGCCGGACGATCGACGAGCTCAAGGAATTGCGCGCGCTGACGGGCCACGCCGACGTGGGTTGCGGCGCGCGAGTTTTTGAAAAAGCGTTTCGATGGATTGCCGGTGGAAATCCACAATGATGCGGCGGGAAATTTCTGGGCGACGCTGCGCGGGGAAAGCGACCGCGAACTGCTCATGGGCGGCCATTTCGATTCCGTGCCGAACGGCGGGTGGCTCGACGGCTGTCTCAATACCTTGGCCGCAGTCGAGGTGATGCGCCGCATCTGCGCGCAATACAACGGCAAGCCGCCGGTCACGGTGCGCGTGGTTGATTGGGCGGACGAAGAGGGTGCCCGGTTCGGGAAAAGTCTTTTCGGTTCGTCGGCTTGTTCCGGGAATCTCGACATGGACGAAGCGCGCGGGTTGGTCGACAAGGACGGGATCAAACTTCCCGATGCACTCAAAAGTGTCGGTATCGATTTCGAGAAGGTCAAAGACAGCGGCAAAGAATTGAAGAACGCCGAGGCCTACCTCGAGTTGCACATCGAGCAGGGGCCGGTCTTGCTCGACATGGATCTTCCGCTCGGCGCGGTGCTCGGGACGTTTGGCGTCGAACGTCATGCCATCACGTTCCACGGCCAGGCCGCGCATTCCGGCAGCACGCCGATGAACCGCCGCAAAGACGCGTTCCTCGCCGCGGCGCGGATGAGCCCGGAGATTTACGAAATCGCCAGGCGCAGCGGCATGGGCGTCTGCACCATCGGTTCGTGCACGACCAAACCAGGCATCGTGACCAGTGTGGTCGAGGATTGCCGGCTCACACTCGATCAGCGCCATCTCGATGCGGCGAAACTCGCCACGATGTATGCCGAGGCGAGGGAAGCCAGCGAGCGATTCGCCCAAGACGGAGGATGCACCGTGGCCTGGAATCGCATCTGGCACATCGCGCCCGCGCCGTTCCACCCCGATCTCATCGGCTTTTGCGATGAGGCGGTGAAGGAAACCTGCGGAACATCCCACCGTTTGCCGTCCGGTCCGCTGCACGACGCGGCTGAAGTCTGCATGGCGGGTGTGCCGACGGTCATGATGTTCGTGCAGAGCCTGCACGGCATCAGTCACAACAAAATCGAGGACACCAAAGAGGAGCACCTCGAAATGTCCGTGGCTGCATTCGACCGGTTGGCCGAGAAGACCATGGCATGGATCAAAAAGCAGTCATGACGCCGAAACTCGCCGAACTGAATGCCGCTTCGGAGGAGAACTTCGTCCGCGCGATCGGTGCGGTCTACGAGCACTCGCCGCATTTCGCACGGCGGGTCGCGGTCAAGCGCCCATTCGCCGACATCGAGCACTTGCGTCACGCCCTCCAGCAGGAGGTGAACCGCGCGGCTGAGAGCGAGCAGATGGACCTGATCAAAGCGCACCCCGATCTGGTCGGGCGCGTCGTGCTCACCGCCGAGTCGAAAGGCGAGCAGGCGGCGGCGGGATTGACGGATCTCACCGCCGAAGAAATCGAAAGTTTCCGTATCAACAATGCCGCCTACCGCGAGAAATTCGGGTTTCCTTTCATTATCTGTGCGCGCATGAACAAAAAGGACGCCATCCTGGAGGCCTTCCCGCGACGCTTGCAGAACGACGCCGCAACGGAGAAAAAAACGGCTCTCGACGAAATCCACAAAATCGCCGCGCTGCGGCTGCACGACATCCTATGGGAAAACTGAGCACACACGTCCTCGACACCGCGAACGGCCGCCCGGCTGCCGGTATGAAAATCGAACTGCGCCGGGTGCTTTCCGGCGAAATTGTCAAGACCCTCACCACCAACAGCGACGGGCGCACCGACGAATCGGTGCTCGGTCCTGATGAAATGAAAGAAGGTGAATACGAACTGGCCTTCCATGTCGGCGCCTATTTCGGCGAAGCCAAGTTCCTCGACGTCGTGCCTGTCCGCTTCCTCATTGCTGACGCGGCGCAAAACTACCACGTGCCGCTGCTCTGTTCGCCGTGGAGCTACTCCACGTATCGCGGGAGCTGAGTTGCTTGCGTTATGGTGAAAACCGCTGAGGGCGCAGAAGGTCTGAAGACGCATAGCGCTTCCTTCGGTAGAGCCCGCTGGCCCAGCGGGCCGTTTGCCTTATGTTCGTGCAGCGGACGGCTCGGGCCAGCCGTCCCTACCGGTTGGAAAAGCCGACTTTCGTTCCAATGAGAAAATCCTGTGCGCCCTCTGCGGTTTCCTCTTCCGCCAGCGAGATCATGCGGCGGTGCGATGAATTGGGCCTTGTCTCCGAGGAAAAGGGCCGTCTGACCCGCACCTTTGCGTCGCCGGCCATGCGCGAAGCGAATGCATTGGTCGGTTCGTGGATGCGCGAGGCTGGCCTGACGGTGCGCCAGGACGTGGCCTTCAATCTCATTGGCCGCCGGGTCTCGAAGCGTCGCGGGTCCAAGACCGTCATGATCGGTTCCCACCTCGACACCGTGCGCAACGCCGGAAAATACGACGGTCCGCTCGGGGTGCTGCTCGGCGTGGCGGTGGCAGCGCGACTTCGGGATGTGGCTTTGCCGTTTCATTTGGAGGTGCTCGGTTTTTCCGACGAGGAGGGAGTGCGCTACCAGACGACTTACCTCGGCAGCCGCGCGATGCTCGGGCTGCTCACGAAAAAAGATCTGCAAATCATCGAGGAGAAAGGCATCGGGAAAGCCCGGCGCCCGCGCGGCGAATTTCTCGCTTACCTCGAGGCCCATATCGAGCAAGGTCCTTTTCTCGAGGAGCAAAACAAACCTCTGGGCGTGGTCACCGCGATCGCCGGCCAGACCAGAATCTCCGTGGATCTCACCGGCCGGGCCGGACACGCGGGGACCACGCCCATGAACCTGCGCCGCGACGCGCTCTGCGGCGCGGCGGAACTTATCCTCGCCGCGGAAAACATCGGCGTCATCGCCACCGTCGGTCAGTGCGAGGTCACCCCGGGCGCAAGCAATGTCATTCCCGGGCTCGTATCGCTCACGCTGGACGTGCGCGATGCGGACGACGTGCGACGCAAGGCGGCCTGCGCAAAGCTCAAACGCGAGGCTTTGCGCATCACCAAGCGCCGAGGCCTGCGCCTGCACGACTGGAAGATCGTTCAGGAAACACCGAGTGTTCGTATGGATCCTGCGATGACCCGAATACTGCGCAGGGCTGCAGGCCGCGTTGTCCCTGCGCTGCCCAGCGGCGCCGGCCACGACGCGGCGGTCATGGCGCGCGCATGTCCCGCCGCCATGCTTTTTGTCCGCTGCAAGGGGGGTGTCAGTCATCATCCGGAGGAGAGCGTCGAAATATCGGACGTGGCGGCGGCGCTCGAC
>JBEDBL010000200.1:0-5002 GCA_041177245.1 Verrucomicrobiota bacterium
AAAGCCCATCGCGGAAAATCCGGAGCAGGCCGCGGAGATGTCAGACTTTGCCCGCGAACGCGGCCTGGTCCTCCAGGTCGGACACATCGAGCGTTTCAATCCCGCCCTCGACGCGCTCGAACAGCGCCTCAACCGTCCGCGCTTCCTGGAAGTCACCCGCCTCTCGCCCTACCCCGGACGCAGCCTCGACATCGGCGTGGTGCTCGACGTGATGATCCACGATCTCGATATCATCCTGCATCTGGTCAAATCGCCCGTGACCAGCGTCGATGCGGTCGGCGTGGCCGTCCTGAGCAAAGGTGAGGACATCGCCAGCGTGCGGCTCCATTTTGCCAATGGCGCGGTGGCCAATGTCACGGCCAGCCGCATCAGCATGAAAAAAATGCGCGAGATCCGGCTTTTCCAAGAGGACGCATATCTTTCACTCAACTACCAAAAACAGACGGGGAAAATGTTCCGGTTCAAGGACGGCAAGATCGTGCGCGAACGCGTGACGATCAACAAAGGCGAACCTCTCCAACGCGAACTGCATCACTTTATCGAGTGCGCTCGCGCCGGTGCGCGGCCCAAGGTCGGAGGCGACGAAGCCGCGGCGGCCCTCGAACTCGCCGTGCGCATCACGCGCCAGATTGCCGAACGCGCCCCGCAGCGCGCCTGATCCCATGAGAATGTTCGTCGTAGCCGGCGAAACCAGCGGTGACACCCACGCTGCCGCGTTGCTCGCGGAACTGAAATTCCTTCGCCCCGATTTGCAGATCTCGGGCCTAGGCGGACCCAAGGTCCACGCCATAAGCGCAGACGTCGAAGATTGGACGCACGATGCCGCCGTTGTCGGCCTCTGGGACGTGCTCCGCCGCTATGGCTACTTTCGCCAAAAATTCCGCGAATCTCTCGATCGCATCGCTCGCGCGAAACCCGACGCCGTTCTGTTTGTCGATTACCCGGGATTCAACCTCCGCTTGGCCAAAGCACTGCAGTCGCAACGCCCTAGCACCAAGCTCCTTTATTACATCAGTCCGCAGGTCTGGGCTTGGAACCGCGCCCGCATTCCGCGCATGGCGCGCTGGCTGGACCGCATGTTCTGCATTTTTCCCTTCGAAAAAAATCTCTACGAAAAATCCGGTCTACACACCGATTTTGTCGGGCATCCCATGGCGGAAACGCTGGCTATACTCGGTGACGAAGCGCGGACCCCGAACCTCTTCGCGCTCTTGCCCGGCAGCCGCGAACGCGAAGTGCGCAAAATTTTCCCGGCCATGCTCTCCGCGGCCAAAATCGTGCTGGCCCGCCGTCCGCAAACCGTCTTCGCCAGCGCCGCGTCCTCGGAAAAACTCCAAGCCCTCATGCGCGACATGGCAACTCAAGCCGGAGTCGGCTGCGACATCGGCCTTCGCAACGCTCGCGACCTCATGCAAACCGCCGCCGCAGGCCTCGTCGCCTCCGGCACTGCCACTCTCGAAGCCACGCTCTGCGGACTCCCCTACGCCCTCGTTTACAAAGTCTCGCCACTCACCTATTTGGCTGGCCGCGCCCTCATCAAAGTCCCGCACCTCGGCATGGCCAACCTTCTCGCCGGAAAAGACATCGTCAAAGAACTCATCCAACAAGACGCCACGCCGACGGCTTTGGCCTCGGAAAGCATGCTTCTTCTCGACGATGCAGCCCATCGCGCTGCCATGCGCGCGAACTTCGGGAAAGTCCGCGAAAAACTTATGGCTCCAGGAGCCATTTCCTCCGCCCAAGCCGTGCTCGGTGCGCTACGCTGACTCCACCACGCCATGATCCTCGAACTCATCGAACGCCTCACGGAGGAAGCGACCAAGCGCAACATGGATTTCCTCCTTATCGGCGGCCACGCCATGAGCCACCTTGGCTACCAACGGCTGACCATGGATGTGGATTTTCTCGGCCCGCAGGAGACGAGAGAACGGTGGGAACAAACCCTGAGTAGCTTCGGTTACAGCCTGAGCAACCGCACCGAAGCATTCGACCAATTCCACCACAGCACACCCAGCCGGCCCCGCGTCGACATCATGTATGTCAATCAGACAACGTGGAGAAATTTGAGCGAGGAGGCTGGAAGCAGAGTCCACGGACAGGTGAATATCAAGGTGCCGTCCGCGCGGCACATGGTCGCTCTGAAACTGCATGCTGCGCGCAGCCCTTCGCGCAGCGATCCGGGTAAAGACTGGACCGACATTCGCCAACTCGTCAAAAGGCATAATCTCGATACAGCCGACCGCGAGTTCGCCACCACTGTGGTCCGCTACGGAGGCGAGGAAGCGCTCGAGAGGTTGAAAAATCCCGGCTCATGACCGAAGGTAGACCTGTGAACGACGACAAACAGGACGGATACTTCGAGTTGCCGGTCTTCACGGGCACGATGCAGGAACCCGAGCCCGTTCCCTATGAAGTTGCCGCCCGTGCCTTCGAGGAAATCATCGTCGCCTTCAAGCTCCGCGAGAAAAACCCGCACCCCATCGAAGACATTCCAGAGTTCAAGATGTAGCGTCGCCGTCCCCGGCGACGGCTGTTTTCGACAAACAACCAGCGGCGAGGACGCCACCGCTACAACTCACTCAAGCCTCCAACTCAGGCCCCAGCACATGGTCGCGTTGAAGCTGCATGCCTCGCGAAGCAGCGAGCGTGATCCGCAAAAAGCCGGCCAAGACTGGCTAGATATACGGAAACTTATCGAACTCCACAGACTCGACCCGAACGAAGAGACCTTCGCCCCACTGATCTGCCGTTATGGAGGAGACGAAGCACTGGAGCGGATCCGCCGGATGGGCCAGCTTTAACCATGCTCAGACCCGAAGACGATTTCGAACTACCGGTCTTCGACCGCCCCATGGAGGATCCGCCCAGCAGGGTCCCCCACGAAGTCGCCGTGCGTGCTTTCGAAGAAATCATCGTCGCTCTGAAACTCCGGGAGAACACACCGCGCCTCGCCGAAGACATCCCCGAGTTCAAGATGTAGCGGTCAACCGCCCTGCCACAAACCGGCAGCAGGCCGATTTGACACCAGCCGCTCGGTCCTGGTTTGCTGTCCGAAAATCAAAAAACCCGAGGCTCGCCCTCGCGCAGGAAGCAAACGCGATCGAGCAGGCCTTGGGTGCTCGCGCACTCGATGAGGCGCGATGGAGGTTCCCATGCCGGCTCGTAGCTGAGTTGGAAGGTTCCGTAGTGCATGGGCACGAAGGTTTCCGCACCAAGTTCGACGAAGGCGCGCAACGCATCTTCCGGCGTCATGTGCACTTCGCGTTTGCTCGGATTATCATAGGCGCCGATCGGCATGAGCGCGACGTCAACCGGCATGCGTTTGCCGATCTCGGCGAAACCGGGGAAATACGCGCTGTCGCCACAGTGAAAGATGATGCGTCCGCCGGCCTCGATGAGATATCCGCCGAATCCGCGATGGCTGTCGGCGAGCATGCGCGCGCCCCAGTGGTGCGCCGGCGTCATCGTGACGCGAACCGGACCGAGTTGCACCGATTCCCAGACGTCGAGTTCGTGCACGCGATCAAACCCGAGATGCTGCACCAAGCCGCCGACATTCCGCGGAACGACGATGGGTTGCTCGGCGGCGATTTTGCGCAGGGTGCGACGGTCGAGGTGATCGAAATGCGCGTGCGTGACGAGAACAGCATCGATGTCGGGCAGCGCGTTGAGTTCGAGCCCGGGCTCGCGCAGGCGCTTGATCACTTTGAGCCAGCGCGCCCAGTTGGGATCGATGAGGAGATTGAAACCGGGCGATTGGAGAAGGAACGAAGCATGACCGATCCACGTGAGCGAAACCTGGCCGGCATCCAGCGCGGGAAACTCGGGAGAGAGCCGCTCGCCGGTCCGCCGCTCGAAGAGACTCGGCCAGACAACCTCGGCCAAGAAATTGCGCTTGTGCCAACCTTCTCCGGGCTTCAGGCCGACGCGGTTGGCCGGCTTTTTGCTCCGGCGCAGACGAGGCAGGATCTTGCGCTTCCGCCGCGCGGGCTTGTCTGGCTTCTCTTCAGCGCTCAACTTGGATGTGTTCATGCCTCCCAAAACCGAACTCCGCCGATTGTTGCGCGCGCAGCTCGCCCGGATGTCTCCCGCGGACGCGGGGACCGCATCGGAAAGCATCCGTGAAAGTATCGCGAGCCTTCCCCGCTGGCAAGATGCGCGGGTCGTGGCCGCTTACGCCGCGCTGCCGGGGGAGCCGGATTTGCAGGCCTTGGATTGGACCGCGGAAAAAACCGTGCTGCTGCCGCGCGTGGACGGGGAAGATCTGGTTTTTCATGCCGTGAGTAATGCAGCGCAGCTGAAATCGGGCGCCTTCGGTGTGATGGAGCCCGATCCGGCGGAATGCCCGGCCTTCGACCCGCGTGAAGCGGAAATCATTTTCGTTCCGGGGTTGGCTTTCACTGCAGATGGCGCGCGACTCGGGCGCGGACGCGGATTTTACGACCGCCTGCTCGCCGCGCTGCCGGCGGACATTTTGCGCGTCGGCGTTTGCTTCGCCGAACAAGTCATGGCGGACCTTCCCCGCGAACCGCACGATGAGGATATGGATGTGGTGATCAGTCAACCAGTTTGAAACCGAACGCGGTGAGAGCCGCGAAGATCACGCACCACAGAAGGACACCTACGGTTACCGCAGCAAGAATCCGCGACGGTTTTTCGCCGACCGCCAGCGCAATGACCGCCGTAGCCTGGGGTCCGATGGTCACCGGAGCAATCAAGCAAAGTCCAAGCAATCCCCCGCGTTCCCACATCCGCCAGACGAACTTCGACGGATCGCGCTCCACCGGGATCTTCAACTTCCGCACCAACCACTCCCGCAGCGGCGCGCCGGCCAGCAGCACCACTGCTGCCCCCGCCACGTACCCCAACCCCGCGGCCAAACCGGCCATCCAGGCCGGCACCCCCGAAGCAACGCCCGCGGGAATCGCCGCGATAAAATAAAGGAAACCCAGCCCGAAGGCCGTGCCGAGCGCCGTGAGCATCGCACGAGACTCGACCTCGC
>JBEDBL010000201.1:0-4945 GCA_041177245.1 Verrucomicrobiota bacterium
AGCTTGGGCACCGCATCCGCGATGCCCAAGCTTCTCGTATCCTCCATTCTTGTGCGCGCCCGCCATGAGACGCCCGATCTGCGCGTGGTCGTGCGTGAAGGATTGCCGGGAGAACTTTACCCGGCGCTCGTCGCGCACCAGATCGATCTCGTCCTTGCGAACGAACCACCCCCCGCTTCGCTCCGCGTTGTTTTGTTCAGCCGCCGCGCGGGCCGCTTCGCCATTTCCTTCGCCGCCGCCCCTTCTCTCGCCAAAAAATTCCGTCCGCGAAACGGTCTCGATGCTTTTCCCGTGCTCGTGCCGACGCGGGAGTCGCCGCTTCGCCGCGAGTTGGACCGCTGGTGGGCCGACCACGGGATCCGGCCCGATATCCGCGCGGAATTCGACGACACGGCGGCGATGTGCGAGATGGCGGCGGACGGCGCAGGCGCCGCTCCCTTGCCCGCACCGATGCTCGAATCGGCCGCCCGGCGCTACGGCTTGCTCACGCTTCCGCTGCGCACGGGCATCCACGAGGAATTATTCGTGGTCACGGCCGAGCGCCAATTCGCGCACGAGGGTGTTCGCGTTCTCGCGCGGGTGGCCGGGGCACCGGCGCAAAAAGGCGGCAGCAAGCGCGCCTGCTGATCCCGTTTGTGTCGCGGTAGTCCATACATTCGCCGCAGGGGCCGGACAAAAGGCCCGTACCTCTCCATCCGCATCGCGTTGCCTCCCGCCCTCCACGCCCGTATTCTTTGGGCATGGGAGCAAAGCCAGACACCAAGTCGTCCCATCAACAGCACGTGCAGCACGCGCTGAAGCACCTGCATGAGTCGGAATACGCGGGAACACCGGCCACCACGGCGAGTTTGGCCGGTGCGACCGGTATTTCTCTCGAGCGGGCCGGCGTGCTGGCCGGTGAGCTTTCCGGCGCGGGACTCGCTGTTTCCTCGGCTGCGGGATTGAACCTCACCGAGTCCGGGCGTGCGCAGGCACGACGAATCGTGCGGGCCCATCGTCTCTACGAAACTTATCTCGCACACCAAACCGGGGTGGCCAGCGACGAATGGCACCGCCGCGCGGATGCGGCCGAACATCATCTCAGCGCCGAAGATGTCGAAGCCCTCGCCGACAAGCTCGGGCGACCGCGTTACGACCCGCACGGTGATCCTATCCCCACGCGCGAGGGATCGCTGCCACCGCGTCGCGGTATGCCACTGCTCGAGGCTGGCGACGGCGATGACGTGGCGGTTATTCACCTCGAAGACGAGCCCGAAGGTTTCTACCGGCGTGCCGCCGCGCTGGGCATCGCGGCCGGTGTGCATCTGCATGTGATCGCGCGCAGCCCCGAATTTCTGCGGCTGCGTGTCGAAGGACGCGAATGCGACTTAACGTTGGTCGCGGCGAGCGCCATCCAGGTCGAGCCCTGCCCGGCCCCGCCGCCCATGCGCGCGCTTTCCTCCCTCCGCACCGGCGAAGCGGCCAACATGGTCAACCTATCTCCGTCGATCGTCGGCGGCGAACGTCGACGGCTCCTTGATCTTGGTCTCGTGCCCGGAACGCGCATCGAACGTGACTTCGACAGCATGCTCGGAAGCCCGACTGCTTACCGCGTCCGTGGCGCGACCATCGCCTTGCGCAAAGAGCAGGCGGACCGCATCTTCGTGGAGGCCTGAACATGTCGCACTGTCCGCCATCGACCTGCGAGACCTGCGCTTCGAACAAAGCCGAAATCCGCCGCCTCGGCTTGCGTCTCGGACGCTGGGATTACGTCGTGGCGTTGGCCGGAAATCCGAATGTCGGAAAAAGCACCGTCTTCAATCTGCTCACCGGACTCCGCCAGCATACCGGCAACTGGCCGGGCAAAACCGTGAGCCGAGCCGAGGGCGCGTTCGACATCGATGGCAAGCGTTACAAAGTCGTCGATCTCCCCGGCACTTATTCGCTTCTCGGAACCACGCCTGACGAGGAAGTGGCGCGCGAATTTCTCCTCTTCGGTCGTCCTGACGTGACGTTGGTTGTCGCAGACGCTACCTGTCTCGAGCGCAACCTCGCCCTGCTGCTGCAGATTCTGCAGATCACCGGGCGCGTTGTCCTCTGCCTGAACCTCAGCGACGAGGCGCGCGCGCGCGGGATTGATATCGACGTGCGCGGCATGGCCCGCGAACTCGGCATTCCCGTCGTTGCCACCTCCGCGCGAAGCGGGGAAGGACTCGGGGATTTGCTCGTGGCCATGCGCGATGTCGCCACCGGAGTAGTGGCGTCGCGTCCACGCACGCCCGAAGCCATGCCGACAGAACTTCGCGAACCGGTGGCCAAACTTTCGCACCGTCTGCGCGCGTCGTATCCGCACTTGGACAATCCCGAGTGGATCGCCCTGCGGCTTTTGGAGGGTGACCCGCGCATCGCCCGCGCGCTGGAGAACGGTGAATTCGACCAAGCCCGCCCCGCTGCCGCATGAACCGAGCGACCGAAATTCTCCGCGAGGCAGAGTCGCTGCGTTGGCAACTCGGTCCGCGCTTTCAGGACGAAATCGCCGGCGAGGCCAGTCGGGCGGCCTCCGCGCTCGCTTCGCGCCACGTGAGATCAAACGGCGATCTTTCGCGCGTTCGCTGGCAACGCCGGCTCGATATGGTCCTCACCGGACGCTGGACCGGCATTCCCGCCATGGCCTTGATGTTCGCCCTCGTGCTGTGGATCACCATCGAAGGCGCCAACGTCCCTTCGGGAATGCTCGCCTCGGTGCTTGTCGACACGCTCCATCCGTGGCTCAAAGCCCATGCGCTTGCCCTCGGCGTTTGGCCGTGGCTGGCCGGACTCCTCATCGACGGGGTGTATCTTTCCTGCGCGTGGGTGATCAGCGTCATGTTGCCGCCCATGGCCGTTTTTTTCCCGCTTTTCACGCTACTCGAGGATTTCGGCTACCTGCCCCGCGTCGCCTTCAATCTCGACCGCATTTTCCAGAAAGCCGGCGCGCATGGAAAACAGGCGCTTACCATGACGATGGGACTCGGATGCAATGCGGCGGGCGTCGTGGCCACGCGCATCATCGATTCCCCGCGCGAACGGCTCATTGCCATCCTCACCAACAACTTCTCGCTCTGCAACGGGCGCTGGCCCACGCAAATCCTCATGGCCACCGTTTTCGTCGGCGCGCTCGCGCCGCAGGCCGTTTCGGGACTGGTCGCGGCGGGTGCGGTTTTTTGCGTGGCGGTGCTCGGTTTCGCCTGCGCTCTCGGCGCATCGTGGCTGCTCTCGCGCACCGTGCTCAAAGGCGAAGCATCGTCCTTCAGCCTTGAGCTTCCCCCCTACCGACCGCCGAATATCCTGCGCACACTTTACACGTCGCTCATCGACCGCACGCTCTTCGTGCTCTGGCGTGCCATCGTCTTCGCCGCGCCGGCGGGGGCTGTCATATGGCTCATCGCGAACGTGAGTGCGGGCGGACACAGCATCGCGTGGTGGATGGCCACCGGGCTCGACCCGCTCGCCTGGGTCATGGGTTTGACCGGGGTTATTCTCGTCGCCTACATCGTCGCCATTCCGGCCAACGAAATCGTCGTGCCGACCATCCTCATGCTCACGGTCCTGCTTACCGGATCATCGGTGGCCGATGCGCCTGGTGCCGGGGTGATGTTCGAAACCGAAGACCACATCCTGCACGGGCTCCTCACCGGCGCGGGGTGGACGACGCTCACTGCCGTGTGCCTCATGCTTTTCAGCCTGCTGCACAATCCGTGTTCCACCACGCTCTACACGATCTACAAGGAAACCGGCAGCTGGCGTTGGACATTCCTTTCTGCCGCCCTGCCGCTGGTGCTCGGCTTCCTTGCCTGCACCGCGGTGGCATTCGTCTGGCGCTCGCTCGCCGGTTGGTAGCGGCGGCGCGGGCGGCCGGTCAGGAAACTCCTGCTCAGCCCGCGGCCTGCGGAAGATCGCCGAGCACTTCGCGTTTGATGCTCTTACCGGTGCGCTTCGACCACCACAGAACGATGGGCGAGGCGACGAAGATCGAGGAGTAGGTTCCGACGAGAATGCCGATGAGGATGGCGAGGGCGAAGTCGCTCAACACCGGACCGCCGAGGAAGAAGAGTGCCGCCGTGGCGAGCAATGTTGTTCCGCCAGTGAGGATGGTGCGTCCGAGAGTCTCGTTGATGCAGTCGTTCATGATGGTGGCCACGCTGCCGCGCCGTCCGGACATGAGGCCTTCGCGCACGCGGTCGAAGACGACGATGGTGTCGTTGATCGAATAGCCGGCGATGGTCAGCACGGCGCCGACCATGACGAGTGAAATCTCGCGACCCAGCATGGAGAAGACGCCGACTGTGATGATCACGTCGTGGAGAAGGGCGACGATAGCCCCGAGCGCGAAGGAGAACTCGAACCGCACGGTGACATAAATGAGGATGCCGAGCAGGCCGAGCGCCAGGGCGAAGAGCGAGCGTCCGGCCAGTTCCTTGCCCACGCGCGGACCGACCGTGTCCTTTTGCTGCAAATTCCATCCGGCCGACGGGTAGTCCTGCTGCAACTTGGCCACGATGGCATCGGCTGTGCCGAACTTGCTCTGGATGGTGACCATCTCGAGGCCTTCTTCCATCGAACTTTGGATGGTCGCGTCGCCGAGTCCGGCCGACTCGATGCTGCGACGGATGTCGGCCAGCGGCAGTTGCTGCGAGGACGAGACGACAACGAGGTCGCCGCCGGTGAAGTCGACACCGAAGTTTTTCTCCCCGCGCCACGCGAAGAAACCGATCGAACCGAGGATGAGGATGGCCGAGAGGGCGAGGGCGAGTTGGCGCTTGCCGAGGAAATCGATCTTGTGCGCCGGGATCCAGTTGAGCATGCGCAGTTTTTTCAGTCCGAAATTCTCCAGCATGAAGGCGAAGCAGGTGCGGGTGGACAGCAACGCGGAGAACATCGAGGCGACGATGCCGAGGGTCAGTGTGATGGCGAAGCCCTTGACCGG
>JBEDBL010000202.1:0-4938 GCA_041177245.1 Verrucomicrobiota bacterium
GCCGTGCAGCGCATGCGTCTGGAGGACAAGTAACATGAGCAAAATCAAACTCAGCCTTCTGCGGTTTCTGGTCTCCAAGTCCGGCAGCCTGCTCACGCCAATCATCGCAGGCTTTGTCGCAACCCTTGCGGCCAAGGTCGCCGCCTTCGACGCCAACCTCGCCGACCAACTCGACCAAAGTGCGATCGTGGGTTTTATCGTGGCGGCGATCCTCGCCGCGGTGAACTACGCCACCAATTCCGTGCAAACCGACGGGATCAAAAGGATTCAGGCGCTGGTCAACACCGACCAGGACGGCATCCCCGGTCCGGTGACCTACACCGAGGTGCGCCGCGCGATCCCCGCGGTCAAGTGATTGGCCACCAGCTTTACGAGGCCATCTTCAAGGCTTCAAAGCCGCAACCGCCGGATCGCCGGTCCTTCTGGCATCGTCTCCTCGCCTCGCTGCGCATCGACATCAAGCCGGGCAAGAGTGTGGACAAGCCAGTCGCTTACGTGGGGATAAAGGTGAAGGCAGAATTCTAAGCAAGGGCCTTCTTGATTAGTCCAATGCGCTTACCAAGCACATGACTTGAGAAATCAAGGAGCGAACGCTTGGGGTCGCCTCGTGTGAGGAAAACCTTGGAAGGATCGTCAAAGCCAAAGCCGAACATCATGTCGGGCTTGCCACCAACAGTCCGGCAGGACTTTAGGAATTTCGTCATCTCCTTACGCGTGAACAACAGACTGCAGTCGCCGTACCACTTTGCACTGACGGTCTTCGTTCGCCCCTGATCCGGTGCATACATTCCCAAGAGGAGAACAAAGTCAGCATCAGGCGGCACAACAAACTGACGGAACCAAGTGTAATACCGAAAGCCCTTGGTCGCAGGCCTTTTTGGCAACGGACGCCAATAGGTTCGCGATGCCTTGATCTGAATCGTAACAGTGCGGTGCTTTCCTTGCCCCTTTCTCAAAATGGCAAGATCGATGCCCTTTTCCTGTCGGGACAGCGGAATAAGCACGGAATATCCAAGCTTCTTTGGCAAGTGCTGCTGTAGACGATGCGCTACAACAAATTCAGGCCACTGCAGCGTGAAGACCGGATCCATGCCTGAGCCTCTATAGCTGCTTGCGGACAGGTGGCGCAACTATGCGCGCGCTTTCTTGCAGAAATCTTTCGATCTCTGAAACGGCGAAACGAGGTGTGCGCAGAGCGTAGCTAGGTTTGAGCAAACCACGTTGGCACAGACGCCAGAGGGTAACTCGTGAGACGCCAAGCGCCTTGGCAGTTTCATCAGAACTCAGCGCTAGCCGGTCACGAAAGGACTCCACCGGCACGGCAACGGGAGCAGATGCAGGCTGTGGAGCAGGGCTCAGCGCCCGCTGTGCCGCCTGGATGCAGCGCTCAAGTTGCTCCGCCGTCAGATTTACAAACACCGGCTCTGGCGGCAGTTCCTCGCCGAGCATGCTGCGCAAAATCTCCAGCGGCTCTTTCTTGAGCATCGGAGCAAGTCCATGCTCTACCAGCGTGCGCAAGTGGATCCGATCAGGCAGCGTAGGATCGTCGGCTCTCACGCGTCGACCAGATGATCAAAGAGCCCTTGCTCCAGTGGCACCAGAGCCGCTTGCTCGGCCTTGAAGAAATCCGCCTTCGTCTTGCCCATCGCCTTGCCGCGACGCGTGTGGCAATCGAAGGCATAGTCAGGAACCGGCACGTATTCCGGCGCGCTGCGTAGTTCATCGGCCAGCGTATCCGGATCAATGCCGCGCATTTCGTCGTAAACGAAGTTCTGCAAGTGGTCGGCATCGCGGCTCTTCTTGGCCGCGCAAAGCAGGATAACCGCCTTGGAAATGAAGATGCGGCCGCGAGCACGGCGGCCGGACAGGTTCGCGTTGATCATCGCATACGAGTCATGCAGCGCTTTGACCTCCTGCGTAATGATGCCCCAGCAGTCCTCGGCCGACACGGTGAGCAGTCGTTTCCACACGTAGTTGCCGAAGCCGCTGGCCCAAAGCTCAAGCGCCCAGTAGCCGGCGTATTGGGTTTCCCCGCGCCGGATCGCCTTCTGCATCGCCGAACTGACCTCGCCGAAGTCGTAACCTCTGATTGTTCTAAGTCTCATACCGTGCCCCGTGAGGCCGAACATGTCGGATGTGAAGTTGTGCATCCCCTTTGGCCTCTCGCAGGAAACGCACTGAATCCATCAGTTTTTTGCACCATTTTTCGGCGCGGCTTGTGGCCCGGCTTGGCGAACTCGCCCGCCTCGGCCTTGCGGATAAATTCTTCCACAATCTCGGCCCGCACGTAGCGGCGGTTGTAGATAAGATAGGTCTGGAGCAGGCCCTGCTTTTCCCAACGGTGTATGGTGACACGGCTGCGCCCAATGATTTCACGAAACTTGTCCAACGAGATGGGAAGCTTGCGCGCAACGGATTCTTCTGGTTCAGCCATGCCCCGACTTTAACGCAGTGACACGTCATGGCCTAACTTCCTTGGGGGTGCATTGAGGGTGCATCAGCCAAGACTTACCGACTGCCTGCGCGGCGCATCCATGGCCACCCTGTCCTGGCTCTTGTAGCTCTCAAAGCGGATGTGCGACTTCCACTTGTTCTTCAAATACCGCTTCTCAGCCGCAATGCGCTCAGCCGACCGGATCAGCGAGTTGCCGCCGAGATTCTTGTCCCTCTCCTGCAGGAAACAGAACCGCGCCTCGTTCCAGACCAGGCGGTTTTCCATCAGTTCGGTCAGCGTGGCGTCAATGTCGCACTTGCACTTGAGCAGTTCATCCCAGCGCGTCTTTTTGCCGATAACCCCCACGGCTCCGCCAACCCAATGGTTCACCCCGAAGGGATCATTGCGTTGGAGGAGTCGCGGGTCACTTCGCTGATGCCAGCCAAAAAGGCGGGCGCCCGCACCATGCGCGCAGTAGGCCGAGTTTTCGACCATGGCGGCGATCTCCTCGGGATTAAGGCGTCGGACCTTCAGGCTCACCATGCACATGCAGGCGCTTAAGTCGTCATCGAGCATGACAACCACGTCCTCTTTGAAATGGTCGATAATCCAATTGCGCAGGGCACTGACGCCCGACACATCGTCGGAGATCGTCACGACCTCCAGCCCTAAAGGTGCGTAGGCCTCTTCTTCAGACTTCGGCACCACGAGCGTGGCGGCGGGAAAGAGCTTGTGCGTGGTCATCGTCCGCGAACGGCCGCGGCTCATGATCACGTGGCGCAGCGAGAGCTTGCGCAGCTCGGGGGCCGCGTCAGTTTGCTTTGCCGCCTTGCTGGATGAGTTGAAGGAGTCTTTTGCCATTGAGAACGCGGCCGATGCCGATGCGCTTGCTGGTGCGGCTGATCGAATAGTCCACCTCGATCACGCCCATGCCTTGCAGGGCCAGCATCCAGTCGCGCAAATCGTGGAACATGAAGACCAGATAGTCGTGGTGCTCGAAAGCCTGGCACTCCATGCGCGGAATGGTCTCCAAGGCGTCTTCGGCTTCTTCCTCGGCAAAGAGCTTGGCGATCTCGTCCTCCATGAAGCCGGTCAGTTCCACATCAAAGGTCGGGTCGGCTTGCCGCAGCTTCTCAATCACCTTCTTCAAGTCGGCCTCATCCAGCTCCGCCAATTCGGAAAGCCGGTTGTCGGCCAAGAGGTCGGCTAGTTCCTCTGCTTCATTGGCGTAGTCCTGCTCGTCGACCGGCACCTTGTCGCAGCCCATGAGGAGCGCGGCCTCAAGCCGGCCGTGGCCGCGCACGATGAGACCACTGCGTTTGCTCAGCGTGATCGGAGCGCGCCAGCCCTGCTCTTGGATGATGGCCGCGAGCAATTGTATCTGGTGGGCGCTATGCCGATTCGGATTCGCAGGATTGGGCTTCAGGGTGGCCGGATTGGTCAGAGAGGTATGGGCGCAGAGCACTCGCATCGTCAGCCAAGCGCCGTGTCAACCTTGACACCCGCCATGCGCTTATCGCGTAGTTGCTTCATGGCCAAGACGACCCGCAAGAAATTCGCCGCGACCCTCAAGGACTACCGTGAGCGGCGCCGGTTCACCCAAGAGGAGGCGGCGGCCAAACTCGGCGTTTCCGTCCGCACGCTGCAAAATTGGGAAATCGCCCGGAATATGCCCCGCGGGTTCGGGCTCACGGCCCTCCTCAAGGTCATCTCTCCCAAATGATCCTTCACTTGTCCCAAGCCTTGGCCAAGCGGCTCAAGTGCGATCTTTCCTTCAAGGAAAGCAAAGTCGCCCAGACCGGTCGTGAGGATTCTTGGAGTGCCGACATCTTCCGCATTCCGCGCGCCGGCACCCACGCTTTGATCATGCACGATGCCTCACTCTGGCCCCTCATCATGGACCTGCGTCTCTACAAGACCTACGAGAGCTTCCTCCAGCACCTACTTCTGCACATCGAGGCCTCCTACATGATGGTAAACGGCGACTTTGACGGGGCAAACATCACCGTGGTAGCCACCAAGCGAAGCAACCGCAGTATCATCGGATCGATGAACAATGCGATTTATCTGATCGAGTCTTACGTCGAGCAGGCCATGACCGTGGACAATGAAATCGACTGGCTCGACGTTCAGTCGCATTTGGCAAACACGCCGTTTATGTCCCTGCCCGATCACTTTCCGGCGAAGGCATTCATCAACGCGGTTGGTCGTCCGCTTTGACTCCGCCAGCTCCTTGAATGGAGCAGATTCCGCCGGAAGTCGCGCGCAAGATTCTCACCCGCGATTTCAGCAACCTCATTAGCCGTGTCCAATCCGGGGGCAAACTCACCCGCGGTGAAAGATCCATGCTCCAGTCGATCGCCGCAGGCTCGACTGGCGCCGAGGCACCCACGGCATCCAATTACCACGAGTTGGCCGAAATCCTCGGGGTCACCCGTCAAAGCATCAACGGGTGGAAGCGCATGGGCGACAGTCCCAAAGCCTCCGCCAACGGAACTCACGAT